>VGIO01000118.1 GCA_016867855.1 Calditrichota bacterium
TTCCATCGGAATAGCGCCCAGCAGGACTTGGTCGCCCATAACTAATGCGCCGGCAAAGCCCACGCGATTCTTGAAGCGCAATTCGATTGGACCGACATAGGGAATAGACTTCAAGGAGCCATCGGCAAGAACGACTTCTTTCTGGTCGATTTCTTCAAGCCGGAGTTGCAGCCTAATATGTTCCGGTATGCAGAGGTGCGTGGCGCCTGTATCGGCGAGCGCTTTGACCTCAACCGGTTTAAGGTCCGGCAGGCGTGGATTGCTTAAAATCAGGTGGGCATTAGTAAGCCCCATTTTCCCTCGAATCAATATTGCTGTTTGTTTTTCTGTCCGCAATCATACTACCACCGCTGCGCCTGCGCTCTTCGGCGCTGCCTTTGTTGACCTGCGTTTTCGCGGCGTTGCCTTCTTTGGTGCAGTAATTTTGCTGATAGCGATGAATTTACGCAGCGCGTCGTTGACGGAGGCTGAGTCAGGGAAGATTTTGAATACATCAGGCTGGATGACGACCGTATTGGAGCCTTCATCTATCAGACGCTGGGCGTGTTTTCCCCATACGGCTTTGGAATAGTCGAAGTCGTACTCCGGCCGCATTGTATCTTCCTCGTTATTCTCTAGGTTTTCTTTCTTCATAGGCTTTGATTTCTCGTTTGGTTGCCGCGCGGGCGCTAATAACTCGAATATGCTCTCCACGTTCGACATAGGAAATAATAAGAAGTCGATTCCCATTGGATGGTCCTAATTTGAGCCATCGTTCTTCCGACTCCGAATGCTCCTCGTCCGGGAAATCCACGGACAGGAAACTCGTAAAAACACTTCTTGCCTCCTCAAAGGAGACACTATGCTTTTGCAGATTGTTTTTCGCTTTCTTATCGTCCCATTCGAACTTCAAACTAAACCTTGGTTTTTAAGTTTAGAACACAAAGAGCCTGCGCCTGTTTCGACGCAGGCTCTTCGTTTTTAAAAGTTCCTCCGCAGGCGCTTCCTACTTTCTCAGGGACATTACGATCGGTGTGACGCAGATTGACAGCCTTGACAATACTCGTCGCCATATTCGGACTTGCTGGATTGACATCCACCCGCCGGGTCCTTGGAATAACCACCAAGTCCATATCTTCCATCGGAATAGCGCCCAGCAGGACTTGGTCGCCCTTAACTAATGCGCCGGCAAAGCCCACGCGATTCTTGAAGCGCAATTCGATTGGACCGACATAGGGAATAGACTTCAAGGAGCCATCGGCAAGAACGACTTCTTTCTGGTCGATTTCTTCAAGCCGGAGTTGCAGCCTAATATGTTCCGGTATGCAGAGGTGCGTGGCGCCGGTGTCGGCGAGCGCTTTTACCTCAACCGGTTTAAGGTCAGGCAGGCGAGGATTGCTTAAAATGAGGTGGGCGTTAGTAAGCCCCAATGTTGACTACTCCTGATAGATTAAATTTAAAAAAGCAACGAAGAGCCCGAGCCTGAATACCGCGAAAGCGATTGACTCTTTGACCTATTAGCAAGAGCTTCCATCATCTCGTGGCGGTTCATCTTAAATCCGTATACTTCACTTCAATCAACCTCTGCCCGAGTATATCCACCGCAACATTGGAGGCTTCCAAAGGCAGATAGCCGAGCAACGGCTTGTATTGCCCGTCCTTAGGCTGCATTTCGAGGAACAACACTTCACCGCTAATCGGCTTGAAGCCCTCGATTTGAATCTCGACGGGACCACACACCGAGCCGGTCGCAGACTCCTGTGTGGCAGTAACGCACTCGACCTCCCGGAATACTCTTAGGTTTCCGAGTTGTTCCTGCCAGGCTTTAGGCAGCGTCAAATGCGACACGCCGGTGTCCACCAGGACAGTCAATTCAAGTGTTTTGTCCGGGTCGAACAAGTTGGCAACCCGGACGCGTGTCAGTATTCTACCTATATAGTTTAATCTATAAGAAGAATTTTCAAAATGCAAATGAAAATGTGAAAATTCAAGAACTTTATATCCTAGCGCTATGTCATCTATGCCCTGTCGCGTTATGCTGAACATAGTGAAGCATATCATCTGAAAGCGGGGGACGAGGCGCTTCACTTCGTTCATATAACACTCACCATTCCCTCCGAACACGAAGGAATCCCCCCTAATTCCTTCGTGTCCGCTGTGCCTCTGTGTTTAAGTCACTCCTTGAATTCCTCGAAATACCCTTGCGGATGGGCGCAAGCCGGGCATTCGTCCGGTGCGCCGGCGCCTTTATGGATATAGCCGCAGTTGGTGCAGCGCCACTGCGTCAGGGCTTCGCGTTTGAAAAGCGTCCCGGCTTCCAACTGGTCGGCAAGCGCGGTGTAACGGGCATCGTGCCATTTCTCGGCGACGGCGATAGCGCTGAACACCTTGGCGATGGTCGTGAAGCCTTCCGCTTTGGCGACCTTGGCGAATTCGGGATACATCGTCTGATGTTCATAGCGCTCGCCGGCGGCGGCGTGGCGCAGATTTGCCAGCGTTGTGTCTATAGCGCCGGCAGGGAAAGCCGCTGTAATTTCGACTTCACCGCCTTCGAGGAATTTGTAGAGCCGTTTGGCGTGTTCCTTCTCGTGGTTGGCTGTCTCTTCGAATATAGCGGAGATGCGCGGAAAACCTTCATTCCTGGCTTTCGAAGCATAGTAAGTGTAACGGTTGCGCGCCTGCGACTCGCCGGCAAATGAAGCGAGGAGGTTGCGTTCGGTTTGAGAACCTTTGAGTTCCATTTTATTTCCTGATTTGGTTACAAGTTGAAAATTGTAAGTTATAAGTTAAAAAGGTATAATGCGTGAGGTGTAAGTAGATGACATTATATTACTTACACCTTATAATTATTAAGGGGTGCAAATTATAGCGAATTTCTTTTAATTGAATTATGGGCGATGACAAGCATCGCCATACGGGCGAACCTCGTGTTCGCTTTTTAAAAATATTACTATGAACCGTCCCAGTTAATATTATTTCAGTGCACGGCCTTCATCACAATGCACGCCCGTGGGCATTCAGCCGCGCAAAGCCCGCAGCCCTTGCAGTAATCGTAATCTACGAAGTAGAGTCGGTCGGGGCTGTTAAACACGCGGTGCACAGCCGCGTCAGGGCAGAAAATCCAGCAGTTGTCGCAAGCCGGACAAGCGCCGCAACTGAAACAGCGCTGAGATTCCTGTAAAACCTCGTTTTCGTTAAATCCACTGCGCACTTCATCGAAGGATTTGACACGTTCGACCGGTGGCAGGTGCGCCGGTTCAAGCCGCTCGAGATATTCAAAGTAAGCAAAATTCAGATCATCGTAGCGGACGACATAGGTCGAACAATTTTGCAGCGAAGGCGAAACAGCCGCCTTATTAGGTATTTGTTTCTCCATCAGCATTACATCCATCGCAATGGCTGCTTTACGTCCGAAGCCGATGGCGGCCGTGACAGTGCCGGCGCCGTCGGCAACATCGCCGCCGGCGTAAAATCTATTGACCGGCGTGCGGCCCAATTCGTCGGCGGGAATGTTCCAGGCCGTAATCTGCTTGATTTCCGGCGGCAGATAGTCCAAGTCGGCAGTCTCGCCGATGGCGGTGACGATGTTATCCAGTTCGACCACGAATTCGCTGCCGGGGATAGGCTCCGGACGCCGCCGGCCAGAGGCGTCCGGCTTGCCGAGTTGCATCCGGATGCACTTGGCGCCAGTCAAACGCTGACCTTCGGTCATAACCTCGACCGGCGTGGCTAAGAAGTCGATAGGTATTCCCTCTTCGATGAGTTCATCGATTTCCTCCGCGATGGCGGGCATCTCAGCGCGCGTGCGGCGATACATAAGGCGGACATCTTTACCGAGTCGTTGCAGTGACCGCGCCGCATCCATCGCCGTGTTGCCGCCACCGACCACCATTACTCGCTGCCCGACGCCGGCTTCCAGCCCCAGGTTGATGCGCCGCAACACTTCCGTGCCTGATAAAACGCCGAAGTGATGGTCGTTCTTCGCGCCTAAAGGCCGGCTGACAGTCAAGCCAGTTGCCGAAAACACCGCATCGAACCTGTCCATCAAATCAGCGAATTGAATATCCTTGCCAATCCTTGTATTCGTGATAATTTTGGCGCCCAGGAACGCAATCCGTTGGATTTCAGCCTCCAGAACTTCCGACGGCAGGCGATAGTCGGGGATGCCGACGCGCATCATCCCGCCGGCTTTAGGGTGCGCTTCATAAACGGTAACCGAATGGCCTTTGAGCGTCAGGTGATAGGCTGCCGACAGCCCGGCCGGGCCTGCGCCAATGACAGCGACCTTTTTACCGGTCAGCGCGGCTTTATCCATAGCCGGTGGATTATCGCGGAAGCGGTCGCCGAGGAAACGCTCGATATTGTGGATGTTGACGCGCCCGCCGAGGTCGGCGCGGTTGCATTCGACTTCGCAGGGATGCGGGCAGACCCGCCCGCAAACGCCAGGGAACGGTGAAGTCTGCGCTAAAACGCGCCAGGCGTCTTCGAAACGCCCTTCAGAGGCTAAGGTTACAAAACCGACGACATCGTTGCCGGCCGGACAGCGGAAACTGCACGGCGGTGTCTGCTCGATATGATGCGGCTCAACATTGCGCCACGAACCGGTCTTATTGACTGTTGTGTCGCCCAGCGACGCCGTCATCAGCGGCAGGTCGCGCCAAGATGTAAAGATGATAGGTTTTTGAGACATTTATAATTTGATTTCAGCGTATTTGGCTGTTAACATTATTATAAATTAATTAAATTACGCTTTAAATGTCAACCAATACTAAATGTATATTACAATGATAAGATAATAAATCGGTCTTAAGATGTTTTGAAAAGATCATTCTGACAGGAAATTTCCTGTGGATTCGACTTTGGCTTCGACTTTAATCCAAACGGTCTTGTTCAGGGTATCAATCGTCCTGGCGATAGTGCGGATGTTTTTCATTTGGACATCGACTTCGATTAAAGTTGTCTTGAGCGACGATGAACCAATGTCCGCCGCTTCACCGCGCATGCGAGTGGCAGCCGCCATAGCCGCTTCGAGGCGCGCGGTCCGTTCGGCTTCGAGCCAACTAGAAGCCGGCTGGTGATACAACAGCGCCGAACCTAGTCCGGTTATGACAGTCGGATTAGTGGATAATTGAATGTCTCTAATCGGCGGCGGCGGATGCGGCATCTTGTCAACTTGTGTGATTCGCGTGCCAACTAACATCGCTGCGAGGCCGGCTGAAGAGATCGAGTCGAGACGCGCCAAGCCAGATTTGAATACGGCAAATCCAGCGGTATCGGCTTCGATGCGTAAGTTTGAACCGAGCGACATCACCGCGCTGCCTTCCCAAGCGCTGCCGCGCTCGCCGACTATCCGGCAGCGCCGGTCCGTGAACATTCTCAACGCCGCATCATCGAACGCCGCATCATAACTCGTCGCGAGGTTGTAATAGACCGGCGCATAGCCGACCGCCAGGTGTGTGTTGATTTCGACGGTCGTCCGCCAGAACCATCCCGGCATCAAAACTAACGAGGACTCTTCCAGCCTGACAGTCGGCGCGCAGCCGGTCAAGAGGCTTAAGAATAAGGCCCGCAACATAAGATTGGACAATAGTTTATATTTAATGTTCATTTTGAGTTTGCTGACTTTTTAGTCCCTTTCTTCTATTTTGTCCACTTTTATTTCATCAAACCAATATCAATCCCGCCAAAGCCAAAATCGCAGCTATCTTTAACGTTGCTGAAAGCCCTAAAAACGGGACAAAAAAGATGCTGCCAGCCACAATCCCAACACAACCGCCGATTAGGTCGGAGGCATATAGAGGCGATATAATCTTCTTCGGCGATTCAGGCTGCGACGCGCTAACAAGCGCAAATATCGCGGCTGTTAAAAAACCGCTTAAAAACATTCCTGCTCCAAAGCAGAGCAGGTTCGATAACCAGTTTGTTTTTAAAAACAATTGCGAACCGAAGGCAAAAACCGCGAGCGTCGTAAGTATTAGTAGAAAAATCAACTTGCTATAGTTGCTTTCTCGTTTGCGGACGGAATTAATAGAGTGTGAGAATAATCTTAAATGCGGCGCCGTGTAAGCCCCGGCGGTCATCCCCAACATAAACGCGCTCAATAATATACCGATATCTTGATACAGAATGCCCTGCTTGATTTGATAGCCTAACAACAACGCGCTTTCCAAGAGCATTCCTATAAGCCCGGCCAGTCCGACTATTATGAAAGGACTGATTCGAGCGAATCGCAGCATAAATAAAACAACTGTCAAGCCTAAACCAAACCAAATCCAATCTATCCGGTCGAAAACAATGGTCGTGTTCACCTTGAACAACTGCGGTAAAAACTGCGACAGCCAGATGAGAGTCGTCAGTTGATAGCAAATCGGATGGGCGTCGGTATTGACCGGCGCCGCGATAAAAGCGATTTCAGTATTGATCTGCCGGAAGCGGTCATTAGTATAAAGGTAATTTATGAGTTCGGAATTGATGGACCGGGCTTCGATGTTGCGCTGTAGCAACCGGTTAACCAGAACTTCCGGCGTTTGTAGCAATAGATTGGGCGCGGCGGTTATCACATTCGTCGTTCCGGGCAGAATAACTACATCGGCAAAGACCTTGGTCAAGGCTCGATAGATACTACCGGCGCGTTGCAGCATCTGACCAGTCCAGAGGTTTTCAGCCGACCTTAATCTGAAAGCCAAAATACCTCCCTTTGAAAGTCGCTGCGAACAGAGCCGAAAGAATTCTTCGGTGTAGTATCGATTGGCTTGCCCGGATGAAGGTTCGGGCATCCCGAGCAGGATGAGGTCGAATTCGGAGGGGATTAAAGTATCAGAAATATCCCTTCCCATATTCCCCCCCGCAAGCGGGGAAGGAGTTGATAGCGTTTCTGCCTGTGAGAGAGGAATATAAGGACTGGCGCGATTGGAATATAGAAATTTACGCGGGTCAGCAGTAAAAATCTGCACGATTGAGTAATCCCAAAATCCAGTTCTATCGATTTGGAGTATTGGCTGCGCTATATCGAGAAATACTCTATCGAGTTCGACATAGACTATCTTTTGCGGGCGATGCTTGAGCGCCTCATCGACCAAGCCAAACAGACCTCCGCCTAAAATGAGTATCCGCTGGGGATTAGGATGTTGTAAAGTCGATAGATGGACGAATATTTCGGCTGCCGCGCTCTCATTATCGTAAGCCAAGGCATCGTTCTCGAACAATGCAATCTGTCCGGCGAGGGTATCGACTGCGATACGACAGTAAGGCGTGTCCTTTACCACGACTAAATTGGGGTGCGTCCAACGCGTCGTCGATTTATCAATAGACTCCCCGCCGATAATCGACAATAATAAAATCGAGACAATGAGAGAACTGATTATCCGTTCGACTTTGTTAAAATAATAGAAAAGGATTATAATGGTCAGCAGGCAGCAAGTCATTCCAGCCACAAGATTTGATATGCTGAAGTGCAACAACAGTGTGCCAAGTAAGCCTCCAATAACGCCGCCGAGACATTCCAGCGCATAGGCTTTCGCCAGAGAATGCCCATCTGCGATATAATACCTTGCTGCCAAGACAAACATCATTCCTAATAAGATGCCTATCGGCAGCGCCGCCAGCGTCATCGCGCTTAACTGGGTGGTCAATGGTAAAAACGCCCCCGGCACGGCTTTGAACAACGGCCGGACAGCGCGGATAAAGGCGATATCCAAAGGCAGGATAAAGGCGAGGAGGATGAAGAGAATATTCAGATGCGGGGAGCGCATTGAGCGAAATAACCACCGCCCGCATATTGCTCCCACTGCCGACCAGAGCAGCCATATTCCCAGCGCTAAAAGGTAGATTAATTCGACGCCGTAGAAAGCGACATTCAGTTCCCGCAACAGCACAATTTGCCCTAGGATCGAGGCAAATCCAATAGCAACTAATGCGGCCGCTGATGCCGAAATCTTCTGCTTAATCTCCATCAACCGTCATAAGGTATCGAATATCGTCCCTTTTGTCCATCTCGCCCATATTGTCCATCCTGTCCATATCATTTCACTTAAACTCCCCTTCATTGAACACAATCGCCTGAAAGGTCGAGAACTTAGCCCCTTTGCGCCAGGCGTCGCGCGATAGTCCGGCTTTCATACTCAAATGTTCGAGCATTTCATCGCGCGTCCAGCCTTGCTCCGGGGCGACCTGCGGCAGGAATACCGCCGAATAGCCGCTCTTCTCAAGCGCTACCCCATCACGTCCAACGACTATGTCCTCATATCCTTTGACAGGCTTGGTCGGCGTCAAGACCGAGATTTCTATCTCGATATCCTTTAGTTCATCCGCCGTAACCGGCGAAAAGCGGTGGTCGTTCAGCGCGGCGTGCAGCGCCATCATCCCCACCACCTGCTTCAGCGGCAGGTCTTGCGACATATGCCCGATACAGCCCCTCAGTTCGCCGTGCTTGGTGAGCGTTACAAACGCGCCCAGTTTCTGGTCGGCAGCCGTCGAAAATCCCCGCGGCAGAGGCGTAATCTGGGTCGTCAAATACTGGGTGATGCACTGCCGGGCGAATTTGAGAAGCGCTTGTTTATCGGTTGATTCTAATTCTTCCATAGATTGATTTTCTATTTGGTCGGTGAATTTTGGTGGAAGGCACACTACACCTTCTCTTTTTGACATCACGATCGCGCCATATCCAACCACACGATTACGGTCGCCAATCAAGCAATTGCCAGAGTTGGCATAACTGACCATATCGCGAAATCTAATGCCTAACTCGTTGGCCGCAGCCATCACGGTCAAAATAGGACCTTCTCCGCAGGCGCAAGTCGAGAGATTGGCGATACCGGAATGTATTTGTTTTTGTATCGTATTTTGCAGTTTTTCGCCATCCAGTGATACAATAGACTCCATCGTCCCTTTGTCAACTTTGCAAGCATCTTCATAGTTTGGATAATGAGAAAGGTCGGAACTCGCGACTATAAGAATTCTTTTCTGTTTGGCGATATTTACCAATACCTTTCCCAGTCTCTGGCATCTTCGCAAGTCGGGCAGACCGATGACAATCGGAACGATTTTCGTATTTGGGAATAAGACTTGGATAAACGGTAGTTGGACTTCGATAGAGTGTTCACGTTTGTGGACTTCACGATTGAAAGTGAATTCTTTATCAGCGTCCAAGATTTGTTCGGCAATTACTTCATCGATGGCAACCTGTCCTAAAGGCGTCTCAAACGCGCCTTTGGCATAGATCGATATACCGTCGAAGCCGGCTGTGGTGTGATTCGTCCCAATGACAATAATTACATCATATTTACTCTTACTTGCCATTCCAAATGCATCTGCCGCAATTTGACCACTGTAAACATAACCTGCGTGCGGGACAATTAATGCTAATGGTTGGTCAACAATTTCAAGAGGAAAAACATCTTGATGGGAATTGTGATATTCTATTGACTTTCCGGATGGTATTGGCCAGTATTGTTTGAGAAATGACCGATTAGACATAAAATTGTTAATGGCCAACCGCAGTTTTTCTGCATCATCCGGATAAAACTGCCCAGCAACGGCTGCCTTGCGGACTTCCAGCCGCGCATTGCTGCCGGCGTCCGACTTTGTCCCGCAGCCGAGTCCGAAGACGACCAAGACCAGCGAAAGGACAAATAACCGGTTGAACATAGACTACTCTTTAATGATGATGATGATGATGATGATGATGATGATGATGATGGTGATAAAGTGGGGCAGGCGGTCTCCGCCTGCCATCTTAATTCCGGGCTTCAAGAAGCCGGGCTACCTTCCACTCGCTGTAGTCGACGGTAATTCAAAGGTGGCGGGCAAAGACGCCCGCCCTACCTCTGGTCTATCCAATTCATCATCTCTAAACCTCGCTGAACCATATCGGCAGTTCCGCAAAGCGGTGCTTCATCGTTTCCTGACAAAATTCTCTCAGTTCGGAGGCTGTGTCGAAGGTTAGAGCAATGGCGGCCATCGCTTTGGCTTCTTCGAATGTTAAGGAATGAATCAATTTCTTTATTTCTGGCAGGGCGATAGGTGAGACGGACAATTC
>VGIO01000119.1 GCA_016867855.1 Calditrichota bacterium
GCGTTCAAGCCGGAATTCAATGTTGACAGCGCAGCGGCAAATAGACCCGCCAGCATCAATCCGGTCATCCCGGGCGGCATCTCGCGGATGATGAAGGTCAGGAACACCTCGCGGCTGCCTTCGAGCGCGTAGCCCGGCGCAGCCGCGCCCATCACATCCGGCCGCTGATAAAACACCCACAACAGCAGACCAGCGGACATAAACAGCATTACGACCGGAATGCCGATGAGCACGCCGACGACCGCCGACCGGCTGCCCTGCGCAGCATTCCGGCAGGTCAACATCCGTTGGGTCATATCCTGGTCGGTGCCGTAAGCGCCTAAATTTAAAAGCGTGAAGCCGAAAACGGCGGTCAAAATAGTGTAAGTATGCTGCGGCTCGAAACCCGCAAAACCCAATTTCAACAGTGTCAACTTGGAAGGCTGCCCTGCGCCGGGATGCTTGAGGATGTCGATGATTTGACCGAAAGTGACAGGAATGCGGTCGAGCAGGATGATTATGGCGGTGAGAGCGGCGCCGGTGAAGATAACCGTCTGTATAACATCGCTCCAAATTACACTGCGAATCCCGCCGATGAGCGTGTAGAAAATTCCGCTGACGGTCATTACTAGAATTGCGAGGAGTAGATGGTCGATTTGGGTATCGCCATAAATAATCAGCGACATCGGCAGGGCAGCAATATAGAGCCTCGCGCCGCTGGCGAAGAGGCGCCCTATTAAATAAGCGCTGCCGGCAGCCTGCTGCGCCGTAAGCCCATATCGATTGTTTAGCAGTCCATAAACAGTAGCGACCTTCTCCCGAAAAAAAGCCGGGATAAAAAAGAACGCTACGATAAAGACGGCGATTATTCCGCCGATGTTAGCGGATAAATAGGTCAGGTCGCCTTTGAAGGCTTGTTGCGGACCGCCGATGAAAGTCGCCGCCGAGAGCGATGTCGCCAGCAGCGAAATTGCCGCCGCCCAGGCTGGAATACACCCCCCTGCGCGGAAGTAGTCGTCGGTCGAAGTCTGCCGCCGCGCTAAATAGACGCCGGAAATCACTAAAAGAGCAAGATACACTCCCAAGACAGCCCAATCGAGCGCAGTGAATGAACTCTCCAGATATACCTCTAATATATCGATGTTGTGTCCGGCTTCAAAGAAACCGAGCTAGATTTAGCGTCAAAAATCATTGCGTATGTCTATATAAATGTCATCCTGAACACAGTGAAGGACCTCATCTCCGCAGTCCTGACGAGATGCTTCACTACGTTTAGCATAACACAAATCATTTTTACTATGACATAACGTCAGCGTTATACCAATTTGCATTCAAATGAATAATAAAGGGATTCAAATTTTACAACGGATTAAACGGATAGAACGGATTAACACAGCGCTTTATCAGGATTATCCGTTTCTTCCGTTTAATATGTTGTGAATTTGTTTTGACATTTATCATCCGATTGATTGCAACTTGGTATTAGTCATTAGTATTAACCGTTCGGCGTCTCTTCGCGCTTGTCGTCTATAGCCCGTAGTCCGAGGCGGCGTTCCGCCGATTGAATAATCATCTGCAGCATTCCGGCGTAATTTCCGCCGTTGAGGATGAACATTTTCGCCAGATGTCCATCCCAGCACCAGCCCGGATTGGGATTGACCTCCAATAACTTCGGATTGCCAGCCGCATCCAGCCGCCAGTCGAAACGAGCATAATCCCGGCAGTTCAGTCGAACGAAGAGGCGCGCACAATATTCGATGATGAGCCGGCGCGTCTCTTCGGGTAGGTCAGCGGGAATAGAGCGCAGATTCCAATAAGGCGAATCCGGCTGCCATTTTGCCTCATACCCGCAAATGCGCGGCAACCCTGACGGCAACAGAGAATAGTCCTCCTCTATTATCGGCAGAACTTGATACGACTCAGGCGGATTGCCGATGATACCCACGCTGATGTCGGCGCCGGTTAAGAATTCCTCCACTAACATCGGTTTATCATAACCGAATTTGGAACGTATATCAAGGATAGCGTTGGATAATTCTTCATAATTATAAGCGATGCTGTTCTGTGTGATGCCGAAAGATGAATCGCCATAATTCGGCTTGACGATGAGCGGAAAGGCGACCGGCAGTTCGAAGGCGATATCTTCCGGTTTGACTAAGAAGGCTTCCGGCACCGGAATGCCCATTTCCTTCGCCACGCCGCGCACTAAGGATTTGTCGTAACAGTGCGCAAGGCACTGTGGGCCGGCTCCCGAATAAGGAATGTCGTGCTGCTCCAAAATAGCCGGAATGTGCAACTCCTTCATCGGGTCATTCATCAAGCCTTCGTCGCAAAGGTTTAAGACCATATCGAACTTGCCGACGTATTTCTTTAGATCTTGTTCGAGCGTGTCGTGGTTGTTAAGATACTGGAAATGATAGCCTTCCAACTCGTTCAGCGCATTTTTCAACTGGTCGATGGTATAATAGTCGTCGTCGTCGAAGCGGGTGAAGGGCTTGAGCGGGTCAGGCTTGTTCGGGTCGCCTAGAAGGACGATAATGCTGCGACGTTCGATTTTAGTTTTGCGCCGGCGCGGCGTCCAGTCTTTTCGCGCCAGCGCCACAGCGATGATGCGCTGTTCCATCATCCCCAAGTCCTGATTACGCGTCGAATTCGGCGAGAACTCGCGGTGCACGGTGAACTCGCTAAAGCCGGCCGAGCGCATAAGTTCGGCCAGCGACTCGCGGCTGTAAAGCCTTTCAGCATAGAACTGGTCAACTATCACGCCCTTTTCGATATGGGTGACGACCTCTCTGGTAATGAGTCGGTCGCCGCCGGCTGACAGCGACCGCTCCCGGCAGACGAAATGCTTGCGGTCAATCCATTCCCACGAGCGCGGCTGGTAATGCGCCTTGACAAATCCCCCATCGGTCACATCGATGAGCAACTTGCCCCAGGGCTTAAGCACGCGGAAAACCTCTCTCAAAACCCGCAAGTCGTCCTGCACGCTCTCGAAATAGCCAAAACTATTGCCCAGAATGATCACGACATCGAAGTTGTCAGGTATGAATGGCAGTTTGCGGGCGTCGCCTTCACGAAAGCGAACTGAAAGCCCTTCGCTGCGCGCCGCCGATTTGGCGCGCTGAATGAGATAGTGCGAGCGGTCAAGACCTTCGATATTCCGAAAGCCTCGCCGGGTGAATTCGAGGCAGTGACGCCCCTGCCCGCAGCAAAGGTCAAGCATTGCTTGCTCGACAGTCAAACGTAAAATGTCGGTGAACAGATCTACCTCAGTGCGGGTAATCGCTGCATCATCGACCACATCGGCGTCGGTCTTTAGATAGAGCGAGTTGAATATCCCACGCCACCAGTCCGGGCGGACATATTCTTCGAGGTTAGGCACAGGCCCAAGTTTGGCACGTGGACGCGCCGCTAAGCGCCGGTCGCCATTGTGTCCGCGCCAACCGGGAGGCTTGTCTTTCTCGGTCGTTTGTAACTTAGGCATTGCTTAGATAGATTAGCGCTAAATATCTTGATTGCAAATAAGAAAGTAAATGAAAAGTGTTCGGCTGCGGCTTGGAGGGCGGTTCGGAAGCCGACCTTTAAACCGCTAATTATTCATCGCAAAATTACGAATAAAATAGCGTTTTATATTTCTTTTGTCAAGGTTATGAGGAAGTAAAAGAAGATACTTTTTAATTGGATGATGTATTTTTTTCGTATTTTATAGCGTCATTTGAAATATTCATAAAAACTCTGAACGCGCCTCTTGCCTCCAAGAGTTTATCCCCGCGAAAACGGGGACGGGCGTTTGTCAAGTAATTATAATTACCGGAGTTATATAATTATGTTAACTATAGAGGTAATTGCAAAAACGTTGGATTAACTGATGGCAAGGCGGACGCCCTCGTCCGCCGCATTCTATGCTTGGCTTGGTTTTCGACGGACGAGGGCGTCCGCCTTGCCATGTCTGAATTTTCTGGATTAATCATCACTTTTACAATTAGCTCTATATATACTAATCGTAATATCTATCCAGACTAAACTTATGTTAAGTTAAGCGCAGCAATATTTTAGACTGGTTTGGATTCCTGCCACGCAAGAATGACGCGCCTGCGGCGCGCCAACGAATATTTCAAAGAACTCAAGGAAGATAAATCTGAGTAAGACTGACCGGTGGGAAGGAAGATTAACTGAGTGAGGCCGACCACTGCAAGGATAGGGAACTAACTCATTGTGCCGCAGTGTGAGACTTTTAACCTTGTGCATAGCGACGATTCGTAAAATGTACGCACGGCTATTGTTTTGGGCGAAATTGTTCACTATATTAATTTATAATGAGTAAATTGCAAAAGTGATGATTAATATAGAAAACTCGGACCATAGCAAGGCGGATGCCCTCGTCCGCCAAAAACCAAGCCTAGAATGCAGCGGACGAGGGCGTCCGCCTTGCCATCAGTTAATAAATCCAACACTTTTGCAATTACCTCTAATGAAAAATGGACAATAACCTCACAAAAATATCTATTGAAATTTAAACGACATCCCGGCCTTATTTTATTGGTCTGGCTCTGGGTTTTGCTGCCGTTAACTTTGGGACCGACGCTCATCGATTTGAGCGAAGGACCTGAGCCGCCGGTCGATTTAAACCAGACTTCCGCCGGAGTAGCCTCCAGACGGGCTACGCCCGACGGACGACCGCTCATCTGGAAGAACCGCGATCGCGGCGGCGGCGAAGCAATGGAATTCCGCTATTGGGACCAGGGCCCGATTCCATTCATCGGCTATACCAGCGACAATGAACGGCTGGAATGTTATGGCGGCGTAAATGCGCTCGGCTTCGCAGTTGCCAACACCGACGCGCATAATTTCGCAACACACGGTCCCCATAACGACGGCGCAACGATGTGGTATGCCCTGTCCAAGTGCCGCACTGTCGATGATTTCGAAGCCTTCCTCGATTCCGCCGATAGAGTCGATGTCTCAGGCCGCTACGGCTATACTTATCAGGTCATCGACGCCTATGGCGGCGCAGCGATTGTCGAAGCGGCGCAGTTCGGGCATACGCGCTATAACGCTGCCGACGCCGCCGACGGCTTCATCGTCCGCTCCAATTATGCCCACAGCGGACCGCTCAATTCGCTTGACGATACTTGGCACGGCATCCATCGTCATAACCGCGCCTTTATCAAATTCAAGCAGGCTGTCGAAACCGACGGACTAACGCCGGAGTTTATATTGAGGGAAGTCGCCCGCGATCTATCCAGCATCGGCATAAACCCTTATCCGCTGCCGTTTCAGGGCTATTACGAAAATAATCCTTATGGCGCAGTGCCGAATTTCGCAGCGATATGCCGTTCGACGACCAGCGCGACATTGGTGATTCAAGGCGTTCCCAATGGCGGACGCCCCGAAGAATGCATAACTTGGGCGATGTTAGGCCCGCCGCTGGGCGGCATTGCCACGCCACTCTGGGTGCGGGCTGGTTCGGTGCCGCCGGAATACGACGACCAGTTCGAGTCGATGCGATATAATCCTCCCGCCGGCAGCCGCTTGAATCGGAGCATCATCGCCTGGCGCAACTGGGCTTACAACAATGTCGGCTCGGTCGATACCTGGAAACTTACCAATCCAGCGCGGACAGGATTATGGGACTATGTTATTCCTCTGGAGAATTGGGTGTTTGCTAAAACTGAGCGTTTCCTGCGTTCGCCCGATTTCAATAACGACCGGCTGCGCGCCTTCCAGAACGAAACCGCCCAACAGATTGCCGATTCAATGGCTAACTGGCGGCCTTTTTATAATGTTACAGAATTTGCCGAGCCGGTTTTTAGCAATGCGCGTATTATATTGCGCTGGCGTCCGCCGCAGGACGCCCGACCCCTCGAAGCCCGCCTGCCGCGCGGTTATTATGTCTATCGCTCCGACGAGCCGTTCCGCGAATTCATAGAACGCGCCTATATCGGATGGACGCCAGATACAACATTTATCGATGCCAACCCGCTGTCGAATGCAGCGTTCTATCAGGTCGAAGCCATATATTGAAAGATTCATGGTGAAAGGTGTAAGTATGCAGGTCTTACTTACACCTTACACCTTTTTACTTGTGGCGGGCAGAGACGCCCACTATACACTCAAAGTGACTTTTCAAATTTCCAACTTACAACTTCAATGTAATTCCTCCGAACCACTGTCTTCCGCACGCTGGGATATAATAAGGTGTGCCGTATTCCACATCGACTACTCCGTAAGGCTCATATAGTTTATCCGTCAGATTCATTCCCCGCAGTTCCAAGTCCAGCCCTATCCGCCCCGACTCAGCCTTGATTACCGACCAGCGCAAGATGCCGTTCAAGAGCGTATAGCCGGCTAATTTGGCGTCGTCATCTTCGCGGTTGTCCATAAATTGTTCGCCGATATGCTGCATCTGTAATGATAATGTGAACGGTTTGTAAGCCCAATCCGCCTGAAGGTTAGCCACTATTTCCGGGAATAGCGCTATGCGATGGCCGGACAGGTTGAGCGTCGTATCGGCGACCAAATTCCAATCGGCGTCGTAGGCGGTGTAATGAAACTTATAATCGCCCAAAGCCGCCCGCCCCAAAGCCAGATTGCCTTTCAGCGAAAGTCCGGGAATAGGCGGACGATAGACGACATCAAGTTCCAGTCCGAGGCGCTTGGAGGTCGGCGCATTGGTCATTATCGCTTCGCCGGAGTTGACATCGAAATGACCGGTCGGGATAATCTCGTTGCGGAAGAACATTGCATAGATATTGCCGGTAATATCGAAGTCTCTGAAAGCGCGGCGCCCGCCAATTTCGACATCCCAAACGCGCTCAGGTTCAATCTCAAAATGTCCGTATTTCTTCGATTTCGGTATATCATAAGGATTATCGGCATTGAAAATAAGTTCCTCATTAGGTTCGCGCTCTGCGCCGGAGAACGCGGCGTATAGACTTGTCCGGTCGTCTAATTTGTAAGTCAAGCCCAAGCGCGGATTGAAGAACAAATAATCGATGTCGAAATTATAGCACGCGAAAGCGCCGAGCGGCTCGCGCTCCCAAGGATAATGGATGGAGCGGACTTGCAGTCCGGCGTCTATTTTAAATTGTGGATTAAGCCGGCGTTGGCAGTTGACAAAACCGCCGAGATAATATTTCGCGGCTCGCCAGCGATACCATTCGTGGGCTGGCGGCGCGCCGCCGGCGAGTTCTTTGACCCAAACGACCGTTCCCCAATGCTCTCCGGTAAAACGTCTCAATTCCAATCCCAATTCGACCTTGCCGGCGTCTTGGGTCCAAACTAGCCGCGGCAGCCAGCCGATTTGGTCTTTTGTTACATTCTTGCGATGAACTAAATCGCTGCGTCTTATGGTGTCCTGAACGCCATCCCCGTCCCGGTCGCGGATGACAACCGGCAGATTATAGACCGAAAATTTACGGTTGACCTTATACTCTTCATAGAAACCGAAGCCGTGGATGTAGAACAGCGACTGGTCGAGTTCGAGGTCATTGCGCAGACGCCATTGATTGCGAAGGACATAGTGCGGCTGCTGAAACCAGTCCCGCTCGCCGGTGTAATTCACGCTGTCATCGCCGAAGAATTGAGCATGATAGGCTTTATTCCAAGCCGAATAGTTTGCCCGTCGGTTTTGTTGAAGAGTATTTTTATCGATGCCCCACCAATAGGCGTCCATCTCTTCCTGCCCGCCCCAGGTTTGCAAGCGTGTGACCATCTTTGAGTCGTATCTCGTAGCCGCCAGGAAATACGCCCATAAATCGGCTCCGGTATGGTCGCGGTAGCCGTCGGTTGTTACACGGCTGAAACGACTGGTGATGTTGTAACGTTCATCGACCAGCCCCGACCGGAATAGAACCGTCCGTCGCTCAGTGTTGAACGAACCGGCTTGATAGGTTAAGTCCAAAGCCGGTTTCGCGACCACATCGCCGGTCGAAATGTTCAAACCGCCGCCCAAGCCAGCCGGTCCGGCGCGCAGGCTCGATACGCCGCGCTCAACCTGCAGATCGTAAGCGCTGGAAAGGAAATCAGGCGTATCTTGAAAATAGACTGTATGTTCGCCGGGGTCGTTCATCGGCACGCCTTCGACCGTTACCGACAACCGGTCGGTATCGAAGCCTCGGATCCGTAAATTCTGCGCGCCGACGGCGCTGCCGGACCAACTGAAAGCCGTTGCGCCCGGTGTCTGCCCGACGACTAATAAAGGGATATCCTGCACCGCGTAATTCAGTTCGACTGTCCGGCGGTCGATGTCGGTAATCGAGCCGCCGGCTTCGGCGCTGTTAAGTCTGCCGGCGGTGACGACAACCTGTGCCAGCCGCCGTTCGACCGGCGTCAATTTCAAAACTATCGGCGCTTCGCCGACCGAAACCTTCGTCTCTAAGGTTTGATATGCGATATGGCTGACGGTCAAAATCCAAATCTGCCCTTCATCAAGCCCGCTTAGATTGAACCTGCCAGCCAAATCCGTCGCTGTGCCGATATCGCCGTCCCCGATGACGACGCTGGCATTTTCGACCGGATTGCCTGTCATCGCATCCAGCGCCTGCCCTCTGATCGCCGCTGCCCGCAATGGAGCGGTGATGAGGATGGTGATGGTGACGATGATGATGACGATGAACTGATGATAAATAGCGGAACTTATAAATTTGGAATTGCGCTTGGTAAATTCCAAATTCCAAATTCTAAATTCTAAATTCTTCATTTGTTTCTCCTTTCGTTCAAAAACGACCAACCGCCGCCCCTGAACTTTAGGGACGGCGGTCGAATTTAAAATTCTTATAAACGCACGGTTGTGCTTTTGTCCCTACGCTGGTATTATCCAGATCAGGTTTTAAGGGTATGATCTCAGATCTGCTTTAAGCAGAACACCCCTGATTTAGGTTCGGTTTTACCTTGCCGAAATCTATGATAAAGAACTTACTTTATAAATATAATTAATTTCATTCTTAATATCAATACTTTTGGGCTTGTTGTTGAAATCATTTTAGATGATTAGAACGCGGCTTAAAAGTCTTTTCGTATGTCCAATCGAATGCTGAGGGTGTCCACACTCTGCGGAAATACCAATCTTTACAGCAGGATGGGGACATCCTGCTGCAAGATGCGAAAAGACTTTTGAACCGTGCTATGCAGTTGTCGATTGCCTCTCCCCCCGCTTGCGGCTATTGCTTGCTTCTCCCCCCGCTTGCGGCTATTGCTTGCTTCTCTCCCCGCTTGCGGCTATTGCTCGCCTCTCCCCCCGCTTGCGGCTATTGCTCGCCTCTCCCCCCGCTTGCGGGGGGATGAAAGGGGGGTGTCCTTTCATCCTAAATTGCACCGCACCGCGGGATGATGATTCTTCTACCTTATTAAAACTACCTTCCTGGCAATTGTATTATGTTCCGTCTTCAATCTGAATATATATATCCCCGCCGGCAAATCGCAGCCTTCGACGGCAATGGAATGTCTCCCCGCCTCCAGCCAGCCATCGACCGGCGTCCGCACTAACCTCCCGCTGATGTCGAACATCTGCAACTTCACATCAGCGGCTTGCTCAAGTTCAAACCTCACCTCCGCCAACGCATTGAAGGGATTCGGCGCAATATCGAATTTGGAATTTGGAATTTGGAATTTAGAGTTGGCTATCCAATCGGGCGTTGCAACATTAACTGTCCAGCGCTGGCTGTCGGTCTCGGCAAGTTCCCAATTGACGCTGTCCACCTGCATCGAGTCCACAACAAACACTCCGACCTCAAACCTGCCTCTATTCGGGAAAACTAGCCGAACTTCAGAAGAATCTTCGTCCACTAAGTCCACTTGGTCCACTTGCCACCGGTAGGACAAACAGGGACGCCTGTCCTCCGGCTCGAATGGCGCCACGCCGAACGCCGCCTCCTCCCCCGGTCGAATCGACACGACCTCGCATCGAGGCC
>VGIO01000120.1 GCA_016867855.1 Calditrichota bacterium
TTAAGTGTCCCCCTCCGACTGGACAGAATTTTGCCAGATTTAAGGTGGTTTTTGATTGATTGCAAATGTAACTTACATTGCGTATATTATCCTTGCCAGTTGAAATAGAAGCGGGCAATGCAGGAGTGCAACCCGTCTAGGGATAAACTGGCGGAGGCTCGTCCGAGCGATAGAACGGGCGCGGGAACGCGTTTCCCGCGCCCACCTCTTTAAAAGTTCCTATCGACGGATAGACCTCCTTATACCTTGAAAACTCGAAGCGCGAAGCGCCATAAACCTCGCCCGGCGTGCGATAATCCAAAGACTGATGAACACGCTCCCGATTATAGAACCTAAAGTAAAAGTCCAAACCCTGATGCGCTTCCCGTGGCGTCGCATAATCGTGAAGATAAACCTCTTCATATTTCACCGAACGCCATAAGCGTTCCACAAAGACATTGTCCAAAGCCCGCCCGCGCCCATCCATACTGATCTGGACGCCGGCAGATTCAAGAATACAAACAAAAGACTGGTGAACTGAACGCCCTGATCGCTGTTGAATATCGATGGACGACCGCTCTTTAAGGCTTCCTCAAGCGCTTCGATGCAGAAATGGCTGTCCAAACTGTTGGACAACCGCCAAGATATAACATAACGACTGAACCAGTCCATGACCGCTGCCAAGTAGAGAAAACCATGCTGCATTCTAATATAAGTGATGTCAGCGCTCCAAACCTGATCCGGCATAACGATTTCTACCCCTCGCAAAAGATAGGGATAAATCTTGTGCGCCGGATGCTTGCCGCTGAGGTTCGGACGGGGATATATCGCTTGCAACCCCATCGTCTGCATTAAACGCTCCAATCCGTTTGTGATTGACAGGAAAGCCTTCACGCCGTAGCCAGGCGGTCATCTTGCGAATGCCATAGAACGGCGCCCGAGTGTATTGCTCGTCGATAAGACACATCAACCTGTGATTCGCTTCGCTGGCAGGCTTCGGCTGGTAATAATAGCCGGAACGATTGACTCCGGATAGTTCGCACTGCCGCTGAATCGATATGCTTGAATGATGCCGATCAATGAAGCCATTCCGGGCTTCAGACGCTGAAACCGCTCTTTTTTTTTAACCAGTCGAGCTCGACTTGCAACCTGCCAATCTGTTGATAGAGCCTATCGCATTCGGCGTCAGCGTTCTTATTTAATCTGGAATGACTGTTAGAGAATATCCCAGGCAGCCCAGCAAGGGCTTGTTTCTTCCATTGTCCCAACTGGTTGGGGTGAACGCCGTAAGACGAGGCGATTTCGTTCAGGGTTCTTTCGCCGCGAATGGCTTCGATGGCGGCTTTGGCTTTGAATGAAGCGCTGAAACTCTTGCGTTTCATTGTTCTCCTTAAGTGAAGATATTATTAATATAATCTCCACCTTATTCCCCTGTCCAGTTTTTGGGGGACAGCTCATCTTACGCTTGATATAACTTTAGTTGTGCGCAGCCTGTATAACTTCACTGTAAATGTCGGCAGGGCTGCTTCTGCGCCCGTCTGAGAAATATATCAAACACCCGCGCTAACGGGGGTTTTATTTTATATGGTTAGTAATCGCGATGTGTGTATTTGTTTGTCGTGATAATGTTAATTTAGTATATTATTCGCATTATTAATATCATTTTGCGATCTTCATTATTTGAAAACAGTAAGACTATACATAGCGACATTATTCTTTGCATATGCTTATATATGTCATCCTAAACAAAGTGAAGGATTTCGTCCCCGTTTATCCGAACGAGATGCTTCACTGCGTTCGGCATGACACCCGCGAAATATGCGAATTGAATTATGACGCTGTGTATAATCCAATTCGTTCACAAAGACATTTCGAACAAATTATAAAACCTAATGCCTAAACAGGCTGTCCGAGAATGCGAGAGCGCCCGCCGTCGCCCAGCCACAGTCGACGGTAGAACATTGTCCATTAGATACTTTTGCTGCCGACTATAGCGAGTCGTCAGCGGAAAAACTCATTCTCGGCCAGTGTCTGCAAAGTCTTGAGACTAATTGCATATTCCTTATCGATTTATCGGTAGTTTTAAAGCCGCGCTGTTCGCCCTTGCAGTAGCCATCCTCTTCGGCGTGCTGCTTTACACCAACCGTCTAGTGAACGACCTGCGCGAAACTTCACGGCGCTACCTGACGCTCAAAGTCGAACGTTATAAACAATTGTTCAGCCAGGGCGACGACGCCGCGCTGGAAGCCTACTTGACCGAGATGACCACCAAGGATTTTCCGTTGATAGTAGCGGATGTCAACCGGCTGCCAATTTCGTGGTCGGGACTGCCGGAATTGGAAGCGCTGCCCGACGATGCTGCCAAGACCAGAGCCTTGGAATATCAAAAGGCTTGGCTAAAAAGCGGCAACGAACCGGTCGCCATCGATATTCCTGAGTTTGGACTGGTCTATTATTTTTATTACGGCGATACTCCTCAAATCCGCCGCCTGCGCTACCTGCCGTGGATCGAATTAGTGTTGGTCGGCGGATTGATCTTCATCGGCTATATAGGCTTTGTGAATATCAAGAAGAGCGAGGAGCGTTCGGTCTGGGTCGGAATGGCGCGTGAGACGGCGCATCAACTCGGCACGCCGCTCACATCGCTGTTCGGCTGGTTAGAATTGCTCAGCGAGAGTTCTGAAGTGGATGTCTGCAGCCGAACATCTTTGCAATCTGAGATGAAGCGCGACCTGGAACGTTTGCGGTCGGTCGCTGAACGGTTTAACCAAATCGGTTCGACTGCCGCCTTAACGCCGATTAGGTTAAAATCCATCGTCGCCGGCGCGGCTGAATATGTCCAGCGCCGGGTGCCCGGCGCCGCCGGAAGACAAATCCAAATTGTCGTCGATATGTCCGATGAATTAACCGCTAAAATCAATCCCACTTTATTCGAATGGGTCGTCGAAAATTTAGTGAAGAATGGGGCGGAAGCGATGAAGGGTAAAACCGGCGCGGTAATTATCCGAGGCGAGCAAAAGAATAAGAAAATCATCGTCGATGTCAGCGACGAAGGTGCCGGCGTCCAGCGGCGCTACTGGAAGGATATGTTCCGACCCGGTTGGACGACCAAGCCGCGTGGCTGGGGACTCGGACTCTCACTTGCCAGACGCATCATCTGCGATATTCACCGCGGACGTATCTTCTTCATTGAGTCGTCTATCGACAAAGGCACAACAATTAGAATGATTTTAAACGCCGGATGATAAATTTCGGACAATTAAATGAGGTAATTGCAAAAGTGTTGGATTTATTAACTGATGGCAAGGCGGACGCCCTCGTCCGCCGCATTCTATGCTTGGCTTGGTTTTCGGCGGACGAGGGCGTCCGCCTTGCCATGTCTGAGTTTTCTGGATTAATCATCACTTTTGCAATTAGCTCATTTTATAGATAATTAGGGTTTGCTGAATAATCGTCATCCCGCTGCGCGGTGCAAAGTAAGATGAAAGGACACCCCCCTTCATCCCCCCGCAAGCGGGGGGAGAAGCAAGCAACAGCCGCAAGCGGGGGAGAAGCAAGCAACAGCCGCAAGCGGGGGGAGAAGGCGAGCCTATTTTCTAAGGAATTGTTCTTTGGGTTCTTCTACAGAATCTGTAGTCAAGGTGGTAGTTCAAGGTTACCCAGCAATGCATTAATGCTAGTTTGCAGGTTTCAGTTGTTTTGAAACCATAAGCCTGCCGCATAATTACCTCTGCTTGTTGTTTAATCACTCGACTATGTTGTTGTTAAGTTTTATTATAAAATAATTTAAGACGCTCTTGCAACTTTTATAAATCTATTGCATTTAATTGATATATGCTTTAATTTAAACGCTATGAATAAAGAAGCAAGGGCGCAAGGAAGCAGGAATACAGGATGGCATTTGACAAGTTATTAACTGAGGCAACTTATAGTGTCCTTGGAGGATGGGTTTCAATCCGCCCGAAGCGGGACGGGATAAATCCCGCCATCTAATCCCGAGACACTCTATTCTGCACCCATTAATAACTTGCGAACTTGGGAACTTGCCAACTTGAGAACTTGAGAAAGTGCAAATTGAAAAATCTAACTGCCCACCACATCATCGCCGCTGTCGCGCTGGCGGTCAGTTTTATCGTCTATACAAGCACGGTTGCCGATACGGTCAGTTTCTGGGACTGCGGCGAATTTATAGCCGCGTCTTACAGTATGGGTGTGCCGCACCCGCCTGGCGCGCCGTTCTATCTGATGCTCGGGAGGTTTTTCTCGCTGCTCCCGTTAGCCTCGGATATCGGCTTGCGCGTCAATATGATGTCGCCGATAGTGTCGGCGCTGACCGTGCTGTTTCTTTACTTGAGCATCGTGCGGCTGATACGCGCCTATCACGGCCGGGAACAGACGACCGCCCATAAGATAACGGTCTATGGCGCCGGACTCGTCGGCGCCTTAGCCTTCGCCTTTTCGACCAGTTTCTGGTTCAACGCAGTCGAGGCGGAAGTCTATGCGATGAGTATGTTCTTCACCGCCATAGTCTTCTATCTAGCGCTGCGCTGGCTGGATGTAGCCGACCAACCGCAAGGCAATGCGATTCTGCTGTTCATCTTCTACTTGTTCGGGCTTTCCTCCGGCGTCCACCTGCTCAATGTGTTGACCATCCCGGCGCTGACTTACATCGTCGCTTTTTATAAGTATCCCGTCAATGTCAAGACCTTCCTCATCGCCGGTCTAATCGGCTGTGTGTTGACCCTCGCGATCTATCCCGGCATCATCCAAGGCTTCCCGTTCCTCATCTTGAAACTGTCGATATGGGGTGTGATTGTGCTGCTCGGCTTGATGCTTTGGGCAGCGTATTGGTGTTATAAAAACGACAAGCGCATTCTGGCGATGTCTTTAATAGTCGTCTTGCTGGTAATGTTGGGCTATACGACTTTCTTCTATATTAAAATCCGTTCAGGGCTGAATCCCTTCCTCGATGAGAACGATCCTGAGACCTGGGCGTCGCTGCTGGCCTATATCAACCGCGAACAATACGGTTCGGAAAGCCTGTTCCTCGGAATGTTCAAGCGCAACGCGCCGTTCTGGTCGTATCAAATTCGCGATATGTATTTCCGCTATTTAGGCTGGAATTTCTTCGAACCGGCGCGTCTGTTTGCGATACCGCTGCTGTTGGGTTTAATTGGGATGTTCCATCATTTCTACCGCGACAAGAAAAATGCGCTTGTGATACTTGCTCTGTTCTTTATGACCGGCTTGGCTATTGTTTTATATGTCAATCAGGACGACCCGCAGCCGCGCGAGCGGGATTATAGTTATGTCGGCTCGTTTTATGCCTTTGCGGTGTGGATTGGGCTTGGTGCGTTGGCATTGATTGAAACCGCTCAGACTTATCTGCGCCAAATCAAACGCGAATGGGTAACCGGCGGAACGGTCGGCATCCTGCTGCTGGCGGCGCCGGTGAATATGTTAGTTCAGAATTACGACCAACAAGACCGCCGCGGCAACTATGTAGCATGGGATTATTCCTATAACCTGCTCAACACTTGCGAGCCGAACGCCATTATCTATACTAACGGCGACAACGATACCTTCCCCCTGTGGTATCTACAGGTCGTTGACAATGTCCGGCCAGATGTGCGGGTGGTGAACTTGAGCCTGCTGAACACCGGCTGGTTCGTCCGGCAGATTCGCGACAAAGAGCCTAAATGCCCGATGACCGCCAAAATCACAGACAATTATATAAAGAATGTCATCGACTCGCGCGAGGTCGAAGGCTTGCGCGACCGGATATGGGCGCAGACGCGCAAGGTGCAGGTTCAAGGCTTGACGCCGTCGTCGCCCAAGTTAGTCTGGGATGTGCCTGGTCCGCTGGCGTATCCGGTCGGCGCAGGCGGCAGGTATGAATATTTCCTGCGCGTGCAGGACTTAATGATACTCAACACGATCGCCCAAAATGCTTCCGACGGCTGGGCAAAGCCTATTTATTTTGCTGTCACTGTCTCCGACAATAACCTCTGCGGTCTGCGCAATCTCCGCGAGCCGAATAAGAACTATTTGGCGATGGAGGGCTTGGCGTTCAGGTTGCATCCAGAGCCGGTCGGACTCATCGACCCGCGGCGGGTGGCGGAAAATATGATGCGGGTGTATAAGTATCGCAGCATCAAAGACCGCAGCGTCTATTTCGACGATAATGTCCAGCGGTTGCTGGGCAATTACCGGCAAGGTTTGATTCAACTGGCGTATCATTGGATACAACAGGCTGAATACGCCGACGACTACGACTCGACCGGCGTCGATATGCCGCTCAAAGACCGCGTCGAACAATTTGAAGTCCTGCCGCTACGGATCAAGGCTTTAACCGCGCTGGAATTTATGGATTCAGCCATTCCCGATGACCGCGTGCCGATTAAATATGATTTTCTCGCTTTGGAAATCGGACGACGCTATGCACAGCTGGGTCGTCCGGACCAGATGCGCCGCATCCTCGACCGCATCGTGAAAGAAGATACTTTAACCGCACAGAAAGCCCTTGAATATGGCACATATTATCTGACCGAAGCCCAATCTCCCGACCGGGCGCGCGAGTTATTCGAATTGTCACTATCGGAAAGCCAAACGCTGGAAAATATATACCGCATCGGCTATATGTGGCTGCAGTTCGGCGGCGACACCGCCTGGCTCAAGGGCTTGTATGATAGTTATTTAGCCAAAGATGACAGCCGGATGACACGGCTTAAGGTCGCCGGACATACGATGAATTTAGGGATGCTGGATGTAGCGTTGGGAATATACGAACCGCTCTGGCGCGCCGACCCAGGCGATGGCGCGGCGGTGCAGGGGCTGGTCGAATGTCATAAGCGCCGCGGCGACCTAAATCAGGCTTTGACCTATGTCAACGATTGGCTTGGTGCTTATCCCGACGATAGCAATATGGTGAGGAAGCGGGCTGAACTGTTAGCGCTGCAAGGGAGGTAGGGCGGGCGTCTCTGCCCGCCATAGCGGCTTGATTGTCCGAGAATGCGAAAATACCCGCCGTCGACCCGCCACGGTCGACGGCAAAAGATTGTAAATTAGATACTTTTGCTACCGACTGCGGTGAGTTGGCAGCGGCAATGACCTGTCGTCGATTTGCCGTAGTCGACGGAAGAAAGTATCATTGAGTAGTCGTCAACGGCAGAGGATTGACAGCCACATCGCCAGTCATCATCTCTATGATGGTTGAGGTTTTCAAACTACAGGCACTAAATTTGCATTGACAAGCGTGATTATACCGCATTGCGGGGGCGTAGATATGCTCCGTGAATGTTTGGATGCGCTGTCCGCTTCACAAGATGCCGATGTCGAAGCCGTTATTGTCGATAATGGTTCAGGTGAGACGCCGTCCGAGTGGGGCGTAAATGCACTGCCGGTCGTGCAAATTTTGCACTATCCACGCCGAATGGGTTTCGCGGCGGCGTGCAATCGCGGCGTCGAAGCCGCCCGCGGTAAATATATTTTTTTACTCAATAACGATGCTGTAGTCGAACCGGATACAGTGCGGA
The DNA here is from genome assembly GCA_016867855.1 of Calditrichota bacterium. Lineage (GTDB taxonomy): Bacteria > Electryoneota > AABM5-125-24 > Hatepunaeales > Hatepunaeaceae > VGIO01. Next base: position 7,515 of record VGIO01000120.1, read on the forward strand.
TCCTTGTCAACGCTCTTGAAACCGCGCCGGATGCCGCCGCTGTCGTTCCAAAGATTCTAAATTATAATAATCCTACACAGTTCGACTATTCCTCGGCGGCGGGAGGCGCGCTCGACCGGTTTGGTTTTCCCTTTGCCCGCGGAAGGATTTTCGATCACATCGAGCAGGATGCCGGCCAGTATGACCGACTGGCGGAGGTGTTCTGGGGCGCCGGGGCGGCGCTGATGCTGCGGCGGGATTTATGGCTGCAAGCCGGGGGGCTTGAACAAACGTTCTTTGCGCATATGGAGGAAATCGACCTCTTATGGCGGATGCGCTTGATAGGCTATCGAGTCCTGGCTATACCGCAAGCCGTCGTCCGGCACCGCGGCGCAGCGACCATCCGCAGCGGATCATTCCTCAAAGCCTATCTCAACCACCGCAACAGTCTGGCAATGCTGCTGCGCAATTACAGCCTGCCGAATATTGCCCGCTATGTGCCGGCACGGCTGCTGATGGATGCGGCTTTTGCCGGATGGTCGCTGATAAAACTTGATTTTAAGAATTACTGGGCTGTCATACGGGCGTGGTTTTGGCTGATTTTTTCGATTAATTCAATTATCGGCGCGCGAAAACGCATTCAAGGCTTGCGCAAAGTGTCGGATGATATTATTTTAAAACAATTATACGCTCATTCCGTCGTGTGGAAATTTTTTATTGGCCGGAAAAGAACTTTTTCAGACCTATCTTGACAGCGGACGGATATATCCATCAACTCCGGTTTTATTACAGGATATATAAACAATAAGTTGACATACGGCTTGCAGGATTGCACCGGATTGCCAGGCGTCAACTTTTCAAACCGAAATAAACCACTTTTTCGCAATCATCGCCGCGGTAATATAATTTATCCGAGGCGTATCAGCAACTTCAGGAGGCAGCAAATGTTCAAATCGGTAGTGGCACTCGCACTCGCAGCGATATTGTGCGCCACTCTGCCGGCCGCCGCGCCGGCTGAAACCCCACACAAATACGGGGTGGAATTGCAACTTGGCGGCGGATACTTCACGATGGGAGATGTGAACGATTTCGTTCCGAGTTCCGCATTCAACAATATTGAACCGGATAAACTGAATCTAGGCTCTCAACTCGGCGTCGGCATTCTCTATCGCCATTTAGACAATTTCGGCTGGCATTTCGGATACAGCCGATTTATAATGTTGCAGAAATACCGCGTCAGCGCCTATCTCTCGGCCGTGGAGAGTTGGTGCGAACAGACGGTTTCCGGCAGTGAACTTTATGCGATGGCAACTTGGTTCTGGCCGACCGATATCGGCGAAATTTCGCTCGGTGTCGGACCAGCCTTTTATTCCGGCGCGCTTGACCGCTCAATCGATATCGTGCAGGACGGGCAAACCCATTTGACCGCCGGCACCTTTGCCGACGCCGAAGGCAACGGCTTTGGTATGCTCGGCAACATCGGACTCGAAATCCCATTGAAAGAGACGCTCGGCTTGGGGATTGTCTTTGGCGGCCGTTTAGCCGCTATAGACAAGATTATGTATAAAGACGCACAAGAGGCTGAGCGGACGGTATATACCGGCGGCAGCAATGCGACTTTTGGCATTGATTACAGCGGCGCATTTGCAAAATTGACGTTGCGGGCTTATTTCAAGCCCGATGCCGGCTGGCGTTCGCCGGGTCAATAAATTCATTGTCGACCGGGAACTGGGAGCCGCTTCAATGCCCGCTCTGCCCGGCTTCGACCTCCGCGACTTTATTCTGCCGGTGCGTTGACCGTTTGGGCGAAGCCGCGCGGCGCGATTACTGCCTCGTCAAATGCAATGGATGCGGATTAATCTATCTAAATCCGCGCCCGACGGTCGAATTCGCAGGCGCTTTTCATCGAGAGGAAGGGTATGATCCCTTCCTCTCGCTCTCCTCACGGCGTTCCGGGTTAGAGCGGCTCTATGCTTACGCCCGCCGGTGCACCTTACACTGGAAGCGAGGTTTAATCGAACATCTTGCCGCAAGTGGCGCGAACATCTTGGATATTGGCTGCGGCACCGGCGAATTTCTCTACGCGCTTAAAGACAAATATCATACTTACGGCATTGAGCCCGATTCGAGCGCGGCAGCCTACGCACGCGACCGACTCGGGCTTGTTGTTTTCAACGGCGTTCTCGCTACAACCACCCTGCCCAATTTGAAATTCGATATAGTTACATTATGGCACGCGCTTGAACATATACCCGACCCGGTTGGCGCGCTGACCATAATCCGTAGCATATTAAAGCCGGACGGCAAGGTTCTC
>VGIO01000121.1 GCA_016867855.1 Calditrichota bacterium
GATTCCAAATCCAAGAAAAAAAGAAATGAGTTACGGCAATACTATTATAACCATCGGAGCATTTGGGCTATTCCTCGTTGGATTGGCATAAAAAGCAGAGTTGTATCTTATACTATAAAGGCAAGTCAAAAGAAAGTTGCGTATGGCGCTGGCTTTGCAAGCCGGAGGCCACCGGTTCGAACCCGGTATTCTCCACGAAGTAAGTAAAAATCAGATGAATGACAAACAACGCGAATTCCTGACAGCAATAATTAAAGTCGCTTTTACCATCTTGTTCGGTGGTATGGCTGCCTGGAAGTTATTTGCGTTAGACTTGAAAGCAATACATTATACTGTCACATCGATTTGCATATAATCCTTCTTGTGGCAGGATATCTAATTCAAAAGGGGGAAAAGTGAGTTATGGAGATACATTAGTTTTCCTCTCAGGGTTGAGCGTGTTTGCCGTTATGGTCTTGCTTGCCATTGGCTGGCTCCAAAACCGCAAAGACAAGAACAAACCGGCAGCGTCAGAGCAGAAATGAGTCACGGAGATACAATCATAGCCAACGTTGCATTTAGGCCATTCCTAGTCGGATTGGCTTACACGTTAATCTGGATCTAATACCGCAAAGGCAAGGATAAACAAGCAGCCTCTCGAGAGAAATGAACCTAGAAGCCAAAACCAATAGTATTCGCTACCTTGTTACTAGCCAAGGCACAAGAACACATATTGTTATTCCGATTAAAGACTACGAAAGGCTTATTGAAGATATCTATGACAACGCCGTATCAGATTCACGTGCTAATGAAGGAACGATAAGCCTTGAAGAATCTAAACAGAGTTTACGAATTAAACGAGTAGATACATTAATACAGAAATGCTAAACTATAAAATAATTGTCGAGAAACATCCTGATGGTTTCGTAGCATAACCATTGGGTTTGTGGGGTGTGGTAGTCGGTGAAGTCGATACTTTTAAAGCCGCTTTAAAAAGATGCTCATTCTGCTGTCCGATTTCATATCGAGACTTTTTGTGCGGAAGTTATTCAACCTTTATAACCAATCTAATTATAAAGCATTAGAGGATTTACAAATGAGCGTTGAAACCATAGCCCAAAACACTACTTATTTAGTTAATCGCCAAGGCCGACGGACTCACGCTGTCCTGCCGATCAAAGACTACGAAGAGTTGTTGTCCGACTTGGAAGGAATAGCGGTAACAATATCGCGCCGAAATGAAGGTTCAATAAGTATTGAAGAAGCGAAGCGGCGAGTTGGTGAAAAATCTAAAGTTTCGTGTTGAACTTCGTCCGTCGGTTGTTAAAGAGATAAGTCGGATCGATGCACGATACCAACCTAAATTATGGACGAAGATAGAGGCATTATCCGATAATCCGACACCTGTTGATTCTATTAAAGTAACAGACCGGGAAGGAATTTATCGGCTAAGATTAGGTGTATACCGAATATTCTATGAAATCGATTTTAATAGGCGAATCGTATTTATTGCTCATGTAATGCATAGACAATCGTCATATAAGAAGAAATAAATAAAAATTATATACAAAGTTCTTTGACACAAAATCGGTCAATTTTAACTGAATTGACATCCAATTCTTTTGAGTGCGTAAGTGCTTTAGCGCTTAAGCGCTTGAGCTTGGGAATTGGATAAAGAAGAGTTTTAATCATCTGCCGTGGTCGGAAAAGATTTTTTCACCCCCTGCGGGGGGTGAAAGATAGATTTCGGTCAAGTAAGTAAGAGCATACGGTGGATGCCTAGGCACACGGAGGCGATGAAGGACGTGGTAAGCTGCGATAAGCCGCGGAGAGACGCAAACAGTCTTAGATCCGCGGATTTCCGAATGGGACAACCCGGCCGGAGTTATGTCCGGTCATCCGGCGCTGAATCCATAGGCGCCGTGAAGCCAACCCGGAGAAGTGAAACATCTCAGTAACCGGTGGAACAGAAATCAACCGATATTCCCTAAGTAGCGGCGAGCGAACGGGGAACAGCCTAAACCTTTGCAGCGCACAGCCCGCCGGCGTTGCTGCAGGGGTGTTGCAGGAACCGACAGGAGAGACGGCGGTCTCTTCAGGAAGTTACAAAGCGGCGCGTTAGCCGAATCTCCTTGGAACAGAGGGCCACAGAGGGTGACAGCCCTGTAGGCGAAAACGCGGACGTCTTCCGTTGGGTTTCCTAAGTACCGCGGGTCACGTGGAACCCCGTGGGAAGCCGGGAGGACCATCTCCCAAGGCTAAATACTCCCGTGTGACCGATAGTGGACCAGTACCGTGAGGGAAAGGTGAAAAGCACCCCGGGAGGGGAGTGAAATAGCACCTGAAACCGTATGTTTACAACCAGTCAAAGCCGCTTTCGAGCGGCGATGGCGTACCTTTTGTTTAATGGGCCAGCGAGTTACTCGTGCGAGGCAAGGGTAAGCGGTTAAGCCGCGCACCCGCAGCGAAAGCGAGTCTTAATAGGGCGATTCAAGTCTCGTGCGGTAGACGCGAAGCCGAGTGAGCTATCCATGGCCAGGTTGAAGTCCGGGTAAAACCGGATGAAGGACCGAACCAGTTGGGGTTGAAAACCCATTGGATGAGCTGTGGATAGGGGTGAAAGGCTAATCAAACTCGGTGATAGCTCGTTCTCCCCGAAATGCCTTTAGGGGCAGCCTTGCATTAACAGGACCGGAGGTAGAGCACTGGAAGGGCTAGGGACGTTCCAACGTTACCGAACCCTACCAAACTCCGAATGCCGGATCCTCGCTGTGCAGGAGTGAGACTGCGAGGGATAAGCTCCGTGGTCAAAAGGGGAACAACCCAGACTATCGGTTAAGGCCCCCAAATACGGCTTAAGTGGTTTAAAGGAGGTGGGATTACCCAGACAGCCGGGAGGTTGGCTTAGAAGCAGCCATCCTTCAAAGAGTGCGTAACAGCTCACCGGTCAAGTGGTCCTGCGCCGAAAATTTGCGGGTCTAAAGCCGTTGCCGAAACCGTAGATTCTACTCCTATAGGAGTAGTCTGGTAGGGGAGCATTCCCTGTTCTGTGAAGGTGTGCCGCGAGGCACACTGGAGTTATGGGAAGAGAGTATGCTGGCGTGAGTAGCGTTAAACCGGGTGAGAAACCCGGTCACCGAAAATCTAAGGGTTCCTGAGTAAAGTTAATCTGCTCAGGGTTAGCCGGTCCCTAAGTCGAGGCTGAAAAGCGTAGGCGATGGGTAACGGGTTGAATATTCCCGTGCCGGTGGAGTGTCGTTTGAGCGATGGGGAGACGCAGAAGTGAAAGGCCGGCCGCCTGATGGCTTAGGCGGTCTAAGCGCGTAGGCTGAGGGGATAGGCAAATCCGTCCCCTTAAGGCTGAAACGCGAATGAAAGGGCCTCGCCCACAAATCGGCCCTAATCTCGCTGCCAAGAAAAGCCTCTAAGCGAGACACTCTCCCGACCGTACCGCAAACCGACTCAGGTAGATGGGGTGAATATCCTAAGGTGCTCGAGAAAACCGTGGTTAAGGAACTCAGCAAAATAACCTCGTAACTTCGGAAGAAGAGGCGCCCTATGCGGGAGCATAGGGTTGCAGTGAAAGGGCCCAGGCGACTGTTTACTAAAAACACAGGACTCTGCTAAGCCGCAAGGCGATGTATAGGGTCTGACACCTGCCCGGTGCTGGAAGGTTAATGGGAAGGGTCATCATCCCCCCCTTAATCCCCCCCGCTAAACGGGGGGATTAAGGGGGGGATGAGAAGCTCCGAACTGAAGCCCCAGTAAACGGCGGCCGTAACTATAACGGTCCTAAGGTGAATCGCCGCCCCTCATATTGGCAACAATATGATGTGCATCCGGCTATATGCTGGAAACCCTGAGTATCCCAGACTACCAGGAGGACAGGCGTCTCTGCCTGTCCATAATGGTGACAATGTGCTGGGTGCAGGCAATCAGCAGGAAAGACCAATCGCAAGATTGGAATCCTCAGAGACTACACGCCGGACATCCTTGACCAGTAGTGCAGACGGTCCCCGTCTGCAAATAGGATGATGAGATAGTCCCATCTGCATGGCGACATGCAGGGACGACAAACGTGCAATAAGGTCGTCCGCTCAATTAGGAGGACAGGCGTCCCTGCCTGTCCAAACAAAGCGCGAGCGATGACGGGCAGGGACGCCCGTCCTCCTAAGCGTTGAGAAAGAAAAGAGCGAAATTCCTTGTCGGGTAAGTTCCGACCTGCACGAATGGTGTAACGATCTGGGCGCTGTCTCGACCACGGACTCGGCGAAATGGGAATGTCGGTGCAGATACCGACTACCCGCAGCAGGACGGAAAGACCCCGTGGACCTTTACTATAACTTGACATTGATTTTTAACCTTTCATGTGTAGGATAGGTGGGAGACTATGAAGCGGCGGCGCTAGCCGTTGTGGAGTCAACCTTGAAATACCACCCTTGAACTGTTGGGAATCTAACCTCGACCCGTGAATCCGGGTTAGGGACAGTGTCTGGTGGGTAGTTTGACTGGGGCGGTCGCCTCCCAAACAGTAACGGAGGCGCCCAAAGGTTCCCTCAGCACGGTCGGTAATCGTGCGTTGAGTGTAAAGGCACAAGGGAGCTTAACTGCGAGACCCACAAGTCAAGCAGATGGGAAACCAGGGCTTAGTGATCTGGCGCTAGGGTATGGAACTGGCGTCACTTAACGGATAAAAGGTACCCCGGGGATAACAGGCTTATCTCCCCCAAGAGTTCATATCGACGGGGAGGTTTGGCACCTCGATGTCGGCTCATCGCATCCTGGGGCTGGAGAAGGTCCCAAGGGTTTGGCTGTTCGCCAATTAAAGCGGTACGTGAGCTGGGTTTAAAACGTCGTGAGACAGTTTGGTCCCTATCCGCTGCGGGCGCAGGAATTTTGAGGAGATCCGTATTCAGTACGAGAGGACCGACACGGACGAACCTCTGGTGTACCGGTTGTCGCGCCAGCGGCATCGCCGGGTAGCCATGTTCGGATGGGATAAGCGCTGAAAGCATCTAAGTGCGAAACCCACTCCAAGATTAGAATTCCCCTCTCTTAAGTGAGACTAAAGGCTCCTGGAAGATTACCAGGTTGATAGGTCACAGGTGCAAGCGCAGTAATGCGTTCAGCCGAGTGATACTAATAAGCCGTGAGTCTTGACCGAAAATTTTTACCGCGGCAGATGATTAAAGACTCTTCTGATTGTAAATTGAAAATTGTAAATTGAAATTATTTTTGACAATTTGCAATTTACAATCTACAATTTTAGCAGCGCCGGTTCCGTCTGTGTGCACCCCCCCCAGCACAGCGGAGCCGAGCGCTGCGATTTGACCGATAAAATTGTAAATTGCAAATTGTAAATTGGAAAATGAGACCCTAATTCCAAAACAATTTACAATTTACAATTTACAATTTCGATTTTTCCTTCGCAGACCATAGCCGGCGGGTTCTACCTCTTCCCATTCCGAACAGAGCCGTCAAGCCGCCGCGCGCCGATGGTACTGCCCCTGATGAGGGGGTGGGAGAGTAGGTCGTTTGCGGGGGAGTTTTTTTCAGGCAAGGCGCCTGGAGCAAATCAGGCTCCGGGCGCTTTTGCTGTTTTTGTTGCATTTCGAAATAAAATCCAATATATTAATAACAATGGGTAGAATATCAGCACATATCCGCATCGATAATCCACGAGAACCGACTAAAGTCATCGAATGCGATACTTTAGTCGATACAGGTTCAGCCTACCTCATTCTCCCGACTGACTGGAAAGATAGGTTGGGCGAACTAAAGGTTTATGGGGAGGTCGAATGCGAAACCGCAACTCAACAGCGTATCAAAGCCAAAGTCTACGGTCCAATCGAACTGCAGATTGAAGGATTTCGGACCATCAATGCTGAGGTGTTATTCCTCGATATACATCCAGTCGATGGGCATTACGAGCCGTTGCTTGGTTATATCCCGCTTGAGCAATCGAATGCTGTAGTGGATGTACTGGGCCACCGGCTGGTTCACATAGATAAGGTGGATTTGAAGTGAAAACAGATTTGAACAGCCTACTAATAGTTCTGCCATCGCAAGGTGATGAGATGTAGGCCTATTGCGGCTTAGGCAGAAGCGTCTGCGGGGGAGTTTTTTTCAGGCGAAGAGCCAGGAGCATTTTGGCTCCGGGCTTTTCGTTTCTGGTGATATACCTATAGAAGATAAAGATTTAAAAATGGCCGCTGTCCGCAAGGGATGGCATCTATTTTTGACTCAGGCAATTAAGCGCTTAAACGTTCCCACAACCTCCCCACTTCACCATCCGGCGCGTTAATTTCCTTCTCAAGTTGCATTAGCCGTTCGGTCAGTTCCAGCGGCTTGCACCGCATAAACAGATACAACGGCAGCACGCGGCATAGGGCGCGAAAGAAGTCTTGCGCCGGGTTGGCGTCGAAGTCGGCGCGCGGCTTTTCGACCAGCCACACGCCGCGGGCTTGCAGCAGAGGTTGAATATCCTCCGGCGCATCCGGGTAGAGCGCCTTTTTATATGGATTTTCAGGATATAGATATATCGGGCGGATTTTTTCTACGGCCGCAAAGTAACGCTGCCAAATAGTATGGTGCTTGATTAGATTGGTGTGCCAGTTCAGCAGCGGCTCTTTGTTCGGCGCCCCGATGCCAACTCCCGCCGCCCAGCCGCTCCCCCCAATCGCCGTAAATATATCCGCTATCGCACCGGAACCGGCAAACGATATCCACATATGCTGCTTATACATCGGTTTGTCCTGATGGAAGCGGATGTCGTTGTTTATGCGCGACAGTTTTGGCTTGCCGCTGAATTCAGGCAGGACATTTTGCATCGGGGCGGTCAGATCGATTGCCAGCGCCTTCATCGGCTTAAGGACGTTCGCTTCATAATCCTGCCGGTGGGCATCGAACCATGGCTTGGCGTTTATTGACCAGAGGTCAGCCATAAACTGGAAGGAGTTTTCGTTTAGCATATTTTAGATTTAAATGGACAGTATGGACATTATGGACTATAGATAGAACATCAAACCGATGGCAGCATCGGCGACGATCACTGCGAAGATCGCTGCGACCACGGCTGCTGTCGTCGCTCTGCCTACACCCTCCGGGCCGCCCTTCACTCGCAGCCCGAAGAATGCCGCCAAAATTACAATTAAAAAGGCGAAGACGAGACTTTTCACAAATCCGCTGAGCATATCCTTGAACGCCAGCGCTTTGGCGGCTTGATTTAGAAACGCCTGCGGCGCCAAATCCATCGTCGAGACCGCAATGAGAAAACCTCCAAACACTCCGATCACCGACGCGATTATCGCCAACAGCGGCACCGTCAGCAGAATGCCCCATACCTTTGGAACTACAATATAGCGTATCGGATTAAGCGCCATTGTGCGCAGGGCGTCGATCTCTTCAGTAACGTTCATCGTGGAGATTTCCGCCGCGATAGCCGCGCCGCTGCGACCGGCGAGTAGTATCGCTGTCATCAAAGGTCCCATCTCGGCGAACATCGCTACAACCAGTCCGTCGGCGATGAATATTGCCGCCCCGAACTGTCTCAGTATTCCTGACGATTGCAGCACGAGGACGATGCCGATCAAGAATGAGATCGTCCCCACAATCGGCAGCGCGCCGACACCGATTTGCAAGGCCTGCGCTGTAATCGCGCCCTTGCGATGACCGTCCCCTCGCCAGAGCGCCACTATAGACCAGTAGAGCGTTTCGGAAACTAAATAGAGAAAATCACCCAAGGTATCGATAAATTCGATGAATCCGCCGCCTATTTTCTCAATTTTTTTAGGCGTTTCGCGGCCGAGCCTTATCTCCGGCGCCGGATAGAAATAAGCCGAAATACTCCGCTCGACCGTCGACGAACTGTTGATATAGTCGATATCCTTGCCAGCCAAATGCCCGCGCACTAACAATTCCGATAGCAGCGACACGCCGAGGCTGTCGATTTCCTTCACCGCCGCTAGGTCAATTAAAACTTTCTGCTCGCGCCAAGCCTTCACGGCTTTAATTAAACCTTCGAGCAGCATCGGCGGGCCTCCCCCGCGCAGCGAAACGCTAATCTGAATGGCTGAATCGCCGATTGTGAATGCCGGCGCAGCGCTCTTTTTCTTAAACCAGCCCACTATAGGAAGTAATAACTTAGCCGCATCGATATCAATTGTTCGACGATGTTGTATGTATATAATGTGCGGTCGTGTTTGAAACGCAAGGTATGTTCGAGGGTTACATTCTTCGTCAGCGCCAAACTTATAAAGTTGACCAAATCGACTACAGGTTCCTTCTTTTGTCCAAACGGAAATAAAATGTCCAGTTCGGTAGTTATACTCAAGTTAAATAGCGTATTAAAATAAGAAACCAACGAAGATTCAAGTCCGCGCTGATGGATGTCCAACACCCGCCTATAAATTGAATCGATCGAAGTCGGCTGATAGACATCTTTATTATAACTCTGTCGGAAGCCGAAGCCGGTTCTGACGCTCACACGGGCATTGAAAGTCCGCAGCGGCGTCAGGTTGACGCCCAAGCCCTCCTTAATCTCCAGCGGATAAAACGAAGGGGCGGTATTGAATTCCGTAATGCCAACCTTGCGTTTTATAAATCGGCTGTCCGACTCGGTCAGCCATATATTTTTAGGGTCGCTGAAAAGGACGGTCGTCGGTAAAAAATGCGTAATTAAGTCTAAACGAGTATAGCCTCCCAGCCAGGTCAATAAATAGTAGATATAAGTATTTTTCAATTGCAACAGGTCGGGCTTGATAGTAAATTTCGACTCGTGCAATTTTTGCGTGCCGAAATCGAGCAGATTATTCGAGAGGTAATAATGTGGAAAGCGGTCGAACATAAGCCGGTTCTCGAACTGCGTCAAGACCGACAGGTTGGTGCGGGTTTGGCGCGACGAGCGGTTATCCGAATTGACGACCACATTCCCGTGTATCGCCGCATAGACGCGCATATATTTTATCTGCCGTAACTCGGTCGCTCGGGTCAATATACCGGCGCCGGTGAAATCGCCGTTCTGGCTGTTGATGACCAAAGTGAAGGGCGTATAAACGCCGGCTTCTAAAAGCACAGTAGCAAAATTGACAAAGGTGTTAAAATCGCGTCCGCGTTTGACGATTTTATAAAGCCCGGCTGGCAGGATTAAGGTCTGCATCTGCTCGCCGAGTTCTGGGCTGATAGCCGGCAGGATGCCGAACGACTCAGCGTTCAAGACGCGGAATATCTGCAAATCCTGCTTGAAGAAGTTGCGCGACTCGTCGATGACTTCGATAGTCAGCGCGCACCAATCCGGCTCGATGACGACCGTCTCTTCGCGGCGCACTTCGACCTCTTTTGCTATGCGCTGGTCGCGTGTGCCGCTGCCGAGAACAACGGTATACTTCCCCGGCGGCACGAAAAAACTCGACCCCACCATCGTCTCACCAATCAACTCCTCCCCGCTGAACACGGCGTAGAATGGCTCGTTGTTGGGATTGGTCATCGCCGGCACGAAGATGCGTCCCATTCCCTTCTGGTCGTCCAAGCCTTCGCGGTAGAGTTGCTCGGCAGGAGCGGGCATCAACCAGGATTCCGGGCGCATCTCCCCGATCGCCAAGACAGCCATTATAAGTAGCGTCACGCCGGAAAAGAGGATAATAAAATGAATCTGGCGAGTCGTCATATTTTGGATTTTAGATTTTGGATTTTGGATTGCGTTATTGCGTCTATTGCATATTCTATGACGTCTTTATATTCATCGCGCAAAATCGGATTTAGAATACTGTTTG
>VGIO01000122.1 GCA_016867855.1 Calditrichota bacterium
GACGGTCTTGACGCCTTCGCGATGACCGGCGAGGCGCGGCAGCCCGCGCGCGCGCGCCCAACGCCCGTTGCCGTCCATTATGAACGCGATATGACGCGGGATATTGCCCTTCTCCAGAATTGCCGCCTTGAGAGCGGCTTCGTCATCTGGGTCTATGGTATTATGCGGAGATTTTCGACGCAGCAATTCTCTTTTTCTTAAAAAACTTAAATTTAAGGTCTTAAGTTCCTATTTCCCTGCATCCAGAGCGTCCAGTTTGGCTTTCATTTCCAGGCCGAGTTTCTCCTGGTCGGTGTTGAAATAAGCCGCCATAAGGTTCTGCACGGCGATGCGGCTTGAAGCGTCAAGTTCGTGCGCTTTCTTCAGATAAGGTATGGCGTCGAGCCATTTGCCTTGATTGACTAAAATCGTGCCGAGATTCAAATTGGCGGTGAAATCGTCCGGCGCGGTTTCCAAAATTCGCTTATAGACGACCGCCGCGCCGTCGAAATCGTTTTTGCGCAGTTTCATCAGCGCGTAGTTCAGCAGAATATCGTTGCGACCAGGAAACAGGATTATTACATCCGCGATGGCTTGTTCGGCGGCGTCGTAGTCCTGCTTTTTTTCGTATGTAGCGAGCTGCACATCGAAGGCGCGCAGATAGGCGCCGGTCGTGTCGGCGAGCGGATCGGCGACTAAGGACATAATCTCCTTAGCCAGATAAATAGCCGCGTCAAATTCTTCGTTCTTGAATGAAATTTCCAGCACGATCTGCCGCGTCGGAAGGTCTTTCTGTCCGACCGGCTCAAGCGCGATGGCTTTTTGAGCATAGGTCAGCGCGCGCTCATTTTGGTCGGCGCTGTAAGCGGTTACGGCGGCTTGCTGGTAGAGCATTATGTTGTGCGGGTCAACAATTATCGCCGTGTCAATGAATGCTAACGCTGAATCGAGACTTTGCTTGTCGTAGTAGTCGGTGAAGCGGCGGTAATAACGGGCGACCAAATTGCGCCGCTCATCTTCAATGCGTCCTTTGAAGGTTGACGCATAAACCAGCGACGAGTCGTAGAACTGCGACATCCGCGCCAGTTCGCCTAATTTGCCATAGCAGTAGCCTTTCAAGTAGAAGGCTTCCGACGAACCCGGCAGCCGCTGCAGTTCGAGGTCGGCTTGCCTAAGGGCGCGCTGGTAGTCCTTCTCGTTAAGCGCGATGCGTGCGGAACGAAGCTCAGGAGAGATGCAGCCGAAGATTAGTATTAGGGTGATTAAAGAAATGGTTATGATTTTTAAAAGGGGCATTATATTTACTCCGATTATTATGTTATTAAATGAATTAACGCTTCCATTCGATATGGTCGTTCATATGATATTCTTCAAATGTTTTTAAAATATCACAGCAGAATTTTACTGTAACCTCATCACCTATTTTCTCAGCAGAACACAATATGTGTATGAACATCTTTTTCCCAGATTCGGTTTGACCATAGTTCTTTTTCCGAAAATTATGAATCGAACATAAAGTTTGACCATTATGAATATCAGCTTTGCCTCCGCGGTCTTTGGGTATTTTATGATCGGCATGGATTTCAAGTCCTTCATTTCGACCTAAACCACAAAGGACGCAACGATAATTGTCGCGTTTGAAAATCTCCTCCTTCTCTTCAGGTGTAAAATCTTTTAATTCGCGCTGGTGGATGAATTTAGGGTCATACTTATAGACTCCCTTGCGAATTTTAATCAGAAAGCCTTGTTGATGCAACATTCTTATTACACGCCAAGGATCTCGAGGAGGTTTTGGGTGCGTTTTTGACCATTGCTTTGTGACCCAGTCAACTACTGGTCCATGTTCTAATTCTCTGTTAGGATGTTTGCGAAAGTATTCCTGAACGAGTTGTTTTATAGATCTTTCTGGCATTTTGGATTCCTTCTATTGTTAGTGATTTCTGGCTAAGTGCAGACGATGATTGAAGGCGTCTTTCGGAAATATCGCAATATTTTAGATCAATCTCGATACCTATCCCAGTTCTATTTAAAATAGATGCAGCAATTATCGTGGTTCCACTGCCCAAAAAAGGATCAAGAACAGTATCGTTAACAAAACTAAATAACTTTATGCATCTATAAGGAAGTTCAATTGGATAGGGGGCAGGATGACCGATTTTCTTTTTACTTTCGCCATTAAAACTCCATATACCGTTTGTCCAACTTATAAATTCCGACTTCGTAATATCAGATATCTGGCTGCCGCGGGTCTTTTTCCAGTTTTTTTTATATAACACAACGATAAGTTCGACCGGCGCGATGACATAAGGCGCCGATGCGCTTAACCACGAACCCCAAGCAGTTCGGCGGGAGATATTGCCTTCGTTCCAAATAATCGTCGAATGATACTTATATCCGACCTGTTTGGCTATGGTTGTGATATCAGCGCCGACGCTTTGCTGTCCGCCTTTGTTTTTATCTAAAGGTATATTTAGGCAAAGCCTGCCGGCGTCCTTTAGAAACTGGAAACACCTCGCCAGCCAAAGACGGGTAAAGTCTAAGTATTCAGAATAAGAAATATTGTCCTTGTTCGAATTATACTTAATATCCACATTATAAGGCGGTGAAGTGACGATTAAATCGATACTGTCGGGATTCACAGCGTTAGTAGTGAGAATATCATCGTTAATTATAGTGATATTCTCTTGTTTGAAATATACCTTAGTAGATTCCAAATGCCAACTCCTTATTGTTAATGTCTCTTTAAATCCTTCGTATAAATATACAAATTTCCAGATGATTTTCTCAATACTAGATCGTCGATAATGACCTAAACGCGTAAGGTGGTTTAAAAATCCCTTTATCTGTGATAATTCCCGTAATCAACTCCGCCGGCACGATATCGAAGGCTGGATTTAGAACCTCGGCGTCATCAATTACAGCGTAAAGATCAAAGAAATTCAACACCTCTGATTTTTGTCGATGTTCTATAGGTATTTCAGCGCCGTTGGGCGTATCAGGATCTATCGTTGATGTTGGCGCTGCAATATAAAAGGGAACTTTATGCCTTTGGCATAACACAGCCAGTGGATAACTGCCAATTTTATTAGCCGTGTCGCCATTAGCCGCTATTCGGTCTGCACCGATGATACATAAATCGATCGCATTCTGACTTAACAACCATCCTGTCGCAGAATCGACGATTAGAGTTACTGGAATGCCCGCTTTTTTTAACTCCCAAGCAGTTAAACGCGAGCCTTGAAGCAATGGTCGGGTCTCACTGGCAAAGACTTCGACCGACTTACCACGCGAGACAGCAGTATAGACTACGCCAAGAGCTGTCCCGATGCCGCCGGTGGCTAACGCACCGGTGTTGCAAATTGTTAATACATAAGCATCTTTGGGAATAATTTTCTCGCCAAACTTGCCTATTTGGATGCATCGTCTCTTTTCCGATTGCCACAGCGCGAGCGCGCATTTTTCTAAGTCAAAAACTAAGTCATTATCACTTGAATTATTAAAAGTATCCAGCATTTTGCCCATAGCCCAAGATAAGTTAACGGCTGTCGGTCGCGCGTATCTAAGCGAATTTACTGCTTTAATTATCAATGAGCGCCTATCTAAATTGTATTCTACGCGATAGGCTTCAGCTGCAATCGCCAACGCGGCTGCTATGCCGATAAGCGGCGCTCCGCGAATGGATAGGTTTTCTATAGACTTGAATATCTCCTGCCAATCATTAGTCTCAATCCATTTCTCACTATGCGGTAACAGCCGCTGATCGAGAAACCGCACCCATCCGTTCTTCCATTCTATTGGTTCAACTACTTTAGGCTCTATAATATTCACTTTACATTTTATACTTTACACTTTAGAATTCGACCATTGCTCTAAACTGCCGAAAGCGTTCTTCGATTTCATCGGCATCGAGCGTTTCGAGCCGTTTCATCCCGAAGGCTTCGACGGTGAACGACGCTACAACCGTGCCATAGACTACCGCCCGGCGCAGGTTATAGGAGCCGATGTCGTTGGTCGCAGCCAGGTAGCCAAGCATCCCGCCAGCAAAACTATCGCCGGCGCCGGTCGGGTCTTTAGGGTCGTTTATTGGAAACGCCGGACAGAGAAAGGGCGGCTGGTCGCGCGTAAAGAGGATCGCGCCGTGTTCGCCCTTCTTAATTACTGCATAGCGCGGACCCATCTCGAGCAGTTTAGCGGCGTTGTCAACGGTCGATTTTCCACCGACCAGCAAATGTAATTCCTCATCGTTGAGCAACGCCATATCCACATTTTTCAGCAGACGCACAATCGCCGGACGGCTGCCGGTTATCCAATGGTTCATCGTGTCGAACACTACCAGCAGCGGTTTAACCGTCTGCTTAAGGACATTTGTCTGCAGCGCCGGGTCGATGTTGGCGAGCATCAGAATTTCAGCCTGTGCCGCTGCAGCCGGCAGCCGCGGATTGAAGCCTTCGAAGACGCCCAATTCGACTGAAAGGGTATCGCGCCGGTTCATATTTTCGTAGTAGCGCCCGTGCCAGCGAAAAGTCTTGCCCGGCACCGATTCCAGTCCGGTCAAATCCACACCGCGCGCTCGCAGGAATTCGATCTCCAACCTTGGAAAATCATCGCCGACGATCGCGACAATATGCACTGGCGCGAATAATGACCCGGCCGCGCCCATAAACAGCGCCGACCCGCCGAGCGCATCGTCAGCCCTTCCGTGCGGTGTCTCAATCGTATCCAACGCCGCCGAGCCGACGACGGTTAAATGTGATGATGATGATGATGATGATGATGATGATGATTTGGGCATTGTAAATTGTAAATTGTGGATTGTATATTGCAGATTGTAAACTCTTAATTTCCAATTTACAATTTGCAATTCACAATTTCAAATTCCTATGTTATTCTGTTCTCCGCCCTTCCTCGCCGGTTTGGCTTGCTTCGTCCCGCGGCGGATGGGCAGGTTCGGCAGCACGCCGTCGAGAATGTCCTGCGCAGTAACGATATAGACTTTATCGTAAGTCTTATTTAAGCCGGAGTTCCACTTACCCAGCCGGGAAATTTCCTGAAACATCTGCCCGGTAGGATTTTCGAGCGTTACAAAGATACCCATCACCGCGCCTTCACGTTCGATGACATGAGCGAAATCTCGGATGTGGGCTACACCCACTTTACCACTCTTAGCTTGCACTAAGCCCTTGACGCGTCTATACTTGCCCTGTTCGTCTATGTCGTCCAAATAGAAATAGCCGTCGAAGCCGCTGTCGGCGCCCTTGACCTCGGAATAAACGCCTCCAACATTGAACACCGCCCATTTCTCATATTCCTTGCGAACCCGGTCGCCTTTTATCTGAGTAGCAAGATGATAAACACCTTCGATGTCCTTTGGAATTCCACCGATGGTTACATCTCTTTCGAACTGAGTCAATGCATCGGTTTCATTCAGTTTTAAGACATCTCGGTAGAAATGGTCGAGCAGGCGCTGCTTGATGAGGTCGATGGCAAGATAAGTAATGTCAATTCCAATCCACTTGCGACCTAATTTTTCAGACGCGGTTATAGTCGTTCCACAGCCACAGAAAGCATCCAGGACTACATCATTCTCATTGCTGCTGGCTGCTATAATTCTGGTGAGCAAGGCTTCCGGTTTTTGGGTGGGATAACCTAATCGTTTATTTTTCCTTTCGTAATCACAATACAGCCAGTCGCGCGCTGGAACTCCTTCTGGAACATATTGGCGATAAGTGTCCGACGAGCCATCTTTGTCTGATGGGGCAAAGCCTCCGCCTTTCTTATAGCGAATGATGTAAGGTTTTCCCTGTTCATCCACATACTGCGATAAGGCTTGTCTTGAAGACTCAGTAAGAGGTGAACTTACTGCGTCCCAGTTAAAAGTCCATTGGTTGCTTTTCGTGTAAAAAAGGATAACATCGTGCTTGCGATTCCAACGGTTTTTACTTAACTCTCGACCGGCATAACACCAAATTAACTCATTTTGATAATTACTCTTACCAAAGATATCGTCCAGCATAATCTTTAGATAATGGCTGGCGGTCGGGTCGCAGTGCAGGTATAAACTACCGGTTGGTTTGAGAACGCGATGCAGTTCGACTATGCGTATAGACATATTGACCAGATAGCCAAATAGAGACGGATCAGCATTTATACGCAGAGTTTCCAATCCTTCAATGAGTTTATGCAGCCGCTTATATCTTTGTGGTTCTTCATGAAAAATGAGTTCCCGCTCCTCCTGCCAACTCTTGAGGCTCCAAGTATCCTTAAAGGCTTCGGCTTGGGCGGTCGAGCCGTCGTAGATTATATTGTAATTCCGTTTGGAGTTGAACGGCGGGTCGATGTAGATTAAATCTATACTCTCGTCCGCGATGTGGTCGCGCAGCACATCGAGGTTATCGCCGTAGTAGAGGTAGTTCACCTAATGTATCCTTTCTGACTATTCGATGCTGAAAAGACTCTCGCCTTAATTGTCTATCGACTTTTAATTTTATAGACTGCTTAATATCAGTAATAATTTCTTCAATATCCTTTTGAGTTCGGATGTGAAAGGATTTCACCAAGTTCACATTGACTAAAATAACCGATTTGGTCATCTGAATCATTCTAATCACATTCATTAGCGTTCCGGCGCTTTTACCATCCCATATCATTAAACCTGCATCGGCTTCTTTGGCCATAATGCGGTCCTTTGCTGTATAATAGTCCAAACCGACCTTATCCGATTTTGTTTCAATTTGCCGTGCTGTCCAGGAGCCTATATTATTTCTAAATATTAGACCAGAATAATAAATTTCCACATATGGATATTCTTTATTATATAAATAGGCTTGAGCGGCTTTATCGACGCCATTCGCATCACCTATAAGGAAAGTATGTCCGTGAGCGATCGCGCGCTCCAAATGGCTTAAAGCGATGGAATCTAAATGTGAGATGCTTCTTGAACCTCCGACAAATATTTTCATCTTGTTCCTCCGGTCTTCGTGAGTGCTAAAGCGAATAGTCTCTTTACACCAGATTTGACCAACATCTCGCCGATATACTTCATAGTTGCGCCAGAATCATATAGGTCATCTATTAGAAGAATGTTGCGTTCTCTGACAATTTCTGATATAACACTGTACTTCCTTTTAACTAATGCTCGTCTATCCTCAAGTTCTACATTCTTAGCAAGCTCTACCCCAGTCACTTGTTGAACAGCGTCAATGGCGATTGGAATTTCAAGTTTCTCATTTAAACCTTTGGCAATCAGTCGCGTCGCCTTCTTCGTTGAAGGAATTGGAATGATTAAATCAAATATCCAATCGGTTTTACTTCGTATGAAAGTTGTATAAACTTCGACAATCTCAGGAATTACTTCTAAATTATTTTGGTATTTTAAGTTATATACTAACTCACCCAAGTCTGTCCGATGACTATCGAACTGTTTATTTCCGTATTCATCATAACCGATGAATTCACTCGATTTCATATAACGGTCAAGTGCAAATCCATCATTCCAAGGACCTTTGGCAAGTTTAATTGGATTTATTTGCACTTCTCACATCCTTTCAGGCGCTTCCACGCCGATAAGGTTCAAACCTTCTTTAATGACCGCCGCTGTCCCATAGCATAATGCCAGCCGGGCAGCAGTCATCTCTTTATCGTCGCTGATGACTCTATGTCTTTGATAGAACAGGTGGAAACAGCGCGCCAGGTCAACTAAATAACTCGTGAGCGGATGCGGCTCTATAGTGCGCACTACAGCAGCGAGGGTCCAGGGAAACAGAGCGATCTGGCGAAGCAAGTCCAGTTCTTCCTTGGCGGTCAATAAGTGCAATGGTAGTCCGCTTGGATTTTGGATTTTGGATTTTGGATTTTGGATTGTTTCAGAGCGTTCTTCAACATCCAATCTGCAATCTTCAATCTGCAAACCATCTGTCTGGATTCCCGCCTGCGCGGGAATGACGCGTCTCTCATGTGCCTCTTCATTCTTCAATCCAAAATCCAAAATCCAAAATCCAAATTCCTTCGCTCTGGGCTGCCTCAAAATCGAGCATATCCTCGCGTGGGCATATTGCACATAATAGACCGGATTTTCGTCGTTGTGTTTCTTAGCGAGTTCGAGGTCGAAATCCAGCGGTGAACTGACTTTGCGGCGCAGGAAGAAGAAGCGAGCGGCATCCACCCCGACCTCATCGACCAATTCATCCAGCGTGAGCATCACACCGGTGCGTTTGGACATCTTGATTTCTTCGCCGCCGCGCTTGAGGTTGACTTGCTGCGCTATCAGCGCGGTGTAGAAGCCGTCCGGCAGTCTGAGCGCCTTCATCGCGGCGGTCATCGTGATGATATGCCCGTGATGG
The DNA here is from genome assembly GCA_016867855.1 of Calditrichota bacterium. GTDB lineage: Bacteria > Electryoneota > AABM5-125-24 > Hatepunaeales > Hatepunaeaceae > VGIO01. The sequence continues at coordinate 8,319 of VGIO01000122.1, forward strand.
TCAGGTCCGAGTAAGTCCACCGAGCGCGCGTAACCTCGGGCGAACTTATCGAGATGGTAGGCTATGTCCGGCACGCGATAGGTCAGCCTCCCATCGGAGGTGCGCACTACGCGATCGTCGGTGTCGCCGAAGTCCTTGGTTTTTAAGTATAAGGCATCGTCTTTATCATAAGTGATGCCCAATTCGGTCATCCGCTTGACTGTGGTTTCGACGCGTCCGTCGTCGTAGAGTTCATTCTCGCGGAACCAGCGATCGAAGGAGACGCGGAAGCGCGCCAGTTGGGCTTGCTGGGCTTTGAGCATCCAATCGACCGCCCAGCGGCCTATAGCGGCATCATCGAATTCGGTTACATCAGGATTAGCCAGCCGCCAGCTGCGAGCCACATCTATTACATACTCCCCTTGATAGCCGTCTTCGGGAATGACGGCTTCGTCGGCTCGTCCTTCTGTCTCGGCAAGCCTTGCTCGCACCGATGCGCCGAACAGCAACACTTGCTTACCGCCGTCGTTGAAGTAGTATTCGCTGTGAGCTGTATAGCCGCGCTTCCGAAAGATTCGCACCAGCGCATCGCCGACCGAAGCGGCTCGCGCGCTGACCACATTCAGCGGCCCGGTCGGATTAGCGCTGACAAACTCGAATAACCAACGGTTCTCTCCCAACTCCGCTGTCAACCCTCTGCGGTTGACAACCGACTGAGGAGATTGCACCATCGACTGCGGCGAGTCGGCGGCAGATTCAGTGGAACTGCCAAAGCCTTGCGGATCTTGAAGAATCTCCGCCAACAACCGGTGGAAATATCCCGGCGCGAGTTTGAAGTTCAGAAATCCTGGACCTGCCACATTCACGGCTTCTACACCGTCGCCTGAGCAGGGAAACGCCTGCGCCAGCCGCTCCGCCAGCGCCCGCGGCGCGATGCCTATTTGAGCGGCGGAGTGCATCGCCACATTACACGCCAGTTCGCCGAATTCCTTCTGGCGCGGTATCTCTAAGGTGATATTGTCAGGCTTAATCCCTTCGCTCAAGGCTAATTCAGTGAGGGAGGTGATAATATGTTGTTCTATCGACGGGTTGGACATAGATTATCGGGCAGGCGGATGAGTAATCGGTTGATTATAAGAATATTCCTTTTAAGGGGCGAACACAAGGTTCGCCCGTACGGGCGATGCTTGTCATCGCCCCTCTCCACAAGCGATGCTTGTCATCGCCCCTCCTACAGCGATGCTTGTCATCGCCCCTCCTACAGCGATGCTTGTCATCGCCCCTCCATCGCTCTATAAAAACGATCTAATTCCCATAAGACAGGATTGCTGATTATATATTCTCGAATTGCGATATAGTCT
>VGIO01000123.1 GCA_016867855.1 Calditrichota bacterium
GCAGGAAGTTCAGGATTTTACGCTGACTTTGAATTCGACCGGCTTGCCGGACACGCTGTTCCAGGGCGAACTGCGCTTCCATCACAACGCCGATTCGAGCGTCGGACATATATATGTCAACCTGGATGTCGTCGGCGTTATGGACCCCTTCCCGTTTGACCTGGTCCATCCGGCAAATGGAGATGCGATAACCGCGCTGCCATTGCACGGCGATACCTTGAATGTGCCAGCAATTCGTTTTATATGGCGTAAAGCACGTGATCCGAACCGCGCCGACAGCCTGTTGACCTATAGGCTGAATATCAATGTGTTGGAGCGCGCCTGGACGACCACTATCGAACGCGATACATTTTTCGTTGTCAACCTGGATACCTTGGGCTTGCCGCTATGGTTCGACCGGCCGGTTAATTGGTCGGCGAGTGTGCGGTCGGGAGAGAACGGCGCCGGCGGGTCGGCGAACTGTGTAATGCCGTTCAGTTTCTGGATTGCGCAAAATGCTCTCGATAAAGACCGGCAGCCGGCGGCGCGCGAGTTCGCCCTAAAGTCGGCATATCCAAATCCATTCAATATGCAAACAGTCGTGCGTTATGCGCTCGACCGCGATGGCTGCGCCCGCCTAGCGGCGTTCGACATCGCCGGACGGGAGGTTATGCAACTTATGCAGGGCGATGCCCAAGCCGGACCGCACTCCTTGATATGGAACGCGGAAAGCCTGCCGACAGGCGTCTATCTGCTGCGGCTGGAGTCGGCCGGACGTACTAAGACAATGAAAGCCGCGATTATTAAGTGATAGAGGCTTCGGCAAACCTTCGATTAATTCTGTCTTACTGAAATAATAACCTAATGTCTATTAGTCCATAATGTCCATATTGTCCATACAAAATCACACCATCGATACATCGCACAGGAATCGGGAGTATTCAATGCAGAAGTTCGTTATCAGCGGACTGCTTGTCCTGTTGTTAGGACCGACTATAATCTGCGCAGCGCCGGCGCAATTAGCAAACATATCCGGCGAACAGCGCTTAATTAATATCATCGACAACGGTTCGACGGGCATTGAGGTAACCTTTGACCTGCCAGCCTCCGCCGCGCAAGCCAAATACGAGATTAACAGTTCCAATATAAACGAGGCGGCAGCCGGAATGGCGCTGTCCAAGTGGATTGTGATGCCGGCGCGCGGCAGTGCGGAATTGAAAGTAGTCGGACAGGAGGGCCGCTGGGCGGCATTCGACGAATATGGGCTGGCTTATCGGAGTGAATCACCCCGTCTCGACGCAGCAGGCGCAGCGCGGCTGGATCCGGTTCAAGCCGCACGTTTAGGCTGTCCGCAACTGATGCGCGGCGTCCGACTCGTCCCGCTGTTCATCGAACCGCTGCTTTTTAACGCTGCCACCGGCGTCGCTTATGAGACGAACTATCTGCATATAAGTATCGAATGGACGCCTGAAGCGGCTGAAAACGAATTCATCGGTTTCCCACCGCCGCTGGCGCGTCCGTTTGCCCAGGCGCTTAGCGCGATGACCCTAAATCCTTCGCCGGAATGGTCGCCGCGGCGGGATTTAGCAGCCGTGGACTGCGGTAAGATGTTAGTCCTGTATCCCTCGCGGCTTACCGGTCAAAACGCCCAAGCCGCGCTGGACACCCTGACGCGCTTTCTCAATTGGAAACGACGGCAGGGCTTCGACATCGAGACCGTCGCCGTCGATGTGCAGAATTTGACCGAGAGCCAAATCCGCGACCAAATAATCTTCCCGCGCTACCGCGACAACCATATCGACTATGTTCTCATCATCGGCACCGACCTCGATTATCCGCAACTACGTCGCGACCCGATGCTGTCGTTCCCCTCATTCTTTATAGGCCGCGATACTATTCAAAATATAATTTGTGTCTATAACAGCGATCTACGTTTCGGCGCTTTCGACGGCGCGGACGACTTTCTGCCGGAAGTCATCGTCGCACGGATGATGGCGCCGACAACTGCCAAACTCATCGGCGCGCTGAAACGATCGATGAAATATGAGCGCGACCCATTTCCCGGCCCGGATGGCGAGGAAGGCGAATGGTTCGGACGAGCCTTGATGCTCAACGACCATAACGACCCCGGAATCGATGGAGAGCCTCCTATTATGAGCATCGGCGATATCGAATTTTCCCATTGGGGACGCATCGCTTTGAACGCCGCCGGCTATGAAGAAACCGTCCAAATCAACGGCGGACGAGATGAGGCGCTCGCTGAATTGGTCAGCGCATTACTAAGCGAAAGTGGAATATCCTTAGCCGTCTCCAACGGTTATCTCTGGGGTTCGGTCAATCCGGACAACATCAACGAATTGACCGATACAGGTTTGATGAATCCCTTCGTTATCGCCCATGCCAATCATTACGGCCCGCCGATGCTCTACCCGTTCTTTGCGTCCTGCGACGCCCGTAACTACCGCGGTCCAGTCGGGGCAGTCGGCGTGTTTAGTTTTAACTGGGAGAACTATAAAATCCGGCCTATTCTCGCCGGTGCTATTAAATCCATCCGCTATAGCGACGAATGGACGCCGGCCGAAATCTATGTCGGGGCTATGCTTGAGCAAACCGCCGCCATCGAATTTGCGCGGCGGATGGAGTTCGACACCACTACTATCAACCATTTAATCGATGCGGCGCGGCTGGCGCGGATACTCGGCGACCCAACGATACGAATCTACAGTTCCAACCCGCAGGAGATGACGACCGACCTGCCGAATACGCTGCCGGTCGGCGCGCGGGCTGTCAGTTTCAGAGTTTTCGGACCTGGCGGCCGTCCGGTTGAAGATGCAAGAGTCTGCATCCGGCAGGACAATGACCTGCGCTTTGTCGCCTGGACCGATGCCGACGGATTAGCCTGGTTCGTCATTCAGGACGGACTGACTGCAGGCAGCCTGATGGTAACTATCGACAAACACAACTTCAAATCTTTCACGCAGGATATAAGCGTCGAGTATCTGGATGTCAATTTTGAGATGGTCGAATGGGAATTGAACGATGCCAATATCGGCGACGGCGACGGGCGGCTGCGCAACGGCGAGCGCGCCGCATTACGTCTAACTGTTATGAACAGCGGCGAAGCGGACGCTGAAAATGTCTTCGCTGAGTTCAGCACCGATAGTCCTTATTTGAGTTTCTCGCGCGACCGGGCGCGAATGGACAACATCGCTTCGAGCGAGAGCGGCGGATTGGCGGAAGCCGTCAACTTGATACTCTCGCCGATGTGCCCCGGCGGAACGCTCGTCCGTGTGCATATATATTTTGTCTGCGGCGAAGTCCGGCAGGAAGCCTCGTTTGAATTTACATCCGCCGGTCCAAATCTAAAGATTGAAACCGCCCCGGACACTTCCGGCATATGGCCCGGACGCAGCGGCGATATTCGGCCGGCGGTTGTCAACCGCGGCGATATGGCTTCTCGAGAATTAACCGCCGAATTAGTCAGCCGCACGTCGCGGGTGAGCGTCGTGCGCGGCGCAGCGCGCTTTCCGGCTGTCGCACCCGCCGCCGCGGCTCGCACGGACACAACCTTCCGTATCGCCATCGACCGCTGGTTTATCCCCGGCAATATTGCGAAGTTCGATTTGCTTTTATCTTCCGAAGACAATTTCCGCCAGACCATACCGTTTGAAATCCAAATCGGCAATCCGCGCCGCGAAGATCCGCTCGGTCCCGACAGTTACGGCTATCTCTGCTTCGACAGCGGCGATGAAGGCTGGCCCGAGCGCCCGATTTACAAATGGCGTGAAATCAATCCCGACGCCGATACTGTCCAATATTCCGGGACGAAACTGCCGATGATAGACGGCTCTACCAGCGATGGCGTGTCGCAGTTTGTCCGCCTGCCCTTCCCGTTCACTTACTATGGGCGGTCATTCGATTCGCTGGTCGTCAATTCCAACGGCTGGGTATCGTTCGACCCGTTATCCATCGACTTTATATCCCACTTTAATCGCTCGATTCCCGGCGCCGGCGCGCCGAATGCTCAATTATGCATCCTTTGGCAGAATATCAAAATCGAAGACGACAGTTTCAAAGGCGTCTATTCGCATCATCTTGCCGACGAGGGCATATTCGTCATCGAGTGGAGCGATGTTTATCTCTACCAAATCCGCCGGGTATATAATCCTGATATCGGCGATTCCACGACCGAAGAGGATGTATTTCCTGTTGATTTTGAGATATTATTCTATAACCCTCGGGTTTGGACAACGCCGAGCGGCGACGGCGAAATCGTCTTCCAATATCGGCGCTACCTACCGCTGGCTGGAAATGGCGTTTCAGAGCCGGAGGATAGATACCCCGTTGTGGGCATCCGCAATCTCGATGGCTCGAATGGAATTCAATATACACAATTGAATCATCACCATCCGCAAGCCGGCGGACTGGCGGTCAACTGGGCGCTCAAGTTCACCACCGATGCAGCGATACCGCGCGGCGCGGTGAGGGGTCGGATTGTATCAGCTGCTAATCCACAACAAGGCATCGAAGCCGTGCGGCTCTTTCATCCCCGCGGCGTCGAAGGCCTTAGCGATGTCAACGGGAATTTCCTTCTGACCGGCTTGCGCGAAATGGCTTATGAAAATGTCGAACTCACCAAAGCTGGCTTAGGCCGGGAATGGGTGTCTTTCGAGATTGCTGCAAATGAAACCATAGATGTCCAGACTATTCGAATGGGACAGCCTCAAATCCGCTCTGACCAGGCTGAACTAAATCCAAACTTGCGTCCGAGCGGCGGGCACCGGGCGATAGTTGACCTAACACTGCGCAACACCGGCAGTGGCAACGGCGAATATAACGCGCGCATCGTCAAAGCCGGCGGCCGGACCGAATCGCTGGACAGTCTGAAAACCTTCCCCATTTCAGCGATGCTCAATAACGACGGCCGGGTCTTCGGACCGGTCTATATCGACACTCTCTTTTACATTCCACACACCCGTAATATGCAGATTTCCGTAGTGTCGATTAACGGACGACGCATCGAGGATTTTACGCAGCCCATTCCACCGCCCGGGTCCGACCGCGGATTTAAAAACCTCACTTACGACGGAGAACTGCTCTGGGGCAGCGTCTATACTATCGACGACCGTTCGTATATCGTCGGATTTACGCTCGAAGGCGAACGCCGCGCCAGTTTCACGGTCGAATATATGTCCAATTCGGGCTTGCCGTTGACCTTCTGCCCGGAGCGCAATTCGCTGTTTATCGCCGATCGCGACCAAGATGTGATGGAAATCGACCGCGAAGGCAATACTTTGAACCGATGGCGGGTGCGGATGCCGCGCCAGGAGTTCTACCCGTCCGGATTGGCTTGGAACATCCGGGATACCGATGGGATGCCGCTCTATATCCTCGACCGCTATCCAGACCCCAACGGCGTAGAAGGACAATACCGAATCCGCTTGATTAAGATGAATCCGCAGAGCGGTGAATATATGTTGTGGGGCGAGCCGACGCAGCGTTTCGGTATCAGCGCCGGCAACGGCTTGACGCTCGTTCCAAATTACCGCCGGGATGTGATGGCGCTAGCCTGGGTCGAGGATTTTGGGAATGTCGATTGGCTGCGTATTCACGAAATCGGGCCGAATATCGCGTTCCTTACGCCTGCCGGGCTGCAAAACCGACGCGGCGTCATCCACCCGGATAATATTCAATCTTTGCGGATGGAGTTTTTCGCCGAAGGCTTAGACACTGGCTTATATCGCTTCGCCATCCGCATCAAACACAATATGGCAGGCGATGATATCGTCGTGCCGGTGAATTTTACCATCAGCGAAAACGCCGGCGTCGCCGACGATTTGAATACGCCTTACGAATTCGAACTCTCGGCGCTTTATCCTAATCCGTTCAATTCGATGTTGTCGGTGCGGTTTTCAGCGCCGCTGAACGAGAATGCCCGCCTGCTGGTGTATGATTTAGCAGGGCGCGAAGTGTCGGCGATTTGGGAGGGCAAATCGCGCGGGAAAAATCACATCGCTTGGAATGCGGAATCCATTCCCTCTGGAGTATATATAGTCCAACTGACTTCTGCCGGAAAGACCTCCACGCAAAAAGTTGTCCTAATGCGTTAAGAAAACTTAAAGGGGAGTGAAATATTACTCCCCTTTTTAATCGAAGATTCACCATAAATGCGATACATCAGCGCCTTAAAAGTATCCACATCGTTTAAGAAATTACACCGGGTCACGACGCTCGGTTCGTTTCTAATACTGCTCGTCATACTTATAAGCGCTTATCGGGCGCCGCGCCATTTCGATTCTATTCCCTTGCGCGTCAAGGCGCTGTTCCTGCTAGTTATATTAACCGGCGTCGGCTCTCAAATCTTCGTGCAGAATTTGTTCCAACGACAAACCGCGGTCGAAGTCGAGGTTGACCGCGACGGCGTTCGCCACCTGCGTCCCGGTAAAGCACAGACCTTCGGCTGGAATGAGGTCAAATCGGCGCAGGTTCAATTAATGGGACGCAATCCGCCGACGCTGATCCTCAAAACCGAATATGGACGCTATCGCTTCGACCCTTTTCTCGCGGCAGATAGACCAGACGCTCCAAAACTGACATTTTCAATAATGGGCCGATTTTGGCTGTATTCGGACGGTCGAAAGTTGCCGATGTCCGTCGAAAATTCGGCTGGCTGGCAGATTTTAAAGGAATACCGACCCGATTTGCTGCCCAAACTTCCGGCGCGTGCATCGATTTGGAAGATTAAATGAAATTATTTCCGCGCTTCTTCTTCCTAATTACCATCCTATTTTTCCTCTTCATTGCCAATATTCACGCCGCCCTTCCCGGCACTCCCGAATGGAGCAGCGGTTTCGATGGGCAGCGGGCATTAAGATATGTCCATATCCTGGCATCCGATTCGCTTGCCGGACGCTACAGCGGCTTCGCCGGCTGGGACAAGGTCGAAGAATATATATCTAAACACTTTAAAAAATGCCGGCTGACGCCGCCATTCGGGAAAGACCAATATTTACATAAATTTACTTATGCCGCCGGGGAGTATCGCGCGCCGTGCAGTCTTATTTTTAAATATCCCGGCGGCTGCGCCGACACCGCCCGGATGTGGCAGGACTTCAATGTCTTCAAATACTCCGGTTATGGTCGGGTCAAAGGCAGGTTAGTATGGGTGGGCTATGGCGTCAGCGCGCCGCAGAAAGGCTGGGATGATTACGCAGAAGTCGATGTAACCGGCGCAGTCGTGTTAGCGATGCGCGGAACGCCGGAACTGCCCAATGTGCGCTGGGGCGTAGAAGGCTTAAACGGCTTTAAGTCGTCCTCCGCGCTCGCTAAAGGCGCGGCAGGCTATCTTTGCTTCGATGTGGATCCACCCAAATGGGCGACTATTGGCAGCGACTTCTTCAAAGCCGAACTGCCGGCAGCCTGGATTTCATTGACCAAAGCCGACTCGCTGCTTCAATCGACAGGCAAAACTAAAGAGCAATGGAAGGAAGACATAAAGAAGCGTCTTAAGCCGATTTCACAAGCATTGGATATCGAAGCCGAATTGCAGGTCGGCGGCGAATATTTCCCACAGCGTCCGGTGTCCAACATCGCCGGGCTGCTGGAGGGCAGCGATAAAATTCTAAAACGGGAGGTCATCGTCATCGGCGCGCACGCCGACCATCACGGCATCGACGCCGCCGGCAATATCTATCCCGGCGCCGACGACAACGCCTCCGGCACCGCCGCGATGATGGAATTGGCTGAAGTCTTCAGCAAGATGAAACCGCGCCCGAAGCGATCGATTTTATTTATCGGTTTTGCAGCGGAAGAGGAGGGTCTCGAAGGTTCTGCCGAGTTTGCTAAGAAACTGCCGCTCATAGGTTACGATGTCGCGGCGATGTTGAATATGGATATGGTCGGGCAGGGGTCGGGAGAAATCGGCATTACCGGCATTGGGCAGACGCCGCTGTTGGGCGAGGCGATGTTCGCAGATTGGCCGGATTCGGCCTTAGCAAAGTTAGAATTCTGGAATCTCTGGCCCGGCAGCGACCACTGGTCCTTCGCCGAGGAGGGCATCCCGGCGTATGTCGTCGGCGCACGCGGCGAACATCCCAACTACCACACGCCCAATGACACGGCCGGCAACATCAAACCGGAAGTTCTGAAAGCAGCCGGCGATATGATGTTCCACTGCGCTCTGGCGCTGGCAAATTGGCGCGAGCCGATTAAGCCGTTGGTGGGAAAGGGAAATTTTTTAGCAAGAGCGAATCCAGGCGTGATTATAACGGCGATTCAAGTGAATCAATTGAACAATAAAAAGAACATCGATAGGTGTATCCAGACAACGACGAATTTTGTTAAAGGCGTCGAATATCCTCAAATGCTGCAAATTTGCCGACTTTCGCCGACTGAAGGTTATACACAAGGTTGGTTAGTTGACCAAGTAACTTATTTTCAAGGGTTAGAAGTTATCAGAGAGACTTCAAAGATAAAGAACATCCCATTCCTTTCGGATTCGTGCTTAAAGGATTTCAAGGGCGAACCGTTTAAAGGCGTGTCTGCAGCGATACCATTTAATAAGTCTCTGGCTGATACTTTAGTTTTAATGATGTTAGCGCGTAACGGAGTCGGTTTTATAATGTATGACTTTCTCGACGAGAATCCTGTTATCCGCGATTTAAATTCTTGGAAGGAAATAGCGCCTGATTGCAGACGTGCCGGGATAAGGCCATTCATCGCCTTATGTGAATATTCCGAACCCTATACTTTACTTTCTTTAAGCGAGATGGCTAAAAGTTATAATGGTCAAATTCTTTTTAAATTTTCGTTTAGTCAAAATGTCGATATGACTGATTATCCCCAACTATTCGACGCCGGCTGTTTCGTTATAACCGACGATACATCAGTTGTCAACCACTTCGCCAATACCAAATACTTCTCCCAACTTGGCATCGAATCCGACCCCACACTAATCGACGCCCTGGGTTTGACTGGAATGGATAATTGGACCATCCGCGCGCTGTTATTCGACAACCTGCAAAGCACACTGCAGCGTTGGTGGGCGGATAGTTCTTACCGGGCAGCCGCAAAACCGACGGATTGATATGGATTTTAAACCTAAGCGCGTATTTGAAATTGCTCGCGAGTTGAAAATAACCACGCCTGAAATCCTCGAATTTTTACAAAAATGCGGATTTAATATCAGCCGGCGGCAGATGCAGCCGGTCGATAGCGAGATGCTCGGCGCGCTGCTCTGGCGTTTCGACCGTCCGCAGTTTAACCTCTATGCCGCTGAGCGCCGATTAGACGCTAAGACGGTTGGGCAATTGAGTTCCATCGCCGAGCGCGCTATGATTGCGCGCCGGCCGCGACCGCTGGCTGTCGAGCGCAAACCTATAAAACCCACATCCCTCCTGCAATTAGTGAACGTTGCCTTGACAGCCGGACTGAAAGCCGGCCCGACCTGGCAAAATTCATCACCCACAAACCTGTCGAATATCGATTTGGAAATTATTAAGGCGCTCCTGAAGTTGCGGCAAATCCAAAAGCAACGGTTATATGATTACCTTTTACGAAGATAAAAAACTCGATTAGTATATCCAACTGCCCGTCTTAGAGATTCTATTCTTAAGACGGGCGTTTTTATATAGTCCTTAACTTATAAGCCCTTTCC
>VGIO01000124.1 GCA_016867855.1 Calditrichota bacterium
TTATCCGTTCTATCCGTTTAATCCGTTGTTAATTTTGCATCCCTTTATTATTCATTTGAATGCAAATTGGTATTAGATGATATATTACAGCGAGCGAACAAACGCATACAAAACGCCATCAAATTTCGATATTCTCTGACGAGCCAATATGCCATCAAAACGCACCTAACCTAAAATAGTTCCAACCTTTACCACTTTGCCGCGCAAGAACTCCGCTGAGGTCATCCGCTGCCGGCCTTCCAATTGAACCTCTTCGACGGCGAGAATGCCCTCGCCGGCCGCGATATAAAGACCGTCTTGGTCGGATTTGACGACCATTCCCGGCGAATTAAACGACGAAACCGGATCTGTAATATTAGAACGCAGGATTTTAAAAACTTTTTGACCTAAATAGGTGAAGGCGCCCGGTTCGTAGGATAAACCGCGGATGAGATTGTGTATCCGGCAGGCGCTTTTCGACCAGTCGATTTGGCAGTCCTGCCGGTCGATTTTCGGCGCGCGGGACGGTGTTCCGGACTGTGTCGCTGGCTTTAATTCGCCGCTTTCCAGACCATCCAAGGTGTCAAGGATAAGTCTGGCGCCTAAGACGGCCAGCCGCGCGGTCAGGCGCGTCGCATTTTCGTCCGGCTCGATATCCATTGCTTTCTGCAGCCATATCAGACCTGTATCCATCCCACGGTCGATGCTGAAAGTCGTAACGCCGGTGCGGTTATAGCCATTAATCAGCGCCCAGTTGACCGGCGCGGCGCCGCGTAGTTCCGGCAGCAAGGCGGCGTGCAGGTTCACACAGCCGTGTTCAGGGATGCTGAAACACTCCTCCGGCAATAGGCGAAAAGCGACCACGATGCCGATATCAGGCCGCCAGGCGCGAAAACGCCTTAGAAATTCATCGTCCCGCAGATTATCCGGTTGAAGTATCGGCAGGTTATATTTCTTAGTCAGTCGTTTGACCGGCGGCTCAGTCATTTTCAAGGCGCGGCCGGCCGGTTTGTCCGGCGCGGTGATGACGCCGATGAGTTCGTGGCGGCTGCCTATCAGCAATTCGAGCGATGGGACGGCGAATTCCGGCGTGCCGAGGAAGACCACCCGCATAGGCTAATCGCTGCGGGCAATTTTCCGCGCTACCGCGCCACGGTCTATTTCGACCTTCACATTATCGTCGATTTTAATAATCATTGTGCCTTCTTTTTCGTTGACGCGCTGCACGGTGCCGTGAATGCCGCCGGTAGTAACTATATGGTCGCCACGGTCGAGCGCGTCGAGCATCTTCTGGTGTTCTTTCTGGCGTTTGGCTTGCGGGCGCAGGATGAGCAGCCAGACGATGACAATCATCAGAATAAACGGCAGGAAAGCCATAAAGCCGCTGCCGCCTTGCGGCTGCCCGCCGGGCGCTGGCGCCATCGCGATGGTTAAGAGAAGCATTAGGACCTTTATAAAGATTTTAATTTATGGACTATTGGACAAGATAGACGATATAGACACAGGGGATTCAACTCTATGGATTAATACAATTGCACAATTTCGAAGCCGTCTTCGCAAGCGATGTAGAGATACTTATCGTCGATGCACATTCCGTTGACCGGTCGAAGACCGGTGATTTGGGAAACTAACTGCGGCCGGTCGATATGTCCTATGTTGATAATTAGAATACGGGCGTCTGTCCCGGCGAAAATGAAGGGCGGATCTAATTCCAAAGCCCGGATGCTGTAAAATTCGCGGTAGCATTGTTTGATGACCGGCAGCCGCGGCGTCCGCACATCGACAATCTTTAAGCCGGAAAGGAGGGTCGATATAATCAAATGCCCCTCGCTGAAAACGACATCGGACGGCACATCGGCGATGGCAATTTCTGAGATAACTTTGGGCTTAGCAACATCCTCCATGTTTAAAATCGACAATCCCGACGAGCCGGTTATATAGACCAAATTTCCATTCAGACATAGTTTTTCGCCGAAGCCGGTGAGCGGAACATTCTGACCGGCTTGCGGGGAGTAAATTTCATCGATATTGACTGTCCAGAAGCCGGTGTAGATGCAGGCGGCATACAGGCAGCGCTGGGTAAGTTTGACATCCCGCACCTTGCCGTAGATGAGAAGACGGGCGATTTCGCCGGCCGCGCCGGGTGGATTTATGCCGACGACAGCAATGCCGCCGTCGCCATCCGCTACAAACAAGGCGCGATCGTTGGCGCATAGACCGGCTGTCCAATCCGCCATCGGCAGCATCCGCGCTAAAGTCGGCCGGGCCGGATCGCGCACATCTATAACATAGAGCAGTTCCTGCTGCGCATCGCTGACGAAACAAAAACCACTTTTAAACACAACATCGATATTCCTGGCGCCTGGCATCCGCAGCGAACCGACGCGCTGCAACTGAAACGGAATGCTGTTGACCACAAATTGAATACCACTGTTGAACGGCAGCGCCTGATTGCCTGCGACATCGGTGAAATAACCGATGACGCGCGCCGCGCTGTCCGACACCGCGGCGGGTATTTTCAAAGTGCGAGAATAGGCTCCGCTGTCAATAAGTGGCAGTTGATAGCCTGAAAGAATACTGCCGAAAGCAATTTCAGCGCAGCCAGCTTCGCCTGTCACCATTGAAAAATGCACTTCATCGCCAAATTTGAGCGTATCGCTCGGCGCCAAAACATTCAGCGAGATGATGCACGCCGTCAAATCGAGGTCGATATATGCTTGATGCACATCGGTCGTGCCGCCGCCGTTAACGGCAAATCGACCGTAAATATTCACCCGGCCTTCCCGCCGCGGCACTGAAACCATCTTTTGGGCGATATAGTCTTCCCACTCAGCGCCGCGCCAAAGACTATCGATTGAGATTATCATCCGGTCGATGTCCACGCCGCTGATAGCCAGACGCAGTAAGGTATCGTTCGTAACCGCGGCGCCTTCGTCGATAACCATTCGGACATTCTGTGGACGCGGGATAAAATTATTCCCCGGCAGATGATCATCATCGCAGCCAAATAGAAGCCAGGCTAAACAAATCACCAGGCTTGCCGACCCAAATCTGAAATTTTTTAGCGTTCTCATCTTAAATCCTTCCTGACAGTCTTAGCGTTGATTTTTTAACTCGGTCCAGTGTTGACGAATCATCAGTCGATTTTGCGCACATCACGCCAGCCGTTTTCAACTTCTTGCCGCCAGGATTTGAATTTTCCCGCTACGATTGCACTGCGCGCGGCGGACATCAACGATTGATAATAATATATATTATGCAAACTTATTAACCTCAATCCGAGAAATTCGCCAGATGTAATTAAATGATGCAGGTATGAACGGGTGAAAGTTGCACAGGTATAGCATCGGCAGCGCGCGTCGAGCGGCTTTCGTTCCAGACGACGCTCTGCCAAGCGCAAGTTGACTATGCCTTCAGATGTGAAGGCTTGACCGTTGCGTCCGTTGCGGGTTGGAATGACGCAGTCGAACATATCTACTCCGCAGGTTATACATTCTAATAAATCCTGGGGCGTGCCGACGCCCATCAAATGACGCGGCCATTGAGGCGGCAGCCCGGAGCAACACAAGGCTGCGATGCGATATAAATCGGGGCGCGGCTCGCCGACCGAGACGCCGCCGATGCCGATGCCGTCAGGCTCCAGCGCTGATATCTCATCGATTGATATTTGGCGCAAATCGTCGAACACCCCGCCCTGAACGATTAAAAATACCGCTTGCCGCTCTGCATCGTCGATTGAGGAATTGCGGCTTTGGGCAATGAACCGCTGCGCCCAGCGTGTCGTTAAAGCCACAGCCCGGGCGACTTCCGAATGAGACGCCGGATATGGCGGGCATTCGTCCAAACCGTAGATTATATCCGCGCCGATGTCTCTTTGAATATCGAAAACCGATTCGGGCGTCAATTTAACTAATGCGCCGTCATATACCGATCTAAAAGTTACGCCTTCTTCGTCAACCTTACGGGTAGAAGAGAGGCTGAAGACCTGAAATCCGCCGGAGTCGGTCAGCGTCGGTCCGTTCCAACCCATAAAGCGCGCCAGCCCGCCAGCCAATTTCACTACTTCGACGCCGGGTCGATGCAACAGGTGATATGTATTGCCCAGCAATATTTGCGCGCCGGCCGAGTGTAATTCCTGCGGCGATAAAGTTTTAACCGCTGCGGCTGAACCGACCGGCAGAAACGCCGGCGTCAGAACATCTCCCGAGCGGAATTTAAGAATGCCGGCGCGGGCGGATGTATCCGGACAATTACATTCTATACTGAATTGAAAATGCGCGAGAATATCCTTGTGTGTAGTTGAAAAATATATATAAATAATTTACATTATATTTTATATTTTTAAAAGTTTTTATAAAGGAAAATAAATGCTGACCGAGTTAGAAGCCGAAGTTACGCTCGTCGACGGTCTACACTTCAGCGGCGCTAATCACTTCGGGCTGGGCGCTCATTTCGATTCCAAGCCAATGGACGAGCCAGGCGTCGGACCAACGCCGATGGAAATGTTGCTGCAAGCCGCCGGCGCCTGCACGGGAATGGATGTCGCCGCTGTTCTGCGCAAACGCCGCATCGAGCCGGCCTTCTTACAAATCCAATTAACCGGAATTAAGCGCGATGAACATCCACGCATTTTTATTAAAGTCCACGCGATCTATCGCGCCAAAGGTCCGGGTTTGACTTTGGAAGAACTAGCGCGCGCCGCCAGTCTGTCGCAAAATACCTACTGCTCAATCTTTGGAATGTTGAAACATAGCGCGGAAGTAACCTGGTCTTGTGAAATTGTCGAATAAATAGAAATGTAGGGCGGGCGTCCCTGCCACTTTCCTTATTTTTATTTTGAATTTAGCGGGCAGAGACGTCTGTCCTACTTCCTTTTATCTATCGAATTTACAATGACATAACACTAACATATTGTTAAATTGCAAATTTACGGCGACTGAAAAATAGAGGGACATTTAGAATGCCTAAGCGATTATTAGTTCATATCTTAACGCTTGTCGCGTCGGTCTGGAGCGCCTTTGCTGAGCCGGCTTGGGAAATTATCAGCCCGAAGCCTATCGTCGGCGACATTCAGAATATTGACTTTCCAACTGCTGACAGCGGCTGGGTCATCAGTGCGGCCGGGTTATTAGCCCGCACCTATGACCGGGGCCGCACCTGGCAAGAAATAAGTCTGCCGGATTCATCGACTGGTCCCTGGCGGATGGACGCTCTTGACGGACAACATATTTGGGTGTTGGGCGGTTTTGATTTCATCCAGCACGGAATGACGCGGTTGTATACTACTTCGGACGGCGGCGAAAACTGGCGAATGACGCCGCTGGGCGACTTGGAAGATCCCTTCGGCGGCACGACTTTATATGTAACCGATACGAACAATGTTTGGGTCGGCGGCTCGGGCGCTGGTCAAGGCGGCACGCAGCCGGCGCTGTGGCGCTGGAGAAACAGTTGGGAGCGCTTTCTTCTGCCGGTGCGCCGTATGCCGGACTTGACAGATCTCTGTTTTATTGGCAACATCGGTTGGGCGGTTGGCACCGTCGGCTATATTGCTCATACTTCCAATGGAGGCTTGGACTGGGATACTCTGAACTCCGATACAGAAATGAGTTTGAATGCGGTTATATTCGATAGTCCAGCCAACGGTTGGATAGGCGGCGGCAATTTCATTAACGGGCTGATTTTAAAAACGACCAATGGCGGTGGAAACTGGCAGCGCATTGAGACTCCGGCTACCTCTGAAGTGAACGATTTAAAATACTGGTCGAACAACCGCTTGATGATGGTAACCGAAGGCGGCGAAAATCCGGCGCAGATAATTATATCTTATGATGGCCGTGAGTGGCAGACGGTTTATGAACTACAAACTGTGCATATGCGTTCGCTGTCGGTGAGCGGCGGTGAATTCTGGGTTGGCGGGTCGAACGGCTTAATCTTGCATTCGAGCGATGGCGTGCATTGGCAGGAAATGTCGCGGCGTCTCATCGATGACGCTGCGTGTATTCAGTTTCTCGACGACCAGCGCGGCTGGTGCGTCGGTTCGAACAGTTATCTGCTGAAGACGACTAACGGCGGCGGCTTTTGGACGCGTTGCGCTATTCGTGAAGATGTTAGTTTTTATAGCGTGTTTTTTCTGGACGATAACCGCGGTTTTGTCGGTGGCGTCGGCTCGCTTGAATTTATCACCGAGGATGGCGGCCGTTCGTGGAGCGGCATTGAAATCGGCGAAAATGAAATCAGCCGCATTGCCTTTCGCGGTGATGCCGGCTTCGCCTTAAATGGCGGGTCGGTGTCGGTAAGCCGCGACCGCGGCGCGAATTGGCAGTCGGTCCAAGTTGCCCGACCGGGCGCGCTATTGACCGGACTATCGGTCGTCTCAGCCGATGTCGCTTATGTCTGTTCACCGAATGATTCTGTGCGCTGGACTGAGGATGGCGGCGCGAGTTGGCGGCGTTTGGCGGCGCCGTTCGGAAATTGTTTGGATTTACATTTCATCGATGCCAGGTATGGCTGGGCGGCGGCTATCGAAGGCGGCAACCAGCGCATTTACACCACCGAAGACGGCGGCGTCAATTGGACGGCACGGGCATTGATTAGATTTCGGCTCATTGGGCTGCGGTTTGCCGACGCCCGTAATGGCTGGCTGTGGGGCGCCGGCGGCGAATTTATGCAGACTACCGACGGTGGCAGTCGCTGGACAAATGTCAGCCTGCGCTGTAAAAATATGATACGCGATATGCACATTTTTAACTCCGGTCGATTATGGATCTGTGGCGAAGGCAGCCTGATGGCGCGCTTCGGTGAAAACTGGACGTCCGCGCCGCCCCAGCCCGAATTTGCTCCCGTGACGCCTTGCCTCGTCTCAGTTTGGCCCAATCCGACGAATGGATTTGTCAACCTAAAATTCAACCGCTCTATTTTCGCCAGTTCACTCGGACTTTTCGACGGACAAGGCCGTCAAGTGGCTGATTTCGCTATATCTGCAGCGCCGGCAGACCACAGCCAAATGATGGTTTCTTTATTTGGATTGCCGAGCGGGAGTTATTATTTTTTATTATTGCCTAATAGAAACGGCATATCGGCGCCTGTATCATTGATTAAATAAAAATGTCGCACCCTCAACTACAAGAATGAATCCCGGTCTAGCCATCTGAAAAATCCCCATCCCTTTTCAGGAGAAAAAATGTCCATCTGTAAAATACCTTTCACCCTTGTCCTGGTTATCTCGATGATTCTGACTTGTAGAATATCTACCGCTGAAATCTCCATCGAGCCTTATGGATATTTCTACAGCCTTGAATCAAGCGATACGCTCGAAACGACCTTAAGTCTGAATAATCTCAATCAGGACGAAGCGTCTTTTAAAATCAGTTATCGGTTGATAGATTATCAACTGTCCGATGACGAGCGCCGCGGTCCGCAACGCGATTCGCCCGGTGACACCCTGCGGCAAGTCCAAGTCCCGTATTATAACACTGTGGGAATGGCTTACGACCCGCAGAACAATTGGATTTGGGGACTGGCTTGGACTGACCGCCGGCTTTATGCGTTGAATTTAGCCAACGACCAAATCGTCGTCAATGTCGCGGTTAATCAGTCCATACTCGGAATGTTTTATCTCAACGGTGTGTTATATTGCGGCGGATACAACAACAATCCCAACATCATCTTTCGCTATGACCTCCAAGGCCGCGCCTTAGACAATCTACGATGCCCTTACAACCTGACTTGGACCGATATCGGCGGCGATGACCGTTATATCTACTGTATCACCTACCCCAACGGCAACGGACGAGGCATTGTCCATGTATTGGATATGCAAAATAATCTTCAGGAAGTTGGCGCTATCGACTGCAGCCAATGGATTGGCGAAGAAGGCTGGGGAATTGAGATTATTCCAGCCCATTCGCACGGCTGGCTCTGGCTCAGCGACCGCCCGAATATGTATCAGTTCAGCGTTGACGATGAATGGAATGCCGATTTAATTCAGACTTTCCGCACCGTCAACACCGGACACACCGGACTGGCGCACGACGGAGTTAACCTCTGGCGGGGAACTTATGACGGCGCGACGCGCATCTGGTATGTCATCGACGATGGCGTGCCGGAAAATCTTGAATTTAATTTTAACCCTGCTAGCGGGATTATCGCCGCTGGCGAGGAAGCCGTCATCGAAGTCGGTATTATCTCGGAAGAATGCGAAGCCGGCGTTTATAACGGTTTATTTTGTCTGAAAATCGATGAAAATCCCAGACAACCCAACGAAGGCGAACTCACCATTGAAGTCGGCGCTGTCGTTTCCATCGATTTGGAAACAGCCTCTATTGCAGGAACTGTCATCGACCCGGCTATTCGACAACCTATTGAAAATGCGCTGGTTTCTCTCGACCATTATTTGTGCCTTCGCTGCACTAACGAAGAAGGAATGTATGACTTTATTGACCTTCCGCTCGGAGAATACATTCTGACCTTCACCGCAACGGATTATCTCCCTCACACCGAGCCTATTAATGTCGAGCGAGCCGGCGAAGTCGAACTGAATGTAGCAATGCTGCACGCGACCTGCACGCCGAATGTCGAAGAACTGTTCATGCAACTCGAACCCGGCGGCGAGACCGATATGGACTTTAGCATCGCTAACAACGGCAACGGACCGCTTGCCTACCGTGTCGAAAGAAGGCTGCTTGGCGAAGCCAACGCCGCGCCGTGGGAACTCAGGCGCAACTACGCCGTCGGCAATCTCCTCAACGACGACCGCATCGAAGGCGTCGCCTTCGACGGCGATAACTTCTTCGTCTCCGGCGCCGCCGGCCAGAATCCCAACACTATCTATGTAGTCAACCGCGAAGGCGAACGCGTCCGCCAGTTCATCCAGCCCGGCGAGTCCAACTACGGAATGAAAGACCTCGAATGGGACGGCGAACTGCTGTGGGGATCCGGCGAGCAGCGCGTCTTCGGCTTCGACAGAGAAGGACAGGTGCAGATTCAGTTCCAAGGTCCTTTCAATCCCAATCAAGCCATCGCCTTCGACCCGGTGAATAACCTTCTCTGGGTCTGCGCTACGACTAATAATATCGTCGGCTACGACCGGCAGGGGCAGGCATTAGGTCGGGTATTAAACCGCAGGGGAATGCGCATCTACGGCTTGGCTTATTGGCAAGACGACCCGCAGGGCTATCCGCTTTACATTCTGCATAGTCCGGCGCAGAACGAGTTGTGGGTGCATAAGATGCGCGTCGATAACGGCGACACTTTGCGGGTGCGGCAGTTGCCGGTGGTCGGCTCGCCGGGGGGAGCATTCATCACTAACACCTTCGATGTCTATAGTTGGGTGTTTATGAGCATATCCAACATTCCGCGCGGGGA
>VGIO01000125.1 GCA_016867855.1 Calditrichota bacterium
GACGCTCCCAAGGCACAACATTTTTTATGTGCGGGCGACGCTTGTCGCTGAGTTTGCGAAAGTCATCCTCGACGCCATAAAAGGCGGCGAGAATAGCCGCGACCAGCGTTGATTTGCCGGCTTCGTTATCGGCGATGGTCAGGTTCAGTTTGTCTGGCGCAAATTCGACCCGCGTGCGCAGACAGCCGAAGCCGCGGATGTTAAGAGATTCGAAGTGCATTTTTCTAATAAGTGAGAAAGTGAGAAAGTGAGAAAGTGAGAAAGTGAGAAAGTTAAAAAGCAAGATAAAGACCACTTGCCCACTTGCTCACTTGCTTCCTTATTCATTATTATCAATCAGCATCAGCATTAGTATCAGCATTAGCATTGTCATTTTATTAAGACAATTTCTCTGGCGTCAGTGTATCCCCCTGCTTCCATTCTCAACAAATACATTCCCGTTGGCAAATCAACCGCTTGTAATGAAAAACTATGCCGGCCAGCCGCGCAGTTCGGTAGATATAAAATAGGCGCCATTTCCCGTCCATTAAAGTCCAATATATCGAACTTTACTTGACTTGCGGCCGGCAAACTGAATTTAATAAGCGCCGAACTGTTGAATGGATTGGGATATATCGATTCGAGTCTGTATTTATTAGGCATTCTAACCGCCGGTTCTCTATGGACGCTCCACTCGGAGTTGTGACTAAGACCGATATCCACTTCGATATCTTCGATATTGACAATCTTATTCGCATTGGAGAACACTGCATACCATTCGCCGTCGTCGGGCAGCATTATCTCTAATTGCTGTGCAGCCGTCCATTCGAGGTCTTGATAGACATTGAACAGCCGGCGCTGCCGAAAGCGTTCGTAATTTTGGCTGTTCATTATATAGAAACCGATGCGGGCGGTGTAAATGTCGGCTAAAAACTGTGAATTGGCGAAAACTTCGCCGGCAACGGATTCACCGCGCGGGGTGAAATTAATGGTTAATTTGTAATGTTCGGGGATTTCCGGTGGAACTTCAGGGATGCTGTTCAGCACAGGCATCCGGCCGTTCAAGCGGGTGGACCAGTTATAAGTCTGCCCGGCTTGACTGCCGGCGATGATGCGAGTTACCTGCCCCTGCCCCGGATAACTGCCCAGAGGGCTGTCTACGCGCACATAGAAATTGCGCTCGCGGTTGATTTTAAAAACGACCCGGCCGTCTGAGGCGGTAAAACCCCAGGTGGCAAAGGCGATGCCGCCGCCGATATAATCGCTGGCAAGGGACACTTTCACGCCATCTACAGGGCGGGCGAGCGCGTCTACGACGCGAACAATTAAATCGGCGGTCTGGGCGGCATAGCGCGAGGTCACGGTTTCGGTGAAGCCGTCGCCGCGCCATTTGAACAGCGCCGGAGCGCGCCAGTTGCCATTATCCCAACGCTCATAGACCAGCGAGTCGGCGACATAATTGTTGACCGGCTCCCAAGCCAACCAGCGGCCAGCCCAAAACTCGTTCCAGACATGGTCGTTGCTCAGAGCGCAGATGTCAGCCGCTGGGATGAGCGCCGCACGCGCAGCAGCGGCGGTGATGTCCTGATGCTCGCCGCAGCGACCGATATGCAGATGATAGATGCGCACCGGTTGAATGGGCCGTTCCTGCCGCGATGTGAAATCCATAACCTCATTTATCCAAGCATTAACCGCGCCAACCGCGCCATTCTCCGATGTGCCGTTGTTCACTAGATTAGCATACATCACACCGACATCTTGCAAGGCTTCGCGTAAGGACGGATAGCCATCGTCGGGATGGTTTAGGAAATAATCGCGCCAAAATACACCGCGCGGCGGCGGACAGGACTGCCCGGTTGCCGGGTCGATATAAATCGGAATCTCATCCGAGATGCGCGGATGAACGACCCACCAGTAATAGAGCTCCCTATCCAGCATCAGTTCGATTGTATCGCTGTCGGCGGTTTTAACTTGATATGCCAGCGTCGTCCAAAAATTCTCATCACCGGCGTCGCCGTGGTCGATGACGCGCACATAGTCGAGATATTCGTCGGCTTCATAAATGCCGGCGGCGTTTTCGGCGAACAGGTCGAAATATAACTGGCCTGAAGCCAGAAGATTCGGCGAAATATGCGCGGCTTGGAAGGCGATTTCATCGACGACCGGGTCCTCGGCGCTTAATATCTGGAAGGCTAACAATTCGCGAAAAAATTCGACCCTATCGCCCTGCATAGCAAGAAAATTAGTCGCTAGGTCATTTCGCAGCCAGCGCGGCGCGCGAGCCACGGCTTCGAGGCAGATTTGACTTAAACCCAGGCTGTCAGGCGGCGCGGCTAATTCCATCGCCCCAGCGGTCGGAACGATGCGCAGTGAGATGCTCTGCCCCGGTGGAATACGCATCGAGGCTCTTAACATATCGCGCAACTCCCATTCATCGAAGCCGAAGGTTTCAGCTTTGGGCGGTGTTATTGTCAGTTCCCCCGGCAGTTGCAGACTTATTTGCGCCGGTTCGAAACCAACAACAGTCAACGGCTCCAGCGCCGCGCCGGTCGTGCCGTGTATAAGTTCAGCGGCGTGGGATATAAGAGTATGACCGATGACAATGACAATGACAAAGTCAATGAGGGTGTTATCTAATAAATTCCTTTGCATTGAAACTCCTTCTATGTCTATAGGTTTAGAAAATACCGTTTTGTCCTTTTAAGTTTCCGAGAGTTCTCAAGGATGGATGATAGACGCTGCGAGGAGGAAATAGGAAACAATCGGGATTTGTAAGCAGTTGTTCAATTGTTAGTATCTGTATTCTGGGGTAATTTCTATTCATTATTTCTGAAAAGTAGTAACCTGCATCCAAGGCTTCTTTACGCATATCAGATGTTGATGGCTCTAAAGTAATGAATACACCCATCTCCGCTTTTTCACGCTCAATGGTCCCTTTAAGGTCGCGAATCATACTTGAATTGATTTTACCGGATTTGACTTGAACGACACATTTAGCATATATTCTGCGCGGTCCGTGTATAAAGTCAGCATAGCCATCCACTCCGCGGTCTTTCCCCTTTTTCTTCTCGCTGTAAGTGCGCGCTCCAATAAGTTCCAAAGCCCAGTATTGGAATTGATAGCGGTTTTCCAAGGCTAATGCTCGCGCTTCATCGACGGTCGTCGGCTCGCCGACAACTCCATAAGACTTTCACCCCATATCGAAACGGGTTGCGAGTCGATATTTGATTAGATTAATGGCTAAATGGGTAATGTCAATGCCAATCCAGCGGCGAGCCGGCGCTTCAGGTGCGTTCTTATTCAGCGACTCTACCGCGTCTATAGTCGTCCCGCATCCACAGAATGGATCCAATATAATATCGCCTGGATTCGATGAGGCTTTAATAATCCTTTCTAATAAGGCCAGAGGTTTCTGTGTCTGATATCCCAGTCGCTCGCGGCTTATAGGCGCGATTATCCCAATATCCCAAACATTCGAGAGCGGCGGGCCTTGAGTTTCTTCATCGGTCAAGCCCGGTTTGCGATGCCCGGACGAGAAATCGGCTACCTGTTTATTAGTTCCAAAAGTCTGTAAAGTGGATTCGGCTAATCTCTCATATCCATATAATACATTAAACTTATGTTGTCCGCGGTTTTTAGCATAATATAAAATAACATCGTGCATCTTTTGAAAATTAGCGGCTTTAGCCGGCCAGCGCCGGTAACGCCAGATTATCTCATTGAGGTAATTCTTTGGATTAAAAATACTATCGAGTATCAGTTTCAAGTAATGACTTGCTGAGGGATCGCAATGCAGATACAGCGAACCGGACGACTTTAGAACTCTATGTAACTCAACTAATCTTACAGCCATCTGGACCAAATAAGCAAACATTGGTGAATGCCCTAAAAATGCCTCAAGTGTATTAAGTAATTCAATTAGAGAAGATGGCGATTTATTACCTGGTGTTCTGATATGATGTAAAGCCAAGAACGTTGCATCATCCCAATGCCATGTGTCTTCAAAGGCTTTAATCTGTGCTGTGGAAGGTATTCCTCTCGCTTCTTTGTAAAATACATTGTAAGTTTGATTTGAATTGAACGGCGGATCGAGATAGATTAAATCGACCGATTCCGAGGGGAAATAGTCTCGGTTCTCCAGAAATTTCAAATTATCGCCGAAATAGAGGCGGTTGGTCTGAATTTCGGTCGTCATCGTCAAGCGCTATTTTGCTCGATTGACATTATCTAATGTTTATTAAGATAGCAAGGGAGAAAGAAAGCAAGTTAACAAGTTGGCAAGTTCGCAAGCCGCCCTTATCCCACTTTCTCACTTTCTCACTTTACCACTTGCTTTCTTTCTTCCTATCATCATCATCATCATCATCATCATTAGCATTGTCATTGTCATTGAGATTAGCATCGACCATCGCAAACAACAGTGGAATCATAATTTCGTGATGTCCGCAAAAGTTAAACTTGTGTCCGCCGGTCAGCGTCGGACGGATGAGAACATTCTGCATCGGACGATAATGGGTGAACATATCGAAATTGGCAGCGTTGAAGTTATGCGCGGGGTAGCCTAAATTGCGGACTATAGTCAAGGCTTTGAGAAATACTTCCGGCAGAATGACCGCCGAGCCGAGATTCATTACGACAGCGCCTTTATTAAGTTTAGCCACTTGAGCGGCGAATATCCTAAAATCTTTTAGCGACGCCCGTCCGATGGCTGCGCCGTCGGCGGAAAGGTGCTGATGAACGATGTCCGTGCCGATGGCGATATGCACTGTTAGAGGAACATTGGACTTTAATGAGGCGCTGAGAATACTTAATTCAGCATTCGGCGCCTTAGCCTCAAGCAATGCCTGCGCGAGCGCTTCGCCATAGCCGAGTTGAGCGTGTTTTGCATCTTTAATGGCGTTGTTGATGAAGTCGGCTGTGTCCCGGCTCATCCCGAATGAACCGTCAGCCAAACCTTCAACTACATCCTCCGAAGTTCGGCCGAACAGGGCGATTTCGGTATCGTGGATGGCGCCGGCGCCGTGCGTGGCGAGCGCGGTGATATAGCCGCGCTGCATCCAGTCTATCAGCAGCGGCGCTAGACCGGTCTTTATGATATGCCCCCCAAACATCATTATAAGCGCTTTCTTATCTCGAACGGCATTGGCAATGATGCGGCTGAATTCGCGCAAATCTCTGGCTGCGAGGAGGTTGGGCAGCGAGTCGGCGAAATCCGAGAAGGATACGCGCCCCGTTGCTCTCCCCCGCAAGCGGGTGGAGAACACCGGCTCGACAAAAGCCTCGCTTTCGACCTTACGCGCCAAATCCGACATCGGATATGTGCGCAAATTTGTCAAGTCTATCTCTGCAAAGCGCGATTTCAATTGTCTTTTCATTTGCTGCCGCGTTTGAAACTAATCAGCCGCGCCCAGACCGACCCGAAATAGAGTTTGCTCTTCATCAGCACCGGCATTTTATAGACATCGTCGGTGAGCCAGATCTGCAGCGAACCTTCGCGCCGAAAGATGCCCGATGATTTGAGCTGCGGCTCGATGACAAAACAGTTGAAAGTGCCGGCTGGCAATTCGACCGTTTCATAATTTAACACCTTAACTTCCAAAAGATATTGCTTGTCGATGTCGTGAACATCCAAAAAGATGGATTTTCCGACCTCCAATTGGCGCGTGCGCACCTCATAAAAGGCATTCAAAACATCGAAAACAGCCTTGTCCAGCGTCATCGTTTCCAGAGGCAGATGGGCTTTGCGCGAAAGGATTATCTGTCCTTTATCGGGCTTGTATTCGACGCGTTTATCGTCCTTCCATTTGCCTTCGCGCAGTTGTTTGAAATAATAACGTGAGTAGGTCGTCGCCGTGTCGCGATAGGATTCGATGCGGTCGCGGACTTTATACATCAAGTCGACCGTCGGTGTGGAGCGGGCTTCCGAGACGATTTTATAGCAGGGACGACCATCCACCTCTTCAATCGACTGCACCGACATCACCGCATCGCCGCCGAGGATGAATTCAAAATAGACTTTAAATTTCAACTGCTCGCCGACGCCGAAAGGCGCGGATCTGTCGCCGCTCCACCCCTCGACCGGCAAACATCCTAATATAAGAACCGAAGTCGCTAAAATAAAACTAATAATCGCTTTATTGTGCTGCATATATTTGTTTATTCAATATTTATGAATTTATGCGCTCGCCTCGATAATGGAATTTACACCGCCTTTAATATCTGTTGTTAATATGAATTATCTCCTTTAACGACAGCCAAAATGGTCATCAAGAGGATTTTCAAGTCTAACAGCAGCGACCAGTTTTCGACATAGTAACGGTCGAATTTAGTGCGTTCTTCAATAGAGGTATTGCCGCGTAGTCCATTGACCTGCGCCCAGCCGGTGAGTCCGGCGCGCATCCGATGTCTTTCCTGATAGCCATCTAAATGCCGTTCAAATTGCGATACAAATTCCGGACGTTCAGGACGCGGTCCTACCAGGCTCATATCCCCGCGCACGATGTTCCAAAGTTGAGGCAGTTCGTCGAGGCTGAAACGACGCATAAACCTGCCGAATGGCGTAACACGGGCGTCGCCGGGTTTCGCCCAAACCACACCTGTTCTGTCCTCGGCGCCGACGCGCATCGAACGGAACTTTAAACAATTGAACTCACGGCCGTCCATTCCCACCCGGCGCTGCCGGTAAAGGACAGGTCCCTGGCTCGTCAGTTTGACGATTACAGCCAGCGTCAACATTATCGGCGCGAGGACAATGAGGATGCAAAGCGATGTGCACAAATCGAAAGTCCGTTTGACCAGACCGGGCCAGCCGGCAAATGGCGTCTCCTTCAAAGCCCACAGCGGAATGCCGCCAACCTCGACGATGCGGCGCGGACCTCCGCCCGGCAGGTCAATATCCAGCAAATAGAGAAAATTCACATTCACACCATAACAGGCGCGCACTAACTTTCCGATGAGTTCCGATTGTGCCGAACTGCCGGCGACGATAACGGCGTCGAGATTATGTCGGCGGACAATCTGCCCGGTTTGGCTGTAATCGCCTAATACTGGCAGCGGTGATGGCGCGTCGAAATCTCCAATAACGCCGGCAAGCGTTAATCCATACTGCGGATTAGCAACGATTTGATTGATAATTCTTTCAGATTGCGGCCCTCGGCCGGCGACAGCCGCCCGCCGCGTGGCAAAACCCTGCCGATATAACCACTGCCTAAGGCTCATCCACAACCAGCGCGCCAGCCATAAAGCCATCACGTCCAAAACTAACAACATCAGCAAAGTCAAACGCGAGAACGAAGCCACACGATAGAAGAAAATTCCCGCCAGGAGCAAAGTCCAGGCGAAGATGAATCGCTTCAGGGCTTCGGCAGTATCGTCGAACCAGTTTGACGGGCGCGGTAAGCGATATAGTCCGCCGGAGACAGCCAGGACAGCATAGACTGCCGCTAGAATCAACGCCAGACGGGAATACCAGCCGGCCGGCGGCATTTCGTTGACGACCGGTATCCGCGCTGTTACAAATTCGCTGAAGCGTAACGCATAAGCCGCCCAGGCGCCGAACAGCAGCGCGCCGGCGTCGGACAGAGCCGCGGCGGCCGGCAGCGCTATTCGCCACCGGCTGCGGTTCATCCCGCTCCCGTCTGTGAAGTCTGTCTCACCCATACTTTTTGAATAAAATTCGTAATTTTATCAATAAAAACCTGACGACTAAATCGTTCAGCGTTCCTGCGTATGGTTTCAGCATCGAAACGTTCGCTGGGGAAATGGCGCAGCGCCGCCGATAGGGCTTCCGGCGTCTGTTCGTTAAAAAATAGTCCTGTGCGGCAATCGCCGCTGCCGATGACGGTTTCCAGCGCGCCGCCGCGTCCGTAGGCTATGACCGGCCGCCCGCAGGCTTGCGCCTCTACCGGCGCAATACCGAAATCTTCCTCTGCACAATGAATCAACGCCAGACAGTTTTGATATACTTCGACCATCTGAGGGCGCGATAAATGTCCGACGAATTCGACGGTCTTGCCAGACACCGCCTTGAGTTTTTTATATTCGGGTCCATCTCCGATGACCTTTAGTTTCAAGCTGAGCCGGCTGCAGGCTTTCACCGCCAAGTCAACTCTTTTATAAGGCGCTAACGCCGATACAGTAATGAAATAATCGCCGGTCGAGCCGCCGATGGTATAACGTTCGATATCGACCGGAGGATGTATGACCGCCGCTTCACGGCGATAGTATTTGCAGATCCGCAGACGGATATGCTCGGAATTAGCGATGAATTGATCGACCCGCGCCGAAGACAGGCTGTCCCAGTTGCGTAAATAATGCGCTGCCCAGCCTGCTGCCAGCCGGCCCAGCCGGCCGAATTGCGCCGGACCCAGATAATCCGTGCGAATGTCCCAAACATAGCGCATCGGCGAGTGGATGTAAGCAATGTGCAACGCGTCCGGCGGCGGTATGATGCCCTTGGCAACACAATGGCTATCGGACAGGATGAAATCATAGCCACGCAGGTCGAATGCTTCAATCGCCCACGGAAAAAGCGGTAGATAACGCCGGAATTGTTCGCCGCCGAATGGTAGTTTGACAATCGGTGATTGGATTATGCGGCGATTCTCAATCAGTTCGGAGACGCTGCCTCGCTGATGCGCCAGGGTGAAGATATCCGCGTCAGGAAAGAGCCGGCAGAACTCTTCCAGCACCATCTCCCCGCCGCGCATCCCGGTCAACCAGTCGTGAATTAAGGCGACCTTGTTAAACGGCGAATTTGCGGGAGCCGACATTTTCAACAGGTTTATCAAAGTGCAATCTCTGATGACGAACATTGAAAATATATCTATAATATACACAAATTTATAAAAAAAACAGCATTCATAGCCCGGCGTATCGAAACCGGGAATTAAGTCCAGACTACCCCGGTTTCAGGAAACCGGACTACATCTTTGTGTCTCATCATTGTGATACTATTTCCCTCGCGTGATGTTTTCGATTTTATTAACAGCATTTGTATTTTATATTATAAAGTTAACTGCAAAAGTGACGATTAATCCAGAAAACTCAGCCATGGCAAGGCGGACGCCCTCGTCCGCCGAAAACCAAGCCTAGAATGCGGCGGACGAGGGCGTCCGCCTTGCCATCAGTTAATAAATCCAACACTTTTGCAATTACCTCATTATTAATGGGGGCATATTATTGTTACTCTTAAGAATACAATTTGGGGGCGATGACAAGCATCGCCCGTACGGGCGAACCTCGTGTTCGCCCTTATGAAAAAGATACTATATTATGCCTCCGTAAATATA
>VGIO01000126.1 GCA_016867855.1 Calditrichota bacterium
CAATCTAGTGTTCAGTCCCAGAATTAACTAGCGCCTCGTTGCAAAAGAAACTGGCATTATAGTATAGACAGGAGGACAGGCGTCCCTGCCTGTCCTGGGAGATATGGCTGCAAAGTGGACAGGCAGGGACGCCTGTCCTCCTGTCCGACATACTGGAAGCCATTAATGCAAGTGAACACTAGCAATTGTGCAATGTCGTATGTCATCACACGCTTGACATAGCGCTAGTTTGGCTCTTACTTCATCAGCGCCAGCCTTGCCCAGCAAGTCTGGCCAGCGGCATTAATGCGAGCGAAGTAGATTCCACTCGGCACGGATTTGCCGGATTGGGCTTTGCCGTCCCATACGGCAGTATGTCGGCCAGCCGGTTGCTCGCGGTTCAGAATGGATACAATCCGGCGGCTTAGTCCGTCATAAATAACTAATTCGACCGCGCTTGCGACCGCGAGATTATAGGTCAAATTAATGCTGTTGTTGAACGGATTAGGATGCACCGATTCTAAGGTTAAGTATTTGGGCAGCAGAGGTTCATTTATCACAATCGGGGCTGCCTGCGCGCGGCCTTGCAGCGCTAACCCGGCTGCGGCGCCCATCTGGCCGAATACCGTATATAACAGACGTTTTTGTCCCTGCCATTCGAATAACCTGGCGCCGAAGAGAAATCCGCCCATCTCCCAATCGGCGCCGCCGGCTTCTAATATAGAGCCTCCCGGACCTCCGCCGGGCTGACGCTCCAACCTATTTAAATCCAAAGCGTGAATTAAACCGAAGCGAAAAGTAAAATCGGCGCCGAGACCGCCGTATATCACCCGCCCGACATCGGGCCAGATCGTCAAATCGGGCGACATCACCGCGAAAGCGTCGAAATCCTCCGCATTACCAGTTGGAATAATGACCGGCAGGTCGAGATGCTGCCAGTTTCGACCATCCGGCGAAATCGCCCCGCCGATGGCGATGAAACCTTGAGCCGCCATCCCTGTATAGCCGCAGAAAATCATATTATTATATCTGGCTAAACTCAAACAGCCCATTCCGAACAAGGACTCGGCCCATCGACCAGGGTTGATAATAATCGGCTGCCCGGTGATAATCCAATCGATGCCGTTGCGCGAGGAGGCGCTGCCGATGACAACCATCGGTTCAATCGTATCTGCATTTTCAGCGTAAAATGCCATCAGATAGCCGTTTCCGCTGCGCATCACCGCCAGACCGTTCATTCCGCCAGCCATCCATTCGAGGTCGGGATTTACCTGCATAACCGGCTCGGGATATTTCCTCCAGTGTTCGCCGCCATCGAGGCTCCAGGCGTATCCTACCGCGTTCAACGGCGGTTCGGCATTCATTCCGCCGGTGTTATACCAGCACTTCACCGTATCGCCTTCGACAATGACAGCGGTGGATATTATCCCCAATGCGTCCCAACTGCCCAGAGTCCCGGTTAAAACCGGATTGCCGGGAAGTTTTACCCATTCGCCGGTCGGTCCAAGCGGTAAGTCAAATTGCAACGGAAAACGTAATGTATCTTGGTTGTCCAACGCTGTAACTAACAGGTCAAAGTGGAGGCGGTTGACAGCCGGCGCATCCTCTGACAAAATAAAGATGTAAGGCTGGTTGGGGTTGCAGCTCGCATTAGCCGCGATGCGGCCATAGTCGGCTTGACGGCGGGTGATTTGCAGCCAGCCAAATGGCGATGATAAGTTTCCTATAACATTGGCTGCTTCTCTTGTTCCCCGATTGATGAGCGAGACGGTGAGTAATATTGGCTCACCGCTTTCAACCCGTCCGTTTCCATTGCCTTCGGAATCGTCGATGCTAAATTCGTGGACGAAGAGCATCGGCGCGGCCGGCGGTGAGACTTGAATGTCACAGATGATATTTTCGCCATCGAGCCGGATGTTGGATATATCGACGAAAGAAGGATTACCATCGTAGCCAATGGTCGAGGGAATGGTGAAACTGCCGAAATGATCGCGGTCGCGGTTGCCGGTCCAGTCGGTTGAATCTTGAGTCAGGCGGCTGAAGCCGGGCCAGAGGTCGCCGTTGTCGCCGCGGTTGGGATTAAAGAGACTCCTGTCGTCGGGGCGAATGCGATCGCCGTCGAGATGTTCGAAAGGCTGCCCATCGCGCAGCACATAAGAGGCTTCAACGATGTCAACTAAACGACGCCGGTCGTTCTGATTGCCACGCTGCATTTCGTCGATGCGGGTAATGAGCAGCCCTTGCGGCGCCGGCAGGTTGTATTCGATTTGCCGGCGCACAATTCCCGCATCGAAGCCGCGTCTTAAGCGATTTTCGATTAAAAAGTATTCAGCCCCCAATTCGCCGTTTGTCCAGAGACGATAGACCATTCCACCGGCGATGACCGGCGGAATCAGCACATTATTGCGGTTTTGCTGTAAGTTAGCGATTTCGGTCCATTCGAGGCGGGTCTTAACCCAGGCACACATATGGTCGGGGCAGGTGCCGGGCGGGTCGCCGGGGCGGTAGCACCAACCGCCGCTGCCCATCAGACACCATTCGCCAACGCCTTCAGATGTGCCGTCGGTGTCATAGAGGTCGGGGATGCCCAGCGCATGCCCAAATTCGTGACAAAAGACGCCGATTGTGCCTGTCTGTGGCTGCATCGTATATTCTAAAACGCGAACACCGTCAACTTCCAACTCCATTATCTGCCATTTATGCGACCAAAAATAATCGGCGCCAACTTCAGCCGGTAATTCTTCAGCGCCAGGACCGGCATGAACGATGAACAGACCGTCGACTGCATCATCGCCATCGTTGTCGTATTCTTCGAAGTTAACTTCATCGTCGGCAGCACGGACGGCGTCTTCGACCAGACGCTGCACATTATTGGGATATCCACCGAAGCCATAATCGTCCGGCGTGCCGGCTTCGCCGTCGTTATTGCAGTAATAACTATAGTTCTGCGGCGCGCGATACCAGCGGGTGACTATGCCGGTTACCGTGAATGAGCCGCTGGAAACCTCAGTGTAATAATCGCGCATAGAGCCGGTGTATTGACTGGCTGCGCCGGGGTGCCCAAAAGTGCGCTCCGAAAAGAGCATTTGCTGGAAATGTCTTTGCGTAAAGAGCGTGTCGCGATTGGGAAAATGCTCATCGTTTTGATTATTCCACGGATAATCCGGGAAATCGACAAGTATGACCAGGCAGCGCCATTCGCCTTCCAGGTCGATGTCGTCACGGCTCAAGTAAAGACGCGATGACGGCGTATTGACGCCGGCGGGATAGTGTGGTTCGCGGACGTCGCGATCCAGCGGGGGTATTGTCAAGCCGGACTGAACGATTATCAGCGTTAAAATAAGAACGCTGAAAATCCGACTGATGTATGTTGAGCGGTTCATTGTCGGTGGGTCCTATGATGTTTGAACAATGGATATGACTAATTTATAATTTAACTTAATTTTATGAATTAAGCAAATTATTACGGATTGCATATTTTGTTTATGATTATTAAATGATCTTAAGAGTGAAAGATCCAACAGTGCACTCAGGAATGATGTTTTCCGCCGCCGACTCACCACATCGGCAGCAGAATTCTACATTACACCTAAAGTATTAAGCCAACAAAATATTGTTATTAATTTAACAAATGGCTCACGATGTTGTATGAGCATATAAGATTTATTATCTTTAAAGAATTTTATTCTTAAATCTTAAAATTACCCACAAGAGACTTCGCTTTGTCTTTCACACCGATATTAATATTCTTTGGCGCCGGTGTATTTGTCGTCGTCGTGTCGCTGTTAGCCAACCGACTGGTCGCGCCGCATAAACCGAATGCTGTCAAGGAGTCAACCTATGAGTGCGGCGAGGAACCGGTTGGCTCGCCGTGGATCCGCTTCAATACGCGCTTCTATGTCATCGCGCTCATCTTTCTGGTCTTCGATGTCGAAGTCCTGTTCACCTTCCCCTGGGCGATGAATTTGAAGGATTTGCGGATGTTCGCCTGGGTCGATATGGCAATCTTTTTTATTATTTTGGCTGTCGGGCTAGCGTATGTCTGGGGCAAAGGCGATCTTGAATGGGTGCGGCCTAAAGGCTCATCTTCGGGTCAGGCAGTCACAAAAGGTGTAACTAATAATGCTGATGTAAATGCTGATTAATAAAATCTTACCTTCAGCATCAGCATCAGCATCAATATTAATCCAAAATCCAAAATCCAAAATCCAAAATCCAAAATCTGTATGGGTGTAATCGAAGGACGCTACGGTCCTAACATCGTAATCACATCGCTGGATAAGGTTTTCAACTGGTCGCGCTCGCGGTCGATGTGGCCAATAACCTTCGGACTGGCGTGCTGTGCTATCGAGATGATGGCGACCAGCGCCTCGCGCTTTGACCTCGACCGGCTGGGCATATTCTTTCGTCCGACGCCGCGACAGTCGGATGTTATGTTAGTCTCCGGCACGGTTACCATAAAGATGGCCGAGCGCATTAAGCGATTATACGAACAGATGCCGGAACCGAAATATGTCATCTCGATGGGTAGTTGCGCCAATTCCGGCGGACCTTATTGGGAATACGGCTATCATGTGGTTAAAGGTGTGGATTTGATAATTCCGGTCGATGTCTATGTGCCGGGCTGCCCGCCGCGCCCGGAAGCGCTCATCGACGGCTTTTTACAATTACGCAACAAGATCGAGCGCGATACACTGGCGAAGAAGGCTTAAGAGTATGATAAAATTGATTTTATACACAGAGGCACAGAGGGCGCGGAGAACAAAATGAATATTGAAGAAATTTATCGCCTACTCAAAGAGCGCCTGCCGTATGCCGAATTCGAATTAACGGATATCAAACCGATACCAATTCTGAGTATTTCCGGCAACTTTCTGCTGCCTGTCGCTGAGTATCTGCGCGATAACGTCGATTTTGCTTTCGACAGCCTGATGTGCCTTTCCGGGCTGCAGTTGGGAGAAGAACTGGCGGCTGTCTATCATCTTTATTCGAACAAACACAACCACAAGGTTACAATGCGAGTCAAGGCTGGAACAGAAGACAAATCCATTCCCAGCCTGGCCGCTGTTTGGCTAGCCGCCGAATGGCACGAGCGTGAAGCCTTCGATATGTTCGGCATTCGTTTCGACGGACATCCCGATTTACGACGGATTCTTTGCCCGGACGACTGGGAAGGCCATCCGTTGCGCAAAGATTACAAACCGCCGCTATTCTGGCACGAAATTCCGGTAACCGTCGATGTGTCAAATTAATGGAATATGTAAAATAATGTTAATGCTAATGCTAAAATTGGTTTAAGACTTTAACATTAACACTTGCATTGGCATTGATTTTAAAAATCAATTAATTAGAGCAATCTAAAATCCAGAATCCAAAATCCAAAATCGACATCGAAGTTCCCGTCGGTATGACGTCTGATAAATGGGCGCGCCTCGTGCCGGAATCCGAGATTATGCACGGCGAGAAGATGGTGCTGCAAATGGGTCCCCAGCACCCGGCCACGCACGGGGTGCTGCGCGTCGAACTGGTAACCGACGGTGAGATGATAGTCTCGGCCACTCTGCATATCGGCTACCTTCATCGCTGCTTTGAGAAGGTTTGCGAGAATATGCAATGGCCGCAGATTGTGCCATACACCGACCGACTGGACTATTTGGCGTCGATGAACAACAACCTTGGTTTCGTGTTGGGTGTCGAGAAGTTATTCGGCATCGAAGTGTCCGAGCGAGTGCGGATAATTCGCATATTAGTCGCGGAACTGAATCGCATCGCCAGTCACCTTGTGGCTATCGGAACTTACGGATTGGACATCGGCGCTTGGACGCCGTTTCTGCTGCTGTTTCAGGCAAGGGAACACATCCTGGATTTATTTGACGAACTCTGCGGAGGCAGGCTGCTCTACAACTATATCTGGATTGGCGGTCTTTCGCACGATTACCCGGATGGCTGGCTGGAGAAGTGCCGCGAGTTTATTCCTTATTTTAAGCCCAAGATTCCTGAACTAAACGGCTTGCTCTCGTATAATAAAATCTTCGTCGAGCGGTTGGGCGGTGTGGCAATGATGCCGGCGGATTTGTGCATCAAATACGGCGTGACCGGTCCCAATCTGCGCGGCGCCGGCATTAAGTGGGATTTGCGCCGCAACGACCCTTACGGCGGCTATGACGATTACGAATTCGACATCCCCATCGGCAGAGGTGAAATCGGCACGCTCGGCGATTGCTTCGACCGCTATATCGTCCGGGTATATGAAATGGAGCAATCGATTCGCATAGTCGAACAGGCGCTCGACAAATTAGAGCGGACGCCCCGCGACGATGTCCAAGCCGCCATCCCTAAGACCTTTGCCAAAGTCCCAGCCGGCGAACTATACTTCCGCACCGAATCCCCCAAGGGTGAACTTGGCTTCTACATTGTCTCCGACGGTAAAAGTAAGCCACAGCGCATCAAGTGCCGCGCGCCATCGTTCTGCACACTCTCTGCGCTGCCACAGGTCGCGCCGGGACTGCTCATTGCGGATATGGTCGCGTTAATAGGTTCAATAGACATTGTATTAGGAGAAGTAGATCGCTGATAATACTAAATATGGGAGAAATGGATGATTTCCTATGTGAGGAATACATCCAATTGGGAGCAATGGCAGATTGAATACCGATTTGGAATTATCCTAATAATTCCGCCGGATGAAGTATTACAGCAAATCGAACCATTACGTGAGCGGTATGACTATCGTTCATTCGTCTCAAATCCGACACACGTCACCGTTTCGGATCCCTTGTGTTGTGAGATGACGCCGGAACTTTTTAGAGAAATTCAGTTCAATCTGAGTAGAGTGAGTTCTTTCATGCTTTATTACGATAAGCCCAGCGCATCGAAAGAGCATCCGGGAGTAGCATATCCTATCAGACCGCGAGAACCGATAGACGAGTTAAAGCGGATTCTTCACTCTTCATCTGCATTTAGCAACGAGGCATATTGGCTTCGGAATGTCCCACCTCATATAACTATCGCAGAATTTATATCTATAGAGGATAGCCTTAAGCTCTGTGACGAGATTCTGGATTCTGCTCCGAGTGGTTCTTTTCTATGTGACAGACTGGAGTTAATCGTTCCCGATGAGAACTTCCGGTTTAAAAGAAGCGGAACGTTTTTACTAAAACAATAATCCATTGCCTGATTCTATTCTGAGGTTTAATCGGCAGAAGGAGAGTTTGAAAATTTGGAGATTTTTGGAATATTGAACAATATCTCCCGTCAAATCCTTGGACTTCAACGAAGTCTCCGAAGCCTAAATTAGTATTAGTATTAGTCATTAATATTATGACCTTTACACCTGAAATTATCAATCTTATCATAAGCGTTGGTTTCGCCCTCTCCGTCGTCGCCTTCGTCGCGGTCTTTGTGCTTATAGCAATCTGGCTGGAGCGGAAGATATCGGCGCATATGCAGGACAGATTAGGCCCGATGGAGACCGGCGGCTGGCACGGCTGGTTGCAGACCATCGCCGATGCGCTGAAATTGCTGCTCAAGGAAGATATCATCCCGCAAGCAGCCGACCGACCGCTGTTCAAATTAGCGCCGTTCATCGTCTTCACCGGCACGATGGCGTCATTTGCGGTCATCCCGTTCGGCGCGCACTTAATCGGCTCAGACTTGAACATCGGCGTTTATTACCTGGTGGCGGTGTCGTCGTTGGTGGTCATCGGCATCCTGATGGCGGGCTGGTCGTCGAACAATAAATGGGCGCTCTACGGGGCGATGCGTTCAGCGGCTCAGATGGTCTCGTATGAGATCCCCATTGGGCTTTCGCTGTTAGTCCCGATTATGCTCATTGGCTCGATGTCGATGGAGACCTTGACCAATGCGCAAGCCGGCGGGTTTTGGAAATGGACTTTATTCAGTCACCCGCCGTTTGCGATTATTGCATTCATCATCTATTTCTGGGCGTCGCTAGCCGAGACCAACCGCACTCCATTTGATATTCCTGAGGCTGAGTCCGAACTGGTCGCCGGCTACCATGTCGAGTATTCCGCGATGCGCTTTGCGATGTTCTTTTTATCAGAATATGCCAATATGTTCGTGGTCTCTTCGGTAGCCACCGCGCTGTTTCTCGGTGGCTGGTATGCACCATTCAGGTTCTTGGATGTTCCAATTGAGGTGGGAGTTATATGGCACAATCTCGCTGGTTTAGCCTGGTTCTCGCTCAAGGCGATACTATTAGTATGCATCCAGATGTGGCTGCGCTGGACGCTCCCCCGCCTTCGCGTTGACCAGTTGATGCACATCTGTTGGAAGATCTTCCTGCCCTTTAGTTTTGCCAATGTGCTGCTTGTTTCCTTGTGGATTGTGCTTAAATAATTTAGAATTTGGAATTTGGAATTTGGAATGAATAAGGCGACCACACGCGAGGACAGCCCTGACTTTCTCAAGCCAAGGACTAAAAGATTCGCATTAGCGATGATTAGATTGTGTGAAGGATTACCCAAAGGGAAAACTGCTGATGTTATCTCTCGACAACTAATTCGTTCCAGTTGTTCGGTCGCGGCGAATCATCGAGCGAGTTGTCGGGCAAAATCAAAACCAGATTTCTTATCCAAATTAGCAATCGTTGAGGAAGAAATCGACGAATGTTTGTGTTGGCTCGAACTATTACACGAATCGAATCAAATTCCAAAAGACAAATTCGATGCGGCATACAAAGAGGCAGATGAAATTATTTCTATAGTCGTTGCATCAATTAAAACTATGCGTTCACATTCGAAAACTCGATAATTATTCCAAATTCCAAATTCCAAATTCCAAATTCATAAATGTCTCGTTACTTCAACGACGTTTTCACCGGCGTCTCCACCATCCTGCTGGGGATGTGGATAACTTTCAAGCATCTGTTTCAGCCGACCATTACGGTTCAGTATCCGCGCGAGATGCTGAAAATGTATCCGTGCACCCGCGCCCGGCTGTTCAACCATATCGAAGACTGCAGTTTCTGCCTGTCCTGCCAGAAGGCTTGCCCGGCGCACATCTTCACCATCAAAGGTGTGCGGATGGACGCTAATGCGCCTCAATACATCCTGCCCGACGGCAAGCCCAAGAAAATCAATGTTGTGCAGTTCGACATCGATATGGCGAAGTGCCTTTACTGCGGACTGTGCGTCGAGGCTTGCGATACGAAGTCGCTGCGCTGGGAGAAGCCGCAGGAGCAGGTCGTTTACGACCGGCGGGAACTTTATAAGGAGTTTTCAGGCTTGACGCACGAGCAGCGCGACGCTGC
>VGIO01000127.1 GCA_016867855.1 Calditrichota bacterium
AGAACAAGTCTATTATTGTCGTCCTAAATTCGACCTTAGAGCAGACGCCGGTATATGGAAGTTATATTGTTCTCACAATGGACTCAGACGGCCGCGTGAATCAAATCAAGGCACGCGGCTATGGCGGATTAGCGCAAGGCGCTTTCAAATTGAACTCAACCGAAGCCTTCCGCCGCGCGGTCGAATTATTCAAACGACAAGATATTTATTTAGAACACTCTTCGAAGGTCTGGCTGCCGCGCAAAAGAGATGATGGAAAACTGATATTACACGCTTGCTGGTTAGTGGATTTAACCGCCGACGAGGCAGAGTTTCGTCCGACGGTATTCATCGACGCCGAGACCGGAGCCGCGCTGGCAGTCGAAAACCGCGTTCAATACGAACAACTCAACGGACAGATATTTGGGATGTATAAACCCCGATACGGACGCGATTCATTACAGCAGAACATATTTCCTTTTGAACGAGTGGACTATGGTCAAACTAGGGCTTACGGCGATGCTGAAGGCCGCTTTTTCTTCGAAGTCCAACCGAATTTAGCGCCGTTCGACCTGCGAACTCAATTACGCGGACGCTGGGTCGATGTCAATTGGGAAGATGGACCGGACGCGAGTATCAGCGTCCGGATTGGACAGGTCGCTCCATTTACATTAGTTTGGACTGAGCGCAACGGACGCGACGACGAGCGGTCGCTTTACTATCATACAAACTTCATCCACTCATTTTGGAAAGCGCTCGACCCGCGCTTCGTCGGGATGGATTGGGCGGTGCCGGCGACCTGCGGCTATGGAAATAATTATGACAATGCTTTTTGGAACGGACAGGGGATGTTCTTCGGCGAGGGCGGCGAGATGGATAACTTTGCACTTTACTGCGATATAGTCTATCACGAATATGGACACGGCGTAACGAGTTATCTCTATCCACGCGGGAATCTTCCTTATGAAGGCGAGTCCGGCGCGCTGAATGAAGCCTGGTCAGACTACTTCCCCTGTTCGATTACCGACGAACCGCTAATGGGCGAGGGCGGCTTGGTCACCGGCGGTATCGTCCGCAACATCGATAATAACCTGGTCTATCCGCGCGATATTGTGAACGAAGTTCACGCCGACAGCCGTATTATTTCGGCGGCGATGTGGCACACCCGGCAAGTCCTCGGCCGCCGCTATTGCGATTCGCTGTTCCATTTTGCGCGCTACCGGCAGGGGACGGATTTTTTACGATATTTCACCGATGTTTTATTCACCGATGACAACGATAATAATATTACCAATGGCACGCCGCATTATGAAACGCTCTACGAACAGTTCGGACGGCACGGCATCGGTCCAGGACTCATCGCCAAATTCGCTTTAAATCGCTTCGATTTATTCGACGACCGGAATCAAGGCGCATCCGGCAACGACAATGCAGTCTGGGAACCGGGCGAAACAGTGCGCATCGATTTTGAAGTCGAGCGCCTGGGGACGCTCTACCCGCCGCCCGCGAGGAATGTGGCAGCGACCCTGACTTGTGATAATCCGGGTGTGGAACTCTTAAACGCTGAGATCAGGCTAGGCGAAATGCGTGTCGGGCAGCGGACAGTCGCGCCGCAGCCGTTTCTCTTTCATATCCGCGATGACGCCGCGCTCTCTTTTGCCAGTTTTATCGTCGAACTTTCAGCGGATGGATTGCCGGCTAATGCGCGCTTTCGCGATACTTTGCGCATCCCGCTTGGACAGCCGGTTTTGGGCTTGATTAAGGACGGGCAGGCGGACGAAGATTATACTTACTGGTTCAACCAATCGCTCGATAGTTTGGGCTTGATTTATTCGACTATCGATGTCTATGCGCCGCGGGTAGCGCTTAATGAAATGTTGACGCCATTCAAGACGGTTATCTGGTTCACTGGCGACGCTGAAGCGGGGATTTTGCGCTCGGCAGACCGGCAAGCGTTGATACAATTTATTCTACGCGGCGGGAATGTGCTTCTAACCGGCCAATCCGCCGGACAGGCGGCCAATGCGGCGACATTTTTCCGCGATTATTTCGGCGCGCAGCACATCGTCGATTCGGTTGGCCAGCGCGCCGTTATCGGCGTTGCCGGCGACCCTGTGGCGCAGCGATTTCGGCTGCTTCTACAAGGCGGACGCGGCGCAATGAACCAAGACCGCCCAATGGGGATCGAAGCAGTCAACGGCGGCGTCGCAATCTATCACTGGACCGACGCCAGTTGGCAGCCTACGGAAATTGCCGCCGGGGTGAGATTTGAAAATCGCATCAGCAATTCGCACGCCGTCTATTTTTCCTTCGGCGTCGAAGCCATCGGTGGACACGGACCTGCCAACAACCGCACTAATACCCGCGCCCAAGTTCTTGGCGCAGCGCTGGATTGGCTCGGCATTCCCAATCGCGTTCAAGACCAGGCAGCCCATCCTGTTGCGTTCACGGTCGGCGAACCGTTCCCCAATCCCTTCAATGGGTCTGTTAGTATTCCTTTTAATATTCCTGCGCCCGGCTTAGTTTCCATCACAATCTTGAACATTAACGGACAGGAAGTATTCAATAGACAATCCTATTATGGAATAGGTTCGCAAATAATAGCCGTTGACGCCGGTGAATTAAGCGCCGGATATTACTTCAGCCGGTTAAAAACGGCTCAGGGCGCGGTAGTTAAAAGGCTGCTTATTATTAAGTAGAGTCTGCCGGATGACTTAGTTGCCGCTTGCATCGGATTTTTATACTGATGTGAAATTTAGAACAGCGCACGCAAGCCAAAACCAGCGAGAGCAGGCGGTTTCAGCCCGATCTCAATGAAATATTACTTAGAAAATAGACGATTTCCTTAGAAAATAGGCTCGCCTTTTCCCCCGTATGCGGCTGTTGCTTGCTTCTCCCCCCGCGTGCGGCTATGCTTGCTTCTCCTCCCGCTTGCGGCTGTTGCTTGCTTCTCCCCCCGCGTGCGGCTGATGCTTGCTTCTCCCCCCGCGTGCGACTGATGCTTGCTTCTCCCCCCGCGTGCGACTGATGCTTGCTTCTCCCCCCGCTTGCGGGGGGATGAAGGGGGGTGTCCTTTCATCTTCGGTTGCACCGCGCCGCAGGATGACGATTCCTATGTCAATCTTGTCATCTAATCCGTATCGTCAATAATGTCCTTTCAATATATTATTTTGAATCAGGACCTTTCAATTAAAAGCGACCATTCAAAGAGCCTGTCCGACGCAGCCCGTCCGAATTGCGCGGTCATTGGAATATGGGGTCTGTCAGAAGCCGCCAACCTAAGTTATTTGGGGCTGTATGCAATGCAGCATCGCGGGCAGGAGGCAGCGGGTATTGTGTCGTCGGACGGACAAACTCTATACCGCCACGCCGATAGCGGTCTAGTGGCGGACGTCTTCCGGGATCGTTGTGTTTTCGATAATCTGCCCGGGAATGCAGCCCTCGGCCACAACCGCTACTCGACCACTGGATCGTCTTCGACACCGAATGTTCAACCGCTGTTAGTGGAAGACCGCGCCGGCCCAATCGCGCTGGCACATAACGGCAATTTGGTGAATTATAGCGATTTGCGTCGGTTTTTGGTCGAAGAAGGCTCGCTCTTCCGCACTTCGACCGATAGCGAACTCTTTTTACACCTGTTCGCCCGGTCTCGGGCGAAGAGCCTCATCAACCGGCTCATTGAAGCCTTGCACATCGTCAAAGGCGCTTATTCATTAATAATACTGACCCGAGATAGTCTCATCGCCGTGCGCGATCCGCTGGCATTTAGACCTTTGAGCCTCGGCGCTAAAGACGACGGCTGGGTCGTCGCCAGCGAAACCTGCGCCTTCGACCTGTTGGGCGCCAAATATGTCCGGGATGTTCAACCGGGCGAGATGGTCGTTTTTAATGATAATAGACTGGAGAGCCACCAATTCGCCGAATCTAAGCGGACAGCGCATTGTATATTTGAATACATCTATTTCAGCCGTCCGGACAGTCGAATATTCGGTGTGATGGTCGATAAAACCCGCCGCAGATTGGGACATATTCTCGCCGAGCGCCATCCCAATCCACCTGACGCAGATTTCGTCATCGCGGTGCCGGATTCGTCCAACACCGCAGGACTCGGCTACGCGCACCAATCCGGGCTGCCATTCGAAATCGCGCTCATTCGAAATCACTACATCGGGAGAACCTTCATCGAGCCGGAGCAGCGGATGCGCGACTTCGGGGCGAAGGTTAAGTTCAATCCCGTAGCCGGGGTATTGCGCGGCCGACGTGTAGTTCTGGTCGATGACTCCATTGTGCGCGGCACGACCTTGCGGAAGTTAGTGCGTCTGATACGCGGCGCCGGCGCCGAAAAGGTCTATGTCCGCATCAGTTCGCCACCGATTAAAAATCCCTGCTTCTATGGGATGGACTTCCCG
The DNA here is from genome assembly GCA_016867855.1 of Calditrichota bacterium. Taxonomy (GTDB): domain Bacteria; phylum Electryoneota; class AABM5-125-24; order Hatepunaeales; family Hatepunaeaceae; genus VGIO01. Next base: position 4,389 of record VGIO01000127.1, read on the forward strand.
ACGCGCGAAGAACTAGCTGCCGACCAACACTCCATCGATGAGATTCGCGCCTATATCGAAGCCGACGACTTGGAATACCTCACGCCGGAGGAGTTGTTGGAAGCTGTTCCGCACAGCAGCGGCCAGGATTATTGCACAGCGTGTTTCACCGGCATCTATCCTGTAGCTGTAAATAACGAATAATCATAGTTTTATGATAAAAACTAAATCTCCTCCGGACATAGTTGCAGATGTGCCGATAAGCATTGACCACCGGTGTTGCGATTTGTGCGGTGCATGCGTAGCGGTCTGTCCGACAAATTGTATTGGAATGAACGAATATCACTTATGGATTATCGGCTCTGAATGTAATTTATGCGGTTTGTGTCTGGCGCTTTGTCCAGTAGAGGCATTGACTTGGAACGAGATTCCGAAACCGGCGGAGGTTATTGCATAAATGGCTGATAAATATGATATTGTAATCGTCGGCGCAGGGCCGGCAGGTTCGCTGGCGGCGCGTTGCGCGGCTAATAAGGGCGCCAAAGTCCTTCTGCTAGAGCGCGATCCTGTCATCGGCACGCCAGTGCGCTGCGGCGAAGGCATCACCGAGCGGGGGATTATGCGCTTCGTCGATATTCAGCCGCGCTGGGTAGCAGCCCAGATCAAGGGCTTCTATATGTATGCGCCCAATGGCGTCGGTGTTAAAGTTATGACCAGACAGGAAATGGGTTATGTATTAGAGCGAGTTTTATTCGACCGGTATTTAGCCGAACTGGCGGCTGAAGCCGGCGCGGATATCCTTACCCGCGCCGATGTTGATGGTTTAGTTTTGGAAGATGGGTTTGTCAAAGGTGTTCGCTACAACCGGTTTGGGCGGGAATATTCTGTTAAATGTGCGGTGACTATCGGCGCCGACGGAGTCGAATCGCGCGTCGCCCATTGGGCTGGGTTATTCAATCCTTTAAAAATAGCCGATTTAATCAGCGCCTACCAGTTCTATTTAGCCGGGGTCGAATATGACTATAATTACTGTCATCTCTATTTTGGGCAAGATGCAGCGCCCGGCGGATATATCTGGATGTTTCCTAAGAGCGGAAGCGTCGTTTCAGCCGGTATCGGGATAAATGCAAGTCATAGCGACGCCGGGATGGCTTATCGTAAATTACGCGAATTTGTTAGCCGACGTTTTAGGAAAGCTGCGATTGTTGGCGAGATGGCCGGCGCGGTGCCGGTAGCGCTGCCGATGAAAAAACCGTACGGAAATGGTATTTTACTGGCTGGCGACACAGCGCGCCACTGCAATCCGCTCACCGGCGGCGGGATTTATACCGCAATGTGCGCAGGATCTGCGGCTGGTGAAGTCGCGGCTGAAGCCTGTCAAGCCGGCGATGTCTCCGAAAAAAGACTGAAAGATTACTTAAGACGAATAGATGATGATATTATGAAAACCAACCAACGCGCTTATCGTATTCGTATGGGTATAGAAAAATTAGACGACGCTACTTTGAACGAGGTCGCAGTTGAATTAAACAGTATGGGAATGGAGTCATTATCGCTGCGGCGGGTATTTTTACAGGCGCTGGTCAACCAGCCGTCGCTGGCAATTGATGTAATCAAAGCCTTTGTATGATGAAAGAGCCACTCGATGTAAAGGAATTGACCAAGAGCCGGCCGGCGTTCTACTTTGACCGTTCGAAGGTCCTGGCTCAAATGAGGTTATTACCTAATATAATATCCATTACGCGCATCATTATGATAATTCCTATTTGTTTTTTATATGCTAATCCTTCGAAAACGGCTTATTGGGCGACGATTGCACTTTTAGTTGTATCATATTTATCCGATTATGCTGATGGAGTCGCGGCGCGTAGATTGGGGCAGATTTCATCTCTGGGACTTATTCTCGACCCTTTAGCCGATAAATTATGGACATTTTTCACCGTAATTCTTTTAGTTCGATTTCGCGACTTACCTTTATGGATAGCATTAGTATTAATCGTCAGGGATTTTTTCATTCTGCTCTTAAACACACGCTTATTTCGCAATGTCGGCACGATATTTCCTTCGGATGTTTTAGGTAAAATTTATATGATTTTATTGGGTTTAATGGTCATTGGATATACTTTAAAAATACGTGAGTCATATTATATAAATATGATTTTACTGCCTTTAGCATTGTTAACGCTGCTGAATTATTATAGACGAATTCACGCTGCTTTACGCGTGACTTTAGGAAAGTCTGTATTAAGAGATTAGACATCAATCCAACTTTACTTCAAAGGCGGATGAATGGTCCGCCTTTGAAGTTTTTGAGCATAAAGTGACCATCCAATTTTACGACGCACGCCGCCGGCGCAAAGCGCCGTTTGAACCGTTGCATCCCGGCGAAGCGCGGCTTTATACTTGCGGACCAACGGTCTATAAAGACGCCCATATTGGCAACCTGCGCACTTATATCTTTGAGGATTTATTGCGCCGGACGCTGAAATTTTTCGGCTTAAAGGTCGTGCAAGTGATGAATCTGACGGACATCGACGATAAAACCATCCGTCAATCGCACGCCTCCGGCGTCGCGCTTAAGACTCTGACAGCCCCGATTATCGAACGGTTTTTCCGCGATCTTAAACTGCTCAACATCGAGCGCGCTGAAATCTATCCGGCGGCAACCGACCATATTCCAGAAATTATCGCCTTGATAGAACGATTGCTTGCCAAAGGCTATGCCTATCAAGCCGAAAATAACGTCTATTTCAGCGTCGAACGTTTCCCGGAATATGGGCAGTTGTCGGGAATGAATCTGCAAGCCCTGGCGCGCGGTGTGCGCATAGATGCCGATGAATACGAGGATAAGGAGAACTTTCGCGATTTTGCGCTCTGGAAAGGCTGGACGCAGGAGGATGGCGATGTGGCTTGGGATTCGCCCTTTGGACGCGGCAGACCGGGCTGGCACATCGAATGCTCGGCGATGTCGATGAAGTATTTAGGCGAGGAGTTCGATATACACACCGGCGGTGTGGACAATATATTCCCGCACCACGAAAATGAAATCGCCCAGAGCGTCGCGGCGACAGGCAAAAGTTTCGTGCGATATTGGCTGCACAGCGCACATCTATTGGTGAACGGCGAGAAGATGTCGAAGTCGCTCGGCAATCAATGGACCTTGAGCGACTTACTCGAGCGAGGCTTGTCGCCACGGGCAATACGCTATCTGTTGCTGTCCGGACATTACCGGCAGCAATTAAATTTCACTTTTGAGGCGGTTCAGGCGGCTGGCGCGGCGTTGCAGAGACTCGATACACTCCATCAAGCCGCATCCACTGCGGAAGGCGACGGTCCGGCGCGGGATAGCGTTAGACGAATAATCGAAACGGCACGGAACAAATTTTCAGCCGCCTTAGCTGATGACCTGAACATATCGGAAGCCTTAGCCGCACTGTTCGATTTAGTCGCTGAAGCCCATCGGATTAGGCGCGAAATGCCATTGAATCGGGCTGAAGGATTTGCTTTGCAGAATTTTTGGCACTATGTTGACCGGGTCATTGGCGCACTCATTACTGATGAAGTCGAAATACCGACTGAGATCGAACAATTAGTTCATAATCGGATGCGGCTGCGGACAGATAGAAAGTATGCTGAAGCCGACGCCATCCGGCAAGAACTGGCTGGCAAAGGTTACCAAATCGATGATACAAATCAAGGCAGTGTCATAATTTGGGCAAAAGGTAGAAAATTAGTGAATATTCCTCATTAAACTATTGACTTTTAAATTTGATTCTTTATATTTATAAGTCTAAATAAAAATTATGCTGGCGTAGCTCAGTGGTAGAGCAGCTGATTTGTAATCAGCCGGCCGGGGGTTCAAATCCCTTCGCCAGCTCTATCACAATTTTGGATTTTGGATTTTGGATTTTGGATTTTGGATTTTGGATTTTGGATTTTAGATTGAATTTCTCTTTACTAATGAGCTAATTGCAAAAGTGATGATTAATCCAGAAAACTCAGACCATGGCAAGGCGGACGCCCTCGTCCGCCTGCCATCAGTTAATAAATTAAACACTTTTGCAATTACCTCTTATGAATGAAACTAATTATGTCATTTATAAATAGATAGACTTGATTTATAATCATAAATCGTTAGTCATTTAAAATCCAAAATCCAAAATCCAAAATCCAAAATCCAAAATCCAAAATGGTGAGATTCCCGAGCGGTCAAAGGGAACAGACTGTAAATCTGTCGGCGGACGCCTTCGGTGGTTCGAATCCACCTCTCACCACCTCGTAGGCTTTAGGCTATAGCCTATTGCGGGAGTAGCTCAGATGGCTAGAGCATCAGCCTTCCAAGCTGAGGGTCGCGGGTTCGAACCCCGTTTCCCGCTCGAAATCCGTCAAATTTTCATAGATTTCGCATTATTGTTATGCTGAATGCAGTGAAACATATCGTCTTGTGCTATGTCAAGCGTAAGATGACATGCGACATTGCACAATTGACATAACGCTAGAGAATTCAAGACGAGATTCTTCACTGCGTTTAAAAATGACGAATATGCAATCTAATCAAAACACAGGAAAGCCTTGGAAGGCTCGCGTAGCTCAGTCGGTAGAGCGCGTCCTTGGTAAGGACGAGGTCACCGGTTCAATCCCGGTCGTGAGCTCAAATTAAATCGATGTCCGCTGTCAGCGGAACAGGCTTAACATAAAGCCCAGGAGATAATCAATGGCGAAAGAAAAATTTGTGCGGGACAAACCGCACGTGAACATTGGGACGATCGGTCACGTCGACCACGGCAAGACGACGCTGACCTCGGCGATAACGAAGGTCTTGGCGCTGCAAGGCTTGGCTC
>VGIO01000128.1 GCA_016867855.1 Calditrichota bacterium
ACTCCTGCATTGCCCGCTTCTATTTCAACTGGCAAGGATAATATACGCAATGTAAGTTACATTTGCAATCAATCAAAAACCACCTTAAATCTGGCAAAATTCTGTCCAGTCGGAGGGGGACACTTAAGACATTGCACAATTGCCATAACACTAGATGGTGTCTTATAATCATTGTGATAAAGAGCGACGCTCTGAAAGCGCGTCATTCCCGATTGCGCGGAAATTTCATCCTGCTGCGTGATGCAATGTAAGATGAAAATACACCCCCCTTCATCCCCCCGCAAGCGGGGGGAGAATGTGAGCCTATTTTCTGAGTTAAGACGCAGCGAACACTCTCGCCAACAATTCATCACCATAATTAATGGACACTATTCAAGTCAAAATTAATCCATAATGTATATTATGTCCAAAGTTCGACAAAATTATTATAATTTTATATATAATCCAAATGAGAAATAAAAATATGCCTTGACTTAAAAGAGTTATAAATATATATTTTATGTTTTATAATATTGGAGCATTATCTTGAAAACCTATTTCCCCAAAGCCGGGGAATTATCCGCAAAATGGATTTTAATCGACGCCGAAGGTCTTCGATTAGGCCGTTTGGCAAGCCAAATTGCAGTCATTTTGCGCGGCAAGCATAAACCGACCTTCACGCCAAACGCCGATACAGGCGATTTCGTCGTGGTTGTAAATGCAGAAAAAATAGAAATCACTGGCAAGAAAATCGCAGACAAGACTTATTTTCGACATTCGACGCATCCCGGCGGCGCGACTATAATATCGCTGCGGGAGAAAATGATTCACAAACCGGATTGGGTCTTGAAGCGCGCCGTCTGGGGAATGCTGCCGCACGGCCCTTTAGGTCGGCAGTTAATGCGCAAATTGAAGGTCTATAACGGCGCGGCGCACCCGCATCGGGCGCAGCAACCCGAGCCTTTAAAAAGCGCCGCCATTCGCTAAAGAATTTAGGCAAACGACCTTTGGAGGATAATTGAAAGGCGATAGTTTTTACGCGACCGGACGACGCAAAACCGCTGTCGCACGCGTCTGGCTTCGACCCGGCAACGGGAAAATCCGCGTCAACAGCATCGAAGCCGGCGCTTACTTTGGACGTGAAACCCTGCAGATGATAATCAAGCAGCCGCTCGAATCCGCCGGCGGTTCCTCGGCTTTCGATGTGGAAGCCAAGGTCGAAGGCGGCGGTAAAGCTGCCCAAGCCGGCGCAATGCGCCTCGGTATGGCGCGCGCCTTAATATTACTCAATCCCGACCTGAAGCCGGCTATGCGGCAAGGTGGATTTTTAACCCGCGACCCTAGAGAGAAAGAACGGAAAAAGTATGGACAACCCGGCGCCCGCAAGCGCTTCCAATATTCCAAACGCTAATCTGATGATCACCGAACAGCCGCCGACCGCCCTCAGCCCGCGCGTGTCGATCGACCAGTTGCTGCTCGCCGGCGCCCATTTCGGTCACTTGACGCGACGTTGGAATCCCAAAATGAAGCGCTATATATTTATGGCGCGCAACGGCATCTATCTTATCGACTTGTTGAAAACTCAGGCTGCTTTGGAGACCGCTTGTAAAGCCATCGCAAAAATCAGCGCCGACGGCGAAGATGTGCTGTTCGTAGGAACTAAAAAGCAGGCGCGCGATATTATCGAAGCCGAAGCCAGACGCTGCGAAGCGCCCTACATCTCTTTTCGCTGGCTGGGCGGCACACTCACTAATTTCGCCACCATCCGGCGCAGTCTGCGCACGCTCGAAGGCTACGAAAAGATGGCCACTGACGGGACATACGATAAAATCACGAAAAAAGAGCAGTTACAGATTGAGAAGAATAAGGCGAAGTTGACCCGCACACTCGAAGGCATTCGAAATATGCGCCGTCTGCCTGGCGCAGTGTTTATTGTGGATACTAAGCACGAAGAGATCGCGGTCGCCGAAGCGCGAAAACTTAATATCCCGGTCTTTGCCATTATCGATACCAATTCGGACCCCGATCTCGTCGATTACCCTATTCCTGCCAATGATGATGCCTATAAATCGATCTGGTTGATAACAAACGCCATAGCCGATGCAATTTTAGAAGGCAAGCGTAAGCCGGGCGATGTCGAGCCAGTCGAAAAAGAACTTTTGGAAGAGCGGCCGCGCGAAGGCCGACGCCGCTCGCGTCGACGCCGCTCGCGCGGTAGCGGAGGCGACCGTCGTGAATTTCGAGATAACCGCGACGTTCGAAACGCGCCTTCCGGCAGCGAAGACGAGAGTCGGCGCGAGCATCAGGAAGGCAGGCGCGACAGCCGCCCACCACGCGAAGGCGAAAGAAGAGATGACCGCCCACCGCGGCCTAAGCCGGAAGGCGAAAATCGTCAGCGAGAAGGACAATCTGCCCGACCGATACGCGAAGGCGAAAGAAGAGATGACCGGCCGCCACGGCCTAAGCCGGAAGGCGAAAATCGTCAGCGAGAAGGACAATCTGCCCGACCGGCGCGCGAAGGCGAAAGAAGAGTTGACCGGCCGCCACGGCCTAAACCGGAAGGCGATAACCGTCCAAAAGGCGAACGTGACCACCGCCAGCGTAGCGAAGCAGGAAGGAGGGACGACCGCCCGCCGCGGACAAAACCGGAAGGCAACCATCGTCCGAACATAAATGCGGAAAATCGCCCGTTCCAAGCGCGCGGCAACAGTGAAAACCACCCTCGTCGTGAAAGCGAAAACCGCGGCGATCGACTCGCCAAGTCTAAATCCGAGCGCAGCAATCAACCGCCTAAAAAAGAACCTAAAACGGAATAAACCTAATGACTCCTGTCAACAGCAAAGATGTTGTAACTTTGCGTGAGAAAACCGGACTCGGAATGATGGACTGCAAGCGCGCTTTGGAAGCGACCGACGGCGACTTCGATAAAGCCATCGAATATTTGCGTAAGAAAGGCATAGCCAAAGGTGAGGCACGCATCGGTCGGACCGCCGGTGAAGGCATCATCCACTCATATATACATCCCGGCGCGCGCATCGGCGTCCTCATCGAAGTCGGCTGTGAAACCGATTTCGTGGCGCGCTCGGAAGATTTCCAGCGTCTCGTTCACGACCTGTCGATGCAGGTCGCGGCAACCGCGCCCATTGCTGTGCGTCGTGAAGATATCCCCGCGGAAAAAATCGAACGCGAACTCGAAATCTACCGTGAGCAAATCAGAACCGAAGGCAAGCCAGAGCAGATTATCGAGAAAATCGCACACGGTAAACTCGAAAAATATTACCAAGATGTCTGTCTGCTCGAACAGAACTTCGTCAAAGACCAAAAAGTCAAGGTCGGCGACTATGTTTTAGAAATCGCCGGCAAATTGAAGGAAAATATCCAGGTCCGCAGGTTCGCCCGCTTTGTGCTTGGAGACTGAGTGCGCCTAAGTTTTAGCGCGCTATTCTGAACGAAGTGAATTATATCGTCTGATACATTCGTCATTACAAACGCCGTGAGGCGATCTCGCTAATTCTGAATGTCCAATTGTCAAGAATAATCTACAAACGCGCCCTGCTCAAACTTTCCGGCGACATCTTGAAGGGCGGCGAGGCTAACGGCATCGATTTCAAGGTTGTGTCGCGTATAGCCGAAGAGATTGCTGAAGCGCATAAGGACGGTCTGCAAATTGGCGTAGTCGTCGGCGGCGGGAATTTATTCCGCGGCATAGACGCCGAGAAAGCCGGCTACGACCGCATAACTGCCGACAATATGGGTATGCTTTCCACCGTCATCAATGCGATGGCGATGCAGAGTATGCTGGAGAAATTGGACATCGAGACACGGGTGATGTCGGCGATTCAAATCACCGAATTAGTCGAGCCGTTCATCCGTCGTCGAGCCATTCGGCATGTAGAGAAGGGCAGAATTGTTGTCTTCGCAGCCGGGACCGGCAACCCGTTGTTCACGACCGACACCGCGGCAGCGTTGCGCGCCAGCCAAATCGGCGCCGAAGTCATCCTCAAAGGCACGAAAGTCTCCGGCATCTACGACCGCGATCCGGCGCTCTACCGCGATGCGATTAAGTTCGATGAATTGACATATATGGAAATCATCAGACGTGGTTTGCGCGTGATGGACCTAACTGCGATTACATTCTGCCGTGATTTCAATGTGCCTATCGTCGTATTTAACATCCTCGAACACGGCAACTTGCGGCGTATCTTGCACGGGGGGGCTATCGGAACTAAGGTGAAGGAGTCTTAAATGCCCGGCAACTTTGTAACGAGCGCCAAAGATAAAATGTCCAAAGCCGTCGCACACTGCCGCGACGAAATGCTGCATATCCGCACCGGCAAAGCCACACCGGCGCTGCTCGATCCGGTGAAGGTCGATTACTATGGCAGCCATACGCCTTTAAAGCAGGTTGCGACCATCAGCACGCCGGAAGCGCGCCTCATCGTCATCCAGCCTTACGACAAAGGGATGCTCAGCGCGATAGAAAAGGCGATTCTCGCCAGCGGTTTGAGTTTGACGCCACAAAATGATGGACGCGTCATCAGGCTGCCCATTCCGATTTTGACGGCTGAGAGACGCGAAGAACTGATAAAAGTTATGCGGAAGATCGCCGAGGAAGGCCGCGTCTCGGTGCGCAATATAAGGCGCGAAACTAACGAAGCGGTGAAAAAAGCCGAGAAGGCGAGCGAAATATCGGAAGATGACAACCGCCGCATTCTCGAACAAATTCAGAAAGAAACTGACCATCATATATCCGAAATCGACAACCTCTTGAAAGTCCGCGAGGAGGAGATTCGGAAGGAATAATGAGGTGCGGAGCGTCCGATTTTGACGACCCGACACCTTTGATTTATGGAGGAACATTGGCGCTCTACATTAACGAGGATTGCATCAATTGCGGCGCTTGCGAGCCGGAATGCCCGACTAATTCGATTACGGAAGGCGAAGAGATTTATATCATCGACGCTGCTACCTGCATCGAATGCGAAGGACATTTCGACGTCCCACGTTGCAAGGAAGTCTGTCCGGTCGAGTGCATCTTTAAGGTGGAATGAGACCGCAGAAAGTCGGTGGGAAAAAACCGGACGATGAAAATCGTCCGGTTTTTGTTTAAAGTTCAATGATATATATTCATACCAAGTCTAGATGGAATTTTCGCTTCGCACCTCCTTCATCATTTTATTCACATCCCCACACTGAGTCCCCCGTCCACAAATATAACCTGCCCGGTGATATAACTCGCAGCCTCGCTGCACAGAAACAGGTGCGCATTAGCCACATCTTCCGGCGCGCCGAACCGGCCAAGCGGAATGCGCTCGAGATATTTGGCGCGCAATTCATCGGAAACCGCCTCGAACATCGGGGTCATAATCGCGCCCGGCGCGACGCAGTTGACCGTGACGCCGGATTTGGCAAGTTCCAGCGCCAAAGTGCGGGTCAAGGATATCACTCCACCTTTGGAGGTTGCATAATTCGCCTGCCCGATATTGCCCAACGCTGCGACCGACGAAGTGTTGACGATGCGTCCCCAGCGCCGCTTGCGCATCGGACGAATTACAGCCTGCGACGGCAGCCAGGTCCCGCGTAGATTTACACGAATTACAAGGTCCCATTCATCCTCGCTCATCCGCAGCGACAGGTTGTCGCGTGTGACGCCGGCATTGTTGATGAGAATGTCGATACGATCGTAGGTTCTCAGAATGCGTTCGATAGCCTTGTCAACCTGCGGCTTATCCGCAACATCGAACGCTAACGCTTCAGCCTTGCCGCCGCTCTTAAGGACATCATCTGCGACTTCTTCTATCCCTTCTTTTTTTATATCCGCGCAGATAACTATCGCGCCTTCGGCCGCGAAACATTTGGCAATCGAAGCGCCAATCCCTCGACCGGCGCCGGTAACAATGGCGACTTTGTCATTTAGCATAAGAAATTCCTTTCTTTAAGGGGTGAAAATTATAGCGAATTTCTTTTAATTGAATTATGGGCGTGACAAGCATCGCCCGAACGGGCGAACCTCGTGTTCGCCTGTTTAAAATACTACTATAAACCGCTCCCGTAAATAGATAGGCTGAGACGCGAAGTCATACTGAACCTTGTGAAGTATATTATCAGTAAATGGGGACCGAATTCTTCACTCTGCTTAGAATGACTCTCTCCACCTTTCCTTTCTGTTTTCAAGTTGTTGATGGGAATGAGAACCGCCAGAAGTGTTTTATTTCCATATCTTCCGGAATATCCAGACTATGTTCGCCTTTACCTGTAGCCGCGTCGAGGCGCGCCCCGTGGTCGGGTAGGAAAACCGCTCCCCAGCGTTTGCCGGACCAATACTTTCCGGCGGTTTCGAGCAGTCTGTCAAATGCTGCGATATGCCTTTCGACCGCCGCGACCGCTTCGGTCGAAAACGGCGTCGTGCGATGCAAAGTATCGTCGTATTCCTGCTGGTAAGCGACGATAAGGTCGTGTTTATTTGAGTGCAACAATTCCAGCGCGCCGCTCTACTTCTTTATCATAATCCTCGCTGAAATAGTCCAGCGGTCGATTTTTAAAGATAATATCGATGCTGCAATTCTTTACGGCTACAATAGCAATCCTGATCTTTAACAGTTGTGATTTATAATATTTGTAATAATAATATATTACAAACGAAAAATAAGTATTGGCGCTACAGTTTGAACTTATTTCAAAAGACCTTTGTTATGGTTCTTGAATAGTCGGTGGCAAGGCTAAACCTACCGCCTGGAATACCTTGCCGCAACAATCGACGCTTTCAGTGCGAATCACCAGCGTCCGTTGAGCCTCGCAAAGCGTTACCGCCTGGAGTTGACTAAGGTCCTGTTTGATATCAGACCATTCAAAGTCATAACCGAAAGTCTCCAAACGACGATCTAACTCCTTGCGAACCACCAGCGCTAAAAAGGAGCAAAACACATGCCCCGGAATCGCATCATCACGCTGGTGATATATCGGACGCGTATCCAGGATCGACTTAAGGTCTCTAAACGTGTGCTCAACACGCCACAGCTCTTTGTAACGCAACGCCACCTGCGCGGCTGGCCAATCCGTATTGGTGGTCAACACATACTTGCCGTCGAACTGCGCCTCGGCCGCGATGCGTTCCTCGTCCAGCATAATTGCCCGGCGCGTGGTCTTCAAGTATCGGCTGTAACCCTTGTTGGCGATCAACCGCTGCGAGCCCATCGTAATATCGGTTTTCAGTTTCTCTATTATCGCTTCCCGGTCGGCGGCGTCCTTGCGGGCCTGGCGTGGATTGTAGCAAACGATATAACGACGTTCATTTACCACGACTTCAGCCACCTGCAACGGGTCGCGGTCGTTCGATTTCCCTTCCGGATAGACCGGAACGAATGGCCCGACGTGCGGCAGGACCTCGAACCGGACTTCGCTGACCCGGCGCATCCGCACCCCCAAGATGTAAGGGATGTTATTGGATTCTAATTTCTTAATGTTATCCTGGCTGACCATCCCGCGGTCGGCGACGAAGCAGCAATGGGAAACCGGAAATCGGCGGCGGATGCGTCCGGTCAGCGGCAGCAGGGTCTGGATATCCACCGTATTGCCGGGCTACATCTCGCAGCACAGGGGGCGTCCATTGTTGTCCAGGGCTACACCTACGACCATCTGATTGCGGTCGTGGCGGCCGTCTTTGGAGTGTCCTCTTCGGTCGATAGTTTCGCCGCCGGCGCCTTCAAAATAGAGGGTCGTGGCGTCGAACAGCGCCAGGTTCAAGCTTCTGAACAGGTCGCGATGTTGCTGGAACAGTTCCTCTTCTATAGGTCTTTAGTGCAGCGCGGGGCGAAGGGGGTGGCGTCTTGCTGTTGGGGCAGCGCTTTGCCCAGCCAGGCCATAGCCCTATAGAGTGGTGCAGTTCCAGATTATCCATTCCCTCGACCCGGTAGTCCCGCCGCCAGCGGTCACAGGCGCGGTCGGAGCCGGAGCGCATCAACCGGTGCAGCATAGTTAGGAACACGGCGCATTCGGCATCGAAGGTGAAGTTACGTTTTTCAATGAGCATACGGATGATGTCTGGTATATTCAGGTGTTGCCACAGGCGTTGAAAGACCATTGTTAGGCCAATGGACACGGCATTGGCTTTAGGGTGGCTGGTGTTGGCGAGCACGAGCATAGTATCTTTGGCGAAGCGGCTCAGCGATTTGACCAGCGCATCGATGTTACCAACTTTTTGCAGGCGGTCGAGGCGTCCGAGGGTTAGAATGACGCGTTGTTTGGGTTTGCCGTTTTAGCGGCGGTTTTCGACCAGTTGCAAGTATTGGTGTTTGCCGGAGGTTTTAATTCGGGTGAACATGGGTATATCCGTGTAAGGGTTACCCATAATATGGGCAAGAGCGATATGTTTGCAAGAGGAAAATGGCATCATATAGAAACAATTATCAAATTGTTATTATTCGTATTTACAGATTGTTTTGTGGCGCTACATTTTCATCAAAATAGGTTATTTTAAAAATAGTTTTGTATTTTCAATAACTTAGAAATTTTACTAGTGCCCTAACTGTTAAAGATCAGCTTTCATAAACCTTCACAATCACCGACCGCCCGACATGGCTCCACGGCACACTATACCAGTTGTTCTGGTAGCGCACATATCCGCGTTCCTTCAGCTCCCGGTGCAGCCTCTCGGCAGTGACTTCCGGGCAGGCGCGGAGCGCTTCCAGGATATATTCTTTGAACCCGTCAGGCTTGGACTTGTAAGGTTCCGAGCGATGATAAACAGGCGGATTGTGTTGTCCAAAATACTTTTTTACGGTATTGCGGCTTATCCCCATTAATTTGGCAATCTGCCGTGAACTGCGTCCTTGTTTCCGGAGCGTCTCGATAGTCATTAGCTCCCCAATCTTGATCATTTTGTCCCCTAATTGACTGATGGTCTCGTTTAGAATAAGATAACCATCGGACAGGGGCTTTTTGCTTTCTTCCGGGTGGCTCAATTTTACCTTATCGCTCTGGCTCACTTTTAAGTTAACGATAACATGCTTTTGGTTAGTCCTTAGCCAGTTGTCAACATATCAATGCCCGCTCGACAAAACCAAAGGGTCGAGCGGGCATTGATATGTTGATAACTGGGCTGTATGGGCTAACGGCAGCGCCTTTATCTGGGGACTCAGAGTCGCCTTCCCGTTCAGGTTGGGACACCCGTTCCGAATTATTACCTTATCCG
>VGIO01000129.1 GCA_016867855.1 Calditrichota bacterium
GGCGACATAATCCTCAAAGCGCGCGAAGTTGTTGGCGTATTCCTGCGACCACATATTATCGCGCCCAGCGACGACAATGGCGTCGTAATCTTCAAATTCAACGCGGTTCCAGTCCGCGGCGTTACGATAGGAAATGAAGTTCTGGTTGGTGAGCCGGCCATTGCTGCGCTGGCGCATACCGTCGTCGAGCCAGCCCCAGACGCTGTTCGTCTGGAAGCAGGCAAACATCATACCTTCGAGGTCAACCGGATCGCGCCGCGGTCCGTTGCGCACATTGCGCAAGCCGCGTGCATTGGCGTCACGGTCGTCAGGTTCGCTTATAACTTCGATATCGGTATCGAAGTATAACGGCGCGCCGCCGGTGTTGGCGATGTTGACGATATGTTCAGCCACTTCGCCGGTAACTAAGTCGTCTTCGATCGAGTTCGGATTGACTTCGATGACCGGCGGCGCTCCGGTCTCGCCGACCAGCGCTATCTCTATGCGGCCTTCGTCCGGGTCATCTGAATTGATAGTCAAGGTGGTTCTATGCCGGCCGTCTTCTTCAGCCTGAATGAAGACCTGCACCACCTGCTCCTCGCCGACTTCGACGATGAATTGGTTGGGTTCAGCCCAGAAGAACTGGTTGTCGGTGTCGATGCCTTCGACTGTCAATTCCAGTGTGCCGGTATTGGCAATAGTAATCGGCGCGGCATAGCGTCCGCCGGTGAATAGGTCGCGGTGATAGGCATTGAAATCGATGAGGTTGTCATCCTGCCCCAGCGCCCACTCCAGTTCGATGTCCGGTGCGCCGTGCGCGATTAGTTCGACATTGACCACGACATCGCCATCGTCCGGGTCGTTGGATAGAATATGCAGTTCAGCGATATATTCGCCGTCGATGAGGCCGACCGCGTTTAAGGTCACCAGCACATCTATGTCTGTTCCTGGGCGGACTTCGCCTTCTTCGGGGTCATACATCAGCCAATACATCTCGGTGACGCCGTCGTCGTAGATGCGCACATTGCCTTGATTCAGACCTGCGGTCCACATATTGTGTCCGTCGTGGGTGCAGGCATCGTAGGGTTGGGCTGCGCCGCCGTTGGAGAAGCGCTGGACTTCACGCAAAGCCCGCCAGTTGTCGGTGTCAACATCGATTTGAACTAACTGCTGCGTGGCGGAATTGCTAATCCACAGCTCCCCATCAGGATGCTTGGACACCCATTCCAGGTTGTAGGGAATGTTGTTGCCGAGAAATTGCAGGTAGTTGCTGATGGCGCCCAGCCGCTGCCCAACCTGCCCATCCGGCATAATCTGATGCACGATGATGTCGTAGTTCGGCGCGACCTGCTGGCGGAACATAATCCAGCCGTTATCCTTGTCGATTGCCACGCCATAAAATTGGAAGCCGGCATTGGCATTGCCGAGGTTGCGGCCTTCGATATCCCAGCGATGCAGGAACATCTGGCCGTGCTGGTTAGCATAAAGAACGCCGTTATACCAGGCGCCGTCCATCGGATTGGGCATCGCCCAGCGCCGTAACTCACGGAAGTTCTGGTAGTTGTCGTGTGTCCAGACCGCCGTGAAACTCGCTGAGTAGCCATTGAAGAACATCGCATCGTTCTCCATATCGTAGCCGACCGGCGAGCAGTATTGCCCGGCGACATTCGGTCCTTGGAACTGGGCGATGAGTTCGCCAGCCGGGTCGCGCTGCGGGCCGCCATTCACCGAACGTAGAGCGCGTCCATTGTTGTCGTCTCCCGGCTCAGCGATGATTTCAGCCTCGATTGTCCAGTAGAGCATCGCATCGCCGACGTTGGCGATGTTAAAGGTATGTTCGGCTATCTGCCCTGTGTTCAACTCATCCTGGATGGACTGCGGATCAACCTGGATGATGGGCGGCGCGGTCGTTATGCCGACCAGGTTGATGGTAAGTTCGCCTTCGTCCGGGTCGTCGCTGAGAATGGTCAATGTGCCTTCGTGCCGGCCGTCTTCATTAGACGCGAGGAAGACATTGCAAACCGCTTCTTCGCGCACCGGGATTTCCATTGCGTTCGGCTCAGGGACGAAGAAATCATTGTCGCTGGAAATTTCCCGCACATTCAGGACCCGCGTGCCGACATTGGCGATAGTTACCGGCACGGGATAGCGTCCGCCGGTGAACAGGTCGCGGTGATATGCGTTCCAGTCGATGAGGTTGTTGTTCTGCCCCATCGCCCATTCCAATTCGATGTCCGGCGCGCCGTGAATCGCTAGTTCGACGGCGACTTCGACGACCGGCTCGTTCGGCGCATTGGAAGATATAAACAGACTGGCGATATAGTCGCCATCGAACAGCCCGGCGGCGTTGAGCGTAACGATGACATCGAGGTCGTTGCCGCCGGCGATTTCGCCTTCACGCGGGTCGTAGGTCAGCCAGTAAGCCTCCTGAACGTTGTCATCGACCAAGATATAGTCAGCCCGGCCCCAGGTGCCGATGATGAGGTTATCGCGGTCGTGGCCAATGCCATCCCAAACCTGCGGATTGATCGCATCCGGCACATTAATGTCGGCTACTCTTTCGATCGCCCGCCAATTGTTGACATCCACCGCGACTTGCCAGATATGGTTCTGAGTGCCGCACCACAACTGACCGTCGGGATGTTTGTCCATCCAGAGCATATTACGGCAGTCCTGGTTGTTGATGAACTGCTGGTAGTTGTTGATCGTGCCGACAACCTGCCCTTCAGGCGTCATCACCTGAATTTCGCGACCACCTGCATTGTTTTGCACAAGCAACAGACCCAGGTCTTGACTTGCCGCCACGGCCGTCGGCTGATTGCCACCGGTGTTCAACATACCCAGATTGCGGCCTTCGACATCCCAACGGAACAGCCCGTTGTTCCACAATTGAATATCGTAGAACACACCATCGAGCCAAGCCGCGTCCATCGGATTGCCCTGACCTTGTCCCTGCCACTGCCGCACAACCCGGTAGTTATCGTTCGGGTCAACGATGGCGAAGTTGTTATTGTTGTAACCAGTTAGGAAGAGCAGTTCGTTGTCCCAGTCGTAGGCGATGCCGCCCTTATAAGATTGACCTCCGGCGCCCTGCCAACTGAAGCGGCCGACAATCTCGCCGAGGTCGTCGCGGCGCGGACCGCTGTTCTCACCGACCGAACGCAAAGCCCGGCTGTCGCGGTCGCGGCCCGGCTCGCTGATGATTTCGTGGTCGATTTTAAAGCGCAGCAGCGACTCGCCGTTGTTGGCGATATTGACGATATGCTCAGCCAAATCGCCGGTGTTCAGTTCGTCTTGAATCGAAACCGGTTCCACTTGGATAATCGGCGGCGCAGCCGTGCGGCCTATGACATTGATTTCGACGACCTCTTCGTCCGGGTCGTCGCTGGTGATAGTCATAACGCCTTGATGCTCGCCATCCTCTTCAGCTTGGATGAAGAAGTTCACCACTGTCCGTTCGCGCGGTTCAAGCGCCAACTCGGCCGGCTCGGCAAAGAAAAAGTCATTGTCGCAGGAAATATCCGAAATATTCAAGACCGCTGTGCCGCCATTGTGGATAGTTACCGGCACGGGATAGCGGCCGGTTGTGAAAAGGTCTAAATGATACTCGTTCCAGTCGATGAGGTTGTTGTCCTGGCCAATTTCCCAAGCCAGTTCGATGTCCGGCGCGCCATGCACAAACAGCGAGATGGCAATGGCGACATCCTGATTCTGCGGGTCGTTGGACAAGATATGAAGTTCGCCTTCATATTGCCCGTCCAGCAAACCGGCTGCATCCAGTGTGACCATAACATCGATGTCGTTGCCGGCCGGGATTTCACCTTCGCGGGGATCCCAGACGACCCAGCCGCCGCCGCCGGCTTCGGTCAGATAGTATAGAATTTCAGCGGCAATAGAACCCCACATACCCTCCTGATTCCACCAGAACCAGCAGTGCGCGCTGGGGTGTCCGACGGTCAACACCGTGCCGCTGCCGAAGCCGTAAGCCACCGCGCCCCAGTTATTGCGGTCGCGCTGCGTCGAAGCAATCGGCTGGAACCATTCCAACGTGCCGTTCTCGACGCCGCGGATGAACTGGTCGTGAGAATATGTCGAATGCAGCCAAGAACTCCCCTCAATCAGTTCGCCTTCGTTCCAGAAGTTAGGCTGAGATTCGTGGCAGATTTCAGCGAAGAGGCTGTAATTTTCAGCGTTCTGGTCAGGGCTGACAATCAACACGCCGTTGCCATCGCCGCCGTCGATGTCGTTGTAGATGCCGCCCGGGCTGCGAATCTGCGGATTGGCGTTGCCGGTCTCAAAATAAGCCGCGCCGCCGCCGTCAACATATTCCTCAAACCGCTCCAAATTCTGTTGATACTGTTGATTGAATTGCTGCTCGTAAGAACTGACGCAGATTACATCGTAATCTTCGAAGTTGACATTGTTCCAGTCGTTAGGGTTGCGGTAATTGTGGAAGTTGTTCTCGTCCAGCAGCGGATCTTGAATCATCCCGTCGTAGAGCCAAGCCCAAATCTGATCGGATTGGAAGACGGCGAACATCATCCCTTCGAGGTCAACTTCATCACGATGTGGACCGCCCCGCACCGACCGCAGCCCGCGGGCGTTGGCATCGTCGCCAGGCTCGCCGATGACGGTGAAGTCGGAGTCCCAGCGCAGCAGCGCGTCGCCCTCGTTGGCTAAATTCACAACCCAATCGTTCGTCTCGCCGGTGTTCAATTCATCCTCGATGGCTTGCGGGTCAACGATAAGCGCCGGCGGGAGGAAGGCTTCCCCGTGAAGAGCGATTTCAAGTTCGGGGTCGGTTTCGGAATTGTTCAGAAAGGTTACCGTGGTGTTGATTTCACCGCCTTCCTGCGGCGCGAATATGATATTGACTTGGGCTTCTTCGCCCGGCGCCAGTTCCAACCGCGCCGGCGCAGCCGTGAAATACTCGTGTCCGGCTGCAATCTCACGCACGACTAAATCTGCCGTGCCGGTATTGGTCACCGTGACCGGAATCGGCAGTTCGGCTGTTACAAAGACATCCGGAAAGAAAGCGTTCCAATCGATTAGATTAGGATATCCTGCTCTTTCAGCCCATTCGACTTCGATATCCGGCGCGCCAGTAACATGCAGTATAATACCGACCACTACATCCGGCGTATCCTCGTCGTCGGACAGGATATGCAGGTCGGCTTCCCAATCGCCTTCAATTAAACCTGCCGCGTTGAGCGTGACTACTATATCCAAATCGCTGCCGCCGTTGATGACGCCTTCGGTGGGTTCGCAAAAAACCCATCCTGCGCTGCCAATCCAAGCCGCCCAGAGATACTGGTTGCGGCAGAACCAGTGTGCGCTGCCGCCGTTCTCATCCGGCGCCCACCAGCCCCAAGCGGCTGAAACCGTGAAGGTTGTGGCGCAGACATTACCGCGGCCGTAAGAATAAGTGCATAGCGTTACACGATCCTCCTGACCCTCGACGACATAAAAAATCTGCAGATCGTCGATGTCGCCATTCTGTTCCAAGGCGCGGCGCGGGAACGCCCAGTGGTTGACCGAGGAACCCCACAGACGGTCGCGCAGGTCATCTTCGCGGTCGTCGGGGTCGCCAGCCAGCAGCGGATTTTCCCGGTCAGCGCCATCGACGATGACATTGAATTCGTCGGTGCCGGCGTGGTCATCCTCGATGCCACCCGGGATTAAAGAACGGACTTCAGCGTTGGAGGCTGCCTGATAGACCAGAGTGCCGCCGCCGCTGACATAGTCTTCGAACAGCGCCAGATTGTCGCGCATAATCTGGAAGTATTCGTCGCCTTGCTCGTCACCGGTGATGACCGTGGTGAAATCTCGAAAATCGACTTCGCGTATTTGGCGCGAGCCGATGCGTTCGTAGCGGACTTGCAAGTCGCGGGCGACCGGTTCATTCGATGGCGACCAGCCGTCGCCGTCTAAAATCAGCAGCACATACAAATCTTCCAAATCGTCGCGGCGCGGTCCGACCGGCATCCGCCGCGGGGAGAAATTAGCGCTGTTCGCATCGTTATTTGGACGCACTGCATCGGTCGTGCGCGGTCCAAAATAAACCGGCGCATTCATCGGCCCGGCGCCGATATTGCGCAAGGCGCGTCTAATACGCCCGTCGCGCCCCGGCTCGCCGACGATTTCAAATTCGGTGCGGAAGGTTACACGCTCCCGACCATCGTTGGCTATATTCACGACATGCTCTGCCGTTTGGCCTGTGAACAGGTCGTCCTCAATCGACTGAGGGTCGACCGTAAGCGCAGGTTCGTCGGGATCGCGCGTCGGAACCGAGCCAAGATTGACATTTCTGTCTGCCGCCCAAAGGCCCGTCCCGCTGATGATGACGATTAATGCCGCCAACAGCAGTCTCACCGAAGGGCTTAAGTCTCCGACATTACGCATTCTTTACCTCTTATATTTATGGTTTGTGTTTGTTTGTCGATATAAAATAGTCGACCTCGGGTTGACACCCGAATAATTGAAGCGAGAGGAATAAATAGAGAGAAAAATCGATTTCGATTTAATTCGAGAAAGGGATAATTCGGCAATTTTAAAGCGTCTATTGTTTATCAGGGCAGGTCTTCAGTTCATAGTAATAGGGCTTGTAATATACAAAATCTTTCAACGTTTGTCAAGTGACTGAGAAGCGAGGAAGTTATTTTTTTAGTAAAATATTTTAATGGACTATACACTATATAGACACAATGGACATCTCTTTTTCAGTTCGGTTGGTTTTGATTTAAATAAATCTTACGCATCGTCAAGCGATTTGTTTGTTTTAGTTGATATGTTTATCGTCTTCAATATTCTATTTCAACCTCTTCTTCTGTTTCATCCGCCAGCCTGCGGCCGGTGAGTTTCAGAAACACATCCTCCAGCGTCGGTTCGACGGTGCGCAGGTCGAGCAGGCGCCGGCCGGAGGCGGTAACTTCATTGATGAGTGCGCCGCCGGCTTGGGGATTCGCCAGGATTGCGCGCAGTTCGACGGTCTGATTCTGGCTGACCGGCCGGGCAGTCAACCGGACGACATCCAGGATGGAATTCCAGTTGTCCGGCGGCAGATCAGCGCCGGCGAGTGTTAACTCCAGCACTGTCTCTTTCTGCACCGTCTTTTTCAGCGCGGCTGGCGCATCGCAAGCCACGACTTTGCCGCGGTCGATAATAGCCACCCGGTCGCACAATTCGTCGGCTTCCGCCATATAATGCGTAGTCAATAAAATCGTCGCGTCGCGGCGCTCGGCAAGCCACTGCTTGACGAAGCGCCGCACATTCATCGCTGATGTTACATCCAAGCCGACCGTCGGTTCGTCGAGGAACAACACCTTCGGCTCGGTGACGAAACCGCGCGCAAAATTGATGCGCTGGCGCTGCCCGGTCGACAGTTTATTGACCCGCACGCCAGCCATCATTTCCAGCCCGACTACCTTCAACATCTCATCGACGCGCGGCTTGGCGGTCTTCCAAGGAATGCCGTATAACTCAGTGAACAACCTTAAATTCTCGCGCGCATTCAGGACGCCATAGCCGCACGACTCGCCGCCGGATACCGAATTGATGAGCCGGCGAACTTTCCAGACCTCCCGCTCGACATCCATTCCTTCGATGAATGCCCGGCCGGAAGTCGGCGACAGCAAAGTGCAAAGGATGCGGATGAGCGTCGTCTTGCCGGCGCCGTTCGGTCCGAGCAGCCCGAACAATTCCCCTGAGCGAACCTGCAGCGTTACATCGTCGAGCGCTGTTATTATTTTCTCGCCCGTGTCGCGGCGCGCCAGCCGGTCGAGTTTGAATATGCGCCGTATTTGGGCGGTTTCGATGGATATTGTATTCATTAAATTAATTAATATAATCATAATTTTGCGCTGTTCATCTGGCTGGGTATTATTATTATTTAAGTTTGAATATTTCCAGCCAAAACGAGATTGTAACCGAACCGGATTTCCTTGACAACCGATTATTTTCAGTGTATATTGAAATAAAAGCCCCCATTTGCACTGCCGCCCGGAACTGCTTCCTAATGACTTAAGTTACCCATCTCCAGGAGTTTTCAATGCGCTTAAGAATTCGCCGCTTAATAATTTTAGCTGCCCTGCCGGCAATTCTACCTTTGGTCGCAGGGGCTGAAAATTTCGCTCTGCGCTTCGACGGCCAGAACGATTTCGTCGATTGCGGACCAGCCGCCGAGATGCGCCAAGTCCAACGTAATATCACTATCGAATGCTGGATACGCACTCAAGCCGCCGACCAGAGAGTTATGGTCACCAACCGCCACGCCGACGACGGCTCCGATTTCCCTTCGCTTTTAATAATGAATTCCTGCGCCGGCTTCTGTATGGACGACCAGAATATCCGCTTCGAAGCCGTCTCCCAAACCCGCATCAACGACAACCGCTGGCATCATATAGCCGGCGTTCGCAGCGGCGACCGATGGTCGATTGTGGTCGATGGTCAGGAGGAGGCCGTGGTCGAACGGGCTTATGATATGAGCGGTTCACAGTATAACCTGCACTTCGGACATCACGGCGCGTGGAACAACTTCTATGTCGGCGATATCGACGACATCCGCATCTGGACAGTCGCCCGCTCGATAGAACAAATCCGCGCCACGATGAACATTATGCTCTCCGGTAATGAAAACGGGCTATACGGCTATTGGCCGCTAAATGAAGGACAAGGCCAGACGACCGCCGACTTCACACGCCGCAATAACGGCGTCCTCGGCGCCAACAACCAAGCCGGCGGAGACGACCCGCAATGGATTCGCTCCGAAACGCCCATCTACGGCGGGACTATTGCCGTCGAGCCGCGGCAACTGCCATTTATGCCGATTGCTGTCGACCGCTCCAGGATGATGACCGTCCATCTAGCTAATACTTCACAGCAGCAAGAGGAATGGTATAGCGTTGAATTTCAATTTACATTTCCGAATAACCGACCGGCTTGGCTGTCGGTTGACCCGCTGCAGGGGCGAATTGCGCCGCGGGAAAATATCGACGCGGCTTTTACGATAAATGCTGAAAATCTTCAGCCCGGCAATTACCAATCTACTGCCCGGTTGACTTGCAACGCTGCTAATCTCCAGCAATTAGATATACCAATTACCGCCATTGTCGTACAAGGCGTCGGTCATCTCTCTGGTCGGGTTACCGACGCTGCCAACGCCCGCCCGGTCGAAGGCGCGCTGGTCAAAAT
>VGIO01000130.1 GCA_016867855.1 Calditrichota bacterium
GCGATAGCGGCGCGTGGCTTCCAATACAGCGGCGGAAGCGAAACTTAATCGAGCGCGCGGCATCCATTCTTCAAGCGCGAAACCATCCGGTTCGGTCTCGTTTATCCATAATGGGCTTTTTAAAGGTGAAGAAGTTAAAAGCGCATTTACAGCGGCATCCAGACGCATCTGTAAATCGTGAGTTGTCGGACACATTTGAAGCCATTGGGCAGCCAGTTTCCGTATCGAATCGCCGACAAAAGAGACATTATAGTGAGCCTGACAATTATCGCCTTTGCGCATCGAAACTGGGTCGCCGGCTAACGGTAGATGGATTATATTATCGAAGCCAAATTCCTTTAGAAAAGGAATATATGTCCGTTCCCAGATTGCGGTCAAAGCCAGCGGCGAAACATTAGCCTTATGGTCGAGCAGCACAAACGCCGGGCTATCGACGAACCACGAAACGAAAGGCAGTTCTATACGCAGCAGTAAATCTTTCACTACCCCGTCTTCATCGAAACCAAAATGGTTGACGGTGAATAAAAAATCGGGACGATGCTCGAGTATCATATTCAACAGCCGTTCGATGTAACCCTCACGCGGCTGGACCGGCAGGCTGACGACCTGCCAGCCGCAGCGCCGGAAGGCGCGAAACACCTCCCGCCGAATAAAATAACCGGCGTCGATTACTATTACGACGCCTGCAACATTGCGCAGTCTTGGCGTTTGCAGACGATTGAGCAGCGTCGGGGACAAATCCATTGGACGGCTTACTTATACGCTGACAACCACAGTGGGTTGATAATGTTTGGACCGGCGTCGCGGCTCGTCAAATCGATTGAAGATAATTGCACGGCTAATTTATGATGCACTTCGCTTAACAATCTGCCGACTACTTGGCAGTTCCACGCTAACTCAGCATACAATTGTTCAGTCTGGCTCGCTAACGAATGCAGGTCGGCGCCGTCGATGCCGTCTTTTGCATAAGTGAACTGGGTGGCGAGGGGCATTAAATCACGCTCTTTATATGCCAGCCGTATGATGTCAGCGTCGATGTCAGCGCTGCGCTTGCCAAGTTCACTTATCTGCGCGATTTGCCCGTTGCGCCCGCAAATCATCTTTAATCGACCGGCAATTCCCTGCCCCTCTTGCGCCAAACTTTTCAGTTCGTCCAGCGCCAGTCGAAAATTGAGCATCCAATCCCGCACAAATCCATAATTATCGAGCGAATATTCATTCATTATTTGCGCGGCGATATCACCGGCTGAAATATCTTTTACGGCTTCGAATCGACCGTCGAGAACATCTTTCCATACTTCTTTTAATATGGCATTCAACATAGCGCGCGGCGTTAACTCGTCCCTAAACAACGATGTGAGTTTTAAGAAGCCATCGACATCAAAGGCGGTGCGGTAGGTTTTAGCATCGATAGCATATCGCGCCGCAATTGCATCGCAAAACTCATTAGTCAACATAGCTTGAGCCAGTTCGGCGGCGAATTGCGCAGAAACAGATTTATGGCAGGAATGATGTCCGCAGCGCATTTTAGGCAGACAGGGGAAACAATCCAGCCGCGGCTCGACGATGATATGCCCGACGCCGTAAGGCGCCGTCTCTTCAGCCATAGCGCTGCCGAGCGATATGTCCAGAACCGGTGTGCCGACCGCCGCAGCGATGTGCATTGGTCCGGTGTCGTTGGTTATAAGCAAGTCGCATTGTTTTATGAGCGCCGCCAGCAAAGCCAAATCGGTCTTCCCCGCCAGATTGAGCGCCGCCGGGATGTGAGCCGCTACCGACGCGCATAATTCGCTCTCGCTCTCTGCGCCGAATATCAGGGGATATATCGACAGTTGAGCGCCTAGTATTTTCAACATCTCGGCAAAATTTTCCGCCGGCCAACGCTTCTCGACCGTCGATGCCCCCGGCACAATCCCTATCAAGCGCGCTTTAGACTGGACATTACGCACTAAATACTTCGTCTTTTGAAAAGCCTCCGCCGAGACCTTCAGCCTCAACGCTCTCCCATTGTAATTATCATTGGCATTGACATTAGCATTGTCATCAACATTAGCATTTACATTTTTCTCATCACCATCAATTATGCACCCAAGTTTGTAATGAATATCGACCAGATTAAAACGGTTGTAATGGCGGTTGAGATTGGCGTTTAAATAGTAATTTGTCCAGCGTCCGTTGACTAACTTCTGTCCCTGTTTATCCAACGTCATCCCAATCGTCCGCTTGCCATCGATGAGCCGGCACAGCGCCGCACTGAAATGGGTGTGTGTAATATTCACAACTAAATCATAGCCATCGGAATGCAAGCGGTCGGTTAATTCTTTTAAGGCAATGTAAGAGTCGGCTAATCTGCCATTCGGTTGGATAAGCGGCATCACAATAGAAGTCAGGGGAAATGATATTGCTCGGTCGATATCCGGCAGCATTTTGGCGACTTTACAAAAAGCCGCTGAAAAGAGCAACGTCACCTCATAGCCATGCTTCTTTAACCCTGAAAGGAGAGACGCCGATTGAATCAGGTCTCCCATCCGCGCAATGTTCACGACCAAGGCTCGCTTCACGCCAAATCCTTATCCTGCGCCCAGAGGCGGAATTCGTTCATCAAGAGAAAGATGCCTTCAGCACGGGTCAAGTCGCCTGTCCGGCGGGATAATATCTGCCTTGAGATTTCTTCGACGGTTACAATGCCGGCAGCGCGCTGGGATTCCAGCAGCGCCCTCAATTCAGGCTCATCGCCAAGGACATTCAGCATTCCATCCACAGAATTCGGATTGCGTCGGCTGGCCGGCGCGGTCTCATAACTATAGATGAATTGCAACGCTTCGGTCATTCGTCGCTCATAGGTATGTTCAGCGAGGACGCGCTGGCGACCGGCGCGAGCGATGGCGAGGCGCTCTTCAGGATGGTCGAGGTAATAGCGAATTTTATCTTTGAGTTCGGTTATATTGTCGAAGACGGCGATTTCTTTGCCAATCTGAAACTGGTCGGCTAAATATTCTCGCCGGTCAACTAATTGAAAGCCGCCGCAGGCGGCAATTTCGTAAGTGCGCGGATTGAGATAATCGCCATCCGGATTGACGCCGTCGTGATAAGAGGAGGAGTGCAGGTTGAGGTTAATCTTTGCAACATTGAAAATCTTCACCGTTTCCTCGGTCGAGATCCGCTCGCCGTTGCGCTGCAGAAAAGGCTCCAGCGCCCCGGCGCCGTTCCAATCATTTCCCCATAATTTAAAGTCGAAGCCTTGTAGTCCGCTGAACACGACCCGCCGGTTGCGGTAGCCGGCGCCGATATGCGAGATGTCGCTGCCGTAGGCAACGCTTTCCAAAGCGCTTAGTTCCAGCGGGCGATGGACGAACGGGTCGGCAGCCAAAGGCAGATATTTAGCCTTTTTATTTCCCCGCTGCGCCAGCGCGGACAGAAATTCGCCTTTCTGTATCGTGAAAAAGTAATCGTAGCGCGTCGCCCACTCCTGCCAGTAGGTGAACAACTGCCATTCTTCGACGAACCAGAAAGCCGTCGGGACGCCCATTTGCCGCAGCGCACTTAAAGCCTCTGGCGTGATTAGCGACTGGGCGACTAAAAACACCAAGTCGATAGCCCGCTCTTCAGCCAGCAAAACAATTTCATCCGCGGCAACTGATGTTAATTGGTTAAGAACTTTATGACGATAATGTCGGCTGCGCAAATTGGACTCGATGCGTGAGTGCAGCGGTTCAAACACCGCATTGTCGAGCGTAATGACATTATGCCCGAGACGGGTCAAAGCCGCCGCACAATAGCGGGCGATAGGCAGCGAACCACCATAGAACGGCGTCGAAACTAAGATGTTCAACCGCTCAATGTTAGCCCGACTGCGTTCCGCCAACAATCGTTCAATCTCGCTGTAATAGTCCGGATGCAGTTTGACTGAAGGCGCGTTACGGACGAAATAATATCGACCTTTAACCGGCAGCGTGTTGAATATATTTTCTACAACCTTCGCCACTGGTTGCCCGGCAAGATATAGAACATCGTTATGCTCCAGCCAGGGCTGTGCAGATAAAGCCGCTCGCGCAACTGCGTCATCCGCCTCGACGACGGCTAAAGACCCTCTATGCAGCGCCTTGACAGCCTGCGCCAGGTAACCCAGCCCCAAACCTAATATTACGACCGGCGCCTCTTCCGGCACATCCGCCAAGGCGGCTTTGGCGATTGTCTGCGCTTCCTTGACCGGGTCGTAAAGGCTGTGCAGCATATTGCCGCTGATACGCATCGTCAACGTCCCGCTGCGAGCCGGAAATATCTCTATTTTATTCGCTTTTTTCAACATTTCACTTAAGTCCAATCCAAACCGTTCTTATGCAAACTTGAGCAGAGCAAGCGGGCTGATTTTAGATTAGGCGCTTTATTTTGAAATACTCGCAAATTCATTGTTTGCATTAAATCTTCAGGAAGTAAATCCGCTTCAAATTGCGTCGGATGGCGCGCCATCTCCGCCTCACAGCAGGGATAATCTCGCCGCTGCGGAATTAGAACTAAATGACCATCGCCATAAGGTCCTGTCTGCCGGTAGAACATCGAACCAAAGTAAAGTCCGAGACACTTTGCGCCAGCCATCGCCGCTAAATGCAGCGGGCCGGTATCGACGCCGACGACCAGCCGGGCGCGCTGTAGAAGCGCGGCTAATTCGGGCAATGTCGTCTCGCCGCAAAAATTAGCGCCAGGTATTACTGACCCAGCCGATTTGTTAATCCGCTCGACAGTATCGCTCTCAAACTTAGAACCGGCAAAAACAACTGGTGTATCAGATTTCAAATTACGGACGACCTCGGCAAAATAACGCTCCGGCCAGATACGTCCAGACTGTCCTGAACCTGGCAAAATAACGACCGGATTAGTTGAAGTTCGCCAACCGAGTCGATTGAATAGCGCGTCTATCTTGTCTTGAGCCTCAGCCGGAATAGTAAGAAAGATCAACTCCCGGCGGTCCTGAGAGTCTTGCGCGTAGTCGAGCCATATATCGCTGATATGCCGGCCGTTTTGCCGCAGACCTTGAGACGATGTAAATAGTTCGAATAGAACCGCGTCTGAGGGAACTTCAGCCTTGATATCTTTCAGTCGTGCGCCGAGCCGGGCTGTGGCTGTTGGCAGCGCCTCGAGCAGCGCTGCAGATGCATTATGGAAATTTAAATTGAGTGCATACTCAGTGGAAAATTCGACTAATTCACAGTTCAACTGCAGTATTCTATTAGCGAAACCATTCGAATTATCCAATATTGTGCGCTGTATTGCTTCGACCGGCACCGACAGAATGTTCCCTTTGCCGACCATCAGTTCGGCCAGAGCCGAAACCCGTTCATCCACGACCAGTCCGACCCTGCCCTGTCCCGCCCCAGCAAGGCAGCGGCTAATCAAAGGCCAGGCTTGCGCTAAATCCCCCAACCGCGCTAACTGGATAATGACGATTTTAAAACGGGTCATCCTTAATTAATGACAATTCTAATGCTAATGTTAATTATACACATAGCATCGACATTGACAGTAGTGTTATGTCAATTGTGCAATGTCGTATGTCGTCCTGAACGAAGTGAAGGAACTCGTCTGGATAAGCAAGTCTTTAGGACGAGATCCTTCACTTCGTTCAGGATAACGCTTACGCTTGACATAGCGCTAGTGCCTCGCTGCAAAAGAAACTGGCATTATAGTATAGACAGGAGGACAGGCGTCCCTGCCTGTCCACTTTACAGCCATATTTCCCGGGACAGGCAGGGACGCCTGTCCTCCTGTCCGACATACTGGAAGCCATTAATGCAAGTAAACACTAGTCAATGAAATTCACTAAACTTGGTTGGATGATTTTTGCCGCGGCGCGCAGCGACATTTCATAAGCCGTCTGTTCGCTATTGAACTGCGTTACCGCTTCCAGCACATCCACATCGACCAACTCCGATAATCGGTTGGCGGTGTTATTTCTATAATTTGTAAGTTTTTCGATGATACTCTGCGCGCGCGCCGCACGCGCGCCGACTAGTGAAGTCATATCGGTTGCCAAATTAAGAGCCGCGTCGATGTGCGTCAATGCCGTATCGACGCTTCCGATATCGTTGACTTTCAAAGCGTCTCGCAGTTTTATTAGAACATCGAATAAATTTTGACCATCCGGCAATTCGAACAGGTCGCCGGCGACAATGCCGGTTTCAAGACGCTGCCCATCGCCGACTGTGATTTCGAGCTCCATCGGATCCTCATCTTCCGTCCGACTCACGCCGACAACTTGACCGGCTTCATCGCGTTCGGCTTGGTAGGGCGTCGAGGAGGCGCGGTTGCCGCCGAAAAGATAGCGATTGCCGCTGCGCTCATTAGCAATGCGCAGCGCTTCGTCGATTTCGCTGTCAATCTGTTTGGCAAGCGCGGCGCGGCCTTCTTCGCCGGTAGCGCTATTAGCGCCGCGGACGGCTGCCGCGCGCACGCGAGTCAACAAGTCCGAAAGAATTGCCAGGCTCGACTCTGTAGCGTTCAACTCCGACAATGCCGCTTGAGCGTTGCGTTCATAGCGTTCGGCGCGCGCCAGACGGCTGTTGAGGCTAAGTATCTCTCCTGCCGCGCTGGGATTGTCCGACGGCAATTCCACAGCGCGCCCGGTCGTAACCCGCTGTTGGGCTTCCGATAGACGGGCATAGCGCTGCCGAACTTGTTCGACAATGCGCTCGGTTAGACCAGTTTGGGTTATGCGCATATTAAACGACTAATGACAATGACAATGTCAATGATAAAATGCTGAATGATAATTTGAAATGACGAACAGAATATGAGGTTCTAAACAATTCTTCCTTTTACCTTATGAATATCATCTGAGGTAATTGCAAAAGTGTTGGATTTATTAACTGATGGCAAGGCGGACGAGGGCGTCCGCCTCGCCATGTCTGAATTTTCTGGATTAATCATCACTTTAGCAATTAGCTCATCTTTTACTCTAACATTGACATTTGCATTGACATTATGAATTATACTATAGTTAATAGAACATCCATCATTTTCTCGACCGTTGTTACTAATTTGGCTGCGGCGTTGAAAGCGTTTTGATAGCGGATGAGATTGGTCATTTCTTCGTCAATGGACACGCCGCTGACAGAGTCGCGCCAACTTTCGGCTTGCTGCAAGGACAATTTGGTCGATTCAGCGAGCATTTGGTTATCGTTCATGCGAGCGCCGATGCCGGCAATTAAAGCAGCGAGACTGTCGCCAATCGTAGTTCGCTGCCCATCCAATAAAGGCGCATCGGCAAGGTCGGCGATGGATAAGGCTATTTCGTTATCGCTGCGGTCACCGTTCAGCGAGGCTGCAATACAGCGACAGTTACGTTGAACATCAGCGGATAGCGCAATATCGAACGCGCCGGTGACCGAGGGATCGAAAAAGTAGATTCCGGTTGAGCCGTCCAAGCCATAACCGGTCTGGTGTATGTTGTTCACAGCCTGGACAAAAGTTATTGCCAATTCATCCAATCGGGCGCGGATATGGGCTAAATCATCCTCCCGCATCGACACCAAGCCGGAAATTTCTCCAGAACTGATGACTACTTGATTCCCACCAATCACAAAAACATTAGCGCCCTGCCCGTCGAAGGTTCTTTCCATCTCGCGATATGATGCGCCGTCCACAACCATAACATTGCCCAGCATTAAAATTACCGAGCCGGTTTCGTTCATACGATAGGAAACGCCGGCCAGGGAGGATAGTTCATCGAGCAGTCTGGCGCGGGCGTCGTCCAGCTCGCGGACACCGCTCCGCAGCGCATTCATATTGGCTTGGGTTAATTGAGCGATAAGAACGTTAAAGCGCTTGATACGATAATCTATTTGTTCGTCGAGTTGAGAGGCTTGTTGGGCGAGGTTTTGTCCGGCGGTGCGGAAGGTTTGACTAATCGAACGGCCGGCTTCCCGCAGGACAGTGCGCGGCGCCAGCGACGCCGGATCACGTGCCAAGTCCAGCCAGGCGTTCCAGAAACTGTCCAAAACGCCAGACAAGCCAGTCTCGCCTAAATCCCCCAAAGTGGCTTCAAGGAGTTGTAATTGCTGTCCGGCGGTCTCGTAGCGCGCCGCATCCGCCATCGAACGTTGGACCTGCTGTTCCACGAACCGATCGCGGATGGTGCGCACTGCATCCAGATCGACGCCGGTGCCGAGCAGCAATCCCGGCTGTTCAGCCAGCGCTAACGATTCGCGCAGTTCCGCCCGTTTACGGGCGTAGCCCGGCGTGTTGACATTGGCAATATTATCGCCGGTAACCTGCATCGCTGCCTGCTGGGCGAGCAGCGCCCGGCGGGCTAAGGCCAAAGTGGCGTTGACTGAAGACATTTACAGCGTTTTATCCACAAGGATGTGTGAAATGCGCTGCGGACGACGCTCGCCATTCGGCAAATACAATAAACCTATATCCTGCCCCTCGTCGATAAACAGGTCGATGTTGCGCTGCAAAAAAGAAAGCGAACGCTTAATCAGATATTGATTGACGCGGTTGGCTTTCTTGATTTTCTCTATCAGACGGGAAAGCGTCGTTTTTAAACCACGTAATTCTTCTGACGATTGTTCGAGATTCATCTCTATCAGCCGGGCGATAGTGATGTCATCCTGCGACCCAGCAGTCTTGGCAATCGTGCGGACGACCTGCACACGGCCATCTTCCAACGTGCGGATTTGAGTAATCAATTTATCCTGCCGCTGGACAGTCAGGTCGAATTCATCGATGCGATTCTGAACAATGCATTCCCGTTGTTTAGCGAGGCAATCGAGGAATTCCTCGAGGACATCTTCTTCCTGTCGGATGAGGCTGATGAGTTGGTCGATGAGTTCTTTCATAGTTTAGTTCCCCGTGCTGCCGGAAGCCGGCTCAGCCGGTCTGGTATTTCCCTTTTCCACTGCTAATCCACTATGGTCAGCAGCCATTAGATGTTCCACTGTCAACCGCGACGGATTGACAGAAGGTAATTCTGATAACTCGGTGGAGTTATTATGCTTGGCAGATGCCTGTTCGCGTCTGTAGGCTTCCAATACTTTATTCACATAAGCGGTAGTTTCTTTGTAAGGCGGGACGCCAGCGTAGCGGTCAACAGCGCCAGGACCGGCGTTATACGCCGCTAAGGCTAGCCTGGTGTTCCCGTGATAGCGATCGAGCAT
>VGIO01000131.1 GCA_016867855.1 Calditrichota bacterium
AAATTAACAACGGATTAAACGGATAGAACGGATAACATAGCGGCTTTACAGGATTATCCGTTTCATCCGTTTAATCTGTTGTGAATTTGTTTTGACATTTATCATCCGATTGATTGCGACTTGGTATAAGTAAGTTTTTAGGACGAGATCCTTCACTTCGTTCAGGATGACGACATCTTACGTTTGACAGCACTAAATTTATCCACAGATTCTGAAATAGAACCCTTTCTCCCTTTCTTTCATTCTCTCTTTTTCCCTTTTTAATCCTCAACTTCCTCAAGCCCGGCGGCCGGTCTGGCCGCTTCGAGTATCTCCTCGATGGCAGCCGAAACCTGTGGCGGTTCGACGAATTTGCGCTCGCCGGTCCAGCGGTTTTTTAGTTCGACCAGACCCTGTTTTAGATTGCGCTCGGATACGATAACCTGCACCGGGATGCCGAGCAGGTCGGCGTCTTTCATTTTTACGCCGGCGCGGGCGTCGCGGTCGTCAAATAGAACTACAAAGCCGCTGTTGGTCAAATCGTCGTAGATTTCCCCCGCTTTGGCGACGACCTCGTGGTTAGCGCCGCCCAGTGGGATTATCAGCGCATCGAGCGGGGACAGGGCGCTGTTCCAGCGGATGCCGTCCTTGTCAGCGGAGCCTTCGACAGCCGCGGCTAATATGCGCTCGATGCCAATGCCATAACTACCCATCACAATCGGCCGCTCAGCGCCAGCTTCATCCAGATAAGTCGCGCCCATCGACTGCGAATACTTCGCGCCGAGTTTGAAAATATGTCCCAGTTCAATCGTAGTAACCAGCCGGACGGGTTGTCCGCAGACCGGGCAGCCCTCGCCCGGTTTTACCAGCCGCAGGTCAACAAATTCGTCCGGCTGCACATCCCGCGCGATGTCGATGCCCATTGTATGGTAGCCGTTGCGGTTGGCGCCGGAAATCAGTCCAAAGCCGTCTTCGAGCCGCAGGTCGGCATAAATCAGCATCGTGTGTTCGCCGTGCGGACCTAAATAACCGACCTCTGCCTGCATAAATTCGCGGACCTCCTCCGGATGTGCCGGGCGCACCAAACCGCCGACGGCTTTGACTAATTTCGCCTCTGCTAATTCGTCATCGCCGCAGACTAACGCCATAACCGGTCCATCGGTCGTAATATATATCAATGTCTTAATAAGGCGAGCCGGGGGTATGTTCAAGAATTTGGCGACCTCTTCCACGGTGCGTTGGCCGGGCGTCGGCACTTCACGCGGCGCTTCGCGTTCGCCGCAATCGGCGCCTTCGACCGCGGCGGTCGCGACCTCGATATTGGCGGCATAGCCGCAATGGTTGCAGCGCACAATCGTATCTTCGCCGGCGTCGGATTCAATCATAAATTCCTGCGATTGCGCTCCACCCATCAGCCCGGACGACGCCCCGACGATGAAGTAGTTTAAGCCGCAGCGCTGGAAAATGCGCTCGTAAGCCTGGCGATGGAGTTCGTAACTGCGGTCGAGTCCAGCCTCGTCGCGGTCGAGGCTGTAGGAGTCCTTCATTACGAATTGGCGCATTCGCAGCATCCCGCCGCGCGGGCGGGGTTCGTCGCGGAATTTAGTCTGAATTTGAAACCATATCTGCGGCAGGTCGCGCCAGGAGCGAATTTCACCGCGTGCCGTGGCACAGACGACCTCCTCGTGCGTCGGCGCCAGGCAGTTGAGCCGGCCCTTACGGTCGGTCAAACGAAACATCTCCTCGCCAAAGTCCTTCGAGCGGCCGGTCTCGTCCCAGATGTCGATGGGATTGAGCGCCGGGAATTGGAATTCCTGTCCGCCAATGCGTTCCATCTCTTCGCGCACAATTTGGGCGGCTTTAAGCGCGGCACGCCAGCCCAGCGGTAGAAATGTATATATCCCCGCCGACAGCATCCGCACGAGCCCAGCGCGCAGCATAAGTTTGTGAGATGTGGCTGTGGCTTCAGCGGGAGTTTCTTTTAGGGTTGGAGCAAAATAGGTTGTGCGATACATTAAAGTGTTTGAGTCCTTGAGTGATTGAGCGCCTAAGTGACCTTTGGCTTCGGTGTGTTATACACTAAAGCGCTTAAGCACTTATAGGCACTTAAGCACTAATATAGATATTCGTCAGTCCGATTGCAAGCCTAAAATAATGCAAAATAAGGCTTGACGAACCTTGTCTTTAATAGTATATTCCTTTTAGTAAAGTGTTTAATTCCAAATCAAGCCCCCAGCCCTCTACATTCATCGGCGCCGGAGTCCTATATTACGGCGATAACCTGGCAGTGATGCAGGAGCAAATCGACGCTGCATCGATTGACCTGGTCTATCTCGACCCGCCATTCAACAGCCGACGGCATTATGGGACGGATTTCGACGACCGCTGGAGTTGGGACAACGAGACCAAGGAAGGATTTGAAATTCTCTTTAAATTCCAGCCTTTGATTTGCGAAGTCATTCAAATTATGCGTAAATTAGAGCGTCGCGGCTGCATTGCGGCTTATCTGGTCTGGATGAGCCTGCGGCTGCTGGAAATTAAACGCCTTTTAAAATCGACCGGCAGCCTCTACCTGCATTGCGATGAGTCGAGCGCGCATTATTTGAGAACAGTGTTGGATATAATTTTCGGCCGGGCGCAGTTTAAAAACGAAATTATCTGGGCTTTCAAGAGCGGCGGCGCTTCGTCGAAGAGTTTCGCGCATAAACATAACACGCTGCTGTTTTATGCCGCCGACCAAAGTCTCTGCCGGTTTTATTCCCAAAAGCAGAAATCTTATAACCGCGAGATGAAGCCGTATCGCTTCCAAGGCGTGGCAGAGTTCCGCGACGATGTCGGCTGGTTCACAGAGGTCAACTTGCGTGATGTGTGGTTCATCGATATGGTCGGACGAACCTCAGCCGAGCGCACCGGCTACCCGACTCAGAAACCGGAAGCGCTGCTGGAACGTGTAATCAAAGCCTCCAGCGCCAAAGGCGACACGATTCTCGACCCCTGCTGCGGCAGCGGAACGACCCTTGCAGCCGCGCAACATTTAGGTCGTAAATGGATGGGCATCGATAACAATCCTGCGGCTATCTCGATTTGCTTAAAGAGGTTGAATAATTATAACCAAACAATACTCAAGCGCTTAAGCGCCTAGACAAAATGGAAGACTGGATAAACCAACTGCACTTCGGCGACAACCTGAAGGCGCTTAAGGAGAGCATTCCCGACGAGTCGGTGGATTTGATTTATTTGGATCCGCCTTTTAACTCGAATGCGACCTATAATGTGCTGTTTAAAGAACGTTCAGGCGAAAATTCAACCGCACAAATTACCGCTTTTGAAGACGCCTGGCGCTGGGGACGGGAGTCTGAAATCGCATATAGAGACCTCATTACAGGCAAGGAAACCAAATTGTCGTTCTTAATGCAAGCCTTTAGACACTTTCTTGGTCGGAATGATATGCTGGCATATTTGGTTATGATGGCGCCGCGGCTGGTCGAACTGCACCGCGTTCTCAAGCCCACTGGTAGTTTGTTTTTACATTGTGACCAAACAGCGAGTCATCTAATTAAATTACTTTTAGACGCCATATTCGGCGGAGAGAACTTTCAAAATGAGATAATCTGGCAGAAAATACGCGTTGAGAAAGCCCAAAGTAAAAGATATCCAAAATTACACGATTCAATATTTTTTTATTCAAAGAGTAAAAATTTTAAATTCTATCATCAACGACTCAAACCATCGGAAGAATATCTCAAACGGTTTAATCTGATAGAGGAAGAAACCGGACGGCAATACCTGTTAGTTAATTTCTTTCAAGGTGGACAAGGACCGGCGCGGCGATTTGGCAGCCAACTGATTTCGCCGCCGAAAGGCAAGCATTGGATTTGGGGGCAGGCGCGAATAGACGAGGCTTACGAAGCGGGAAGATTTGTCTTCACCGCGTCGGATAAACCTCGCTTGAAAAGATATTTAGATGAACATTTAGGTCGAATTGTCGGTAATATATGGACTGATATTTATCCCATCAATCCGGCCGCCAAAGAGCGATTGGGCTTTCCAACCCAAAAACCTATAGCATTATTGACCCGTATAATTAATTCAGCCAGCGACGAAAACGATATCGTCCTTGACCCATTTTGCGGCTGCGGTTCAACAGTCGTAGCAGCCGAAAAATTGAACCGGCGATGGATTGGGATCGATATTACTCATCTATCTATTACATTGATTAAAAACCGCTTGAGAGAAGATTTCAAACAGAAACTCAAACCTTTTAAAGTATATGGTATTCCACGCGATAAATCCAGCGCTGAAGCATTGGCGCTGGAAAATCGCCATCAATTTGAATGGTGGGCTGTCGATTTGGTTGACGCACGTCCGGCGCAGGATAAGCGTCGCGGACCGGATTCCGGCGTCGATGGCGTCATATTTTTTATAGATGACGACAGCGGTATCGCTAAGAAAATCGTTGTTCAGGTTAAAAGCGGCGATGTATCTGTTCAGCAGATTCGTGATTTACGCGGCGTTATGGAACGTGAAGACGCTGTGATAGGTGTTTTTATCACCTTAAAACAGCCTTCCCGTCAGATGCGCGTAGAGGCTCTTGCGGTTGGTCTCTATGTGCCCGAACACTACCCTCAATATAAATGTCCACGCTTACAAATCTTTACAATAGAAGAATTATTGTCCGGTAAAAAACTTGAATATCCTTCCGTCGCCCCGCAAAATACTTTCGACCGGCCGACGGTTCAGAATATAAAGAAACGCAAACTTAATCCCGGAAGTTTAATATTAATATAATGTTATGCCTCATACTATAGCCGAGAAAATCCTCGCTGCCAAGGCGGGTTTAAAAGAGGTCGAGCCGGGGCAGTTAGTAACCGCCCGGCCGGATAAAGCGATGTCGCACGACAACGCCGGGCTGGTCATAAGGCAGTTTCGCCAGATTGGCGCGGAGAAGGTTTTTGACCCGGCGCGCATCATCATTCCGCTCGACCATCGGGCGCCGGCTGAATCAGAGAAAACCGCTGCGGCGCATAAGTCCATCCGCGAATTTGTCGCCGAGCAAGGCGTCGCTGCCTTCTACGACATCCGCGAAGGCATCTGCCATCAGGTTATGATTGAGAAAGGTCACGTCCTGCCCGGCGAACTAATCCTCGGCACCGACAGCCATACTACATCATACGGTTGTTTAGCGGCGGCCTCATCAGGCATAGGCGCTACCGAAATGGCTGCCGTCTGGGCGACCGGCGAAATCTGGCTGCGTGTGCCGGAAACCATCCGCATTGAGGTCAAAGGCAATTTCGGATTGAATGTCTATCCTAAGGATTTAGCGCTTTATCTGTTAGGTCTCCTCACAGCGCGCGGCGCAGATTATATGTCCCTGGAATATTACGGCAAGGCGATTAGCCAGATGCCAGTATCGGGACGGTTCACGCTCTGCAATCTGGCGATGGAGATGGGCGCAAAATTCGCTATCATACCTTACGACGCTCAAACCGAAGCCTATCTCAAAGCCCGCGCGCCTTTCAAGTGGACGCCTGTCGCTGCGGATCCGGATGCCAAATATACACGGGTCGTCGAGGTAGATTTAGATCGGCTTGAGCCTCAAATCGCTCTGCCGCACCGGCCGGATAATGTTGTGCCGCTGGGGAAAGCCGCTGGCGTGAAACTCGACCAGATTGTCATTGGCTCCTGCACTAATGGCCGCATCGACGACTTGGATATCGCGGCTTCAATTATTGGCCGCCGGAAAGTTTCAACTAAAGTCCGGCTGCTGGTCATCCCCGGCTCAAGAGAAATCTATCTGGAGGCTTTACGCAAGGGTATATTAGAATCCTTGGTCGAAGCCGGGGCGGTTGTGTTAAATCCGGGTTGCGGACCTTGCCTTGGCGCTCATCAGGGCATACTTGCCGCTGGTGAAAAGTGCCTGGCGACGACCAATCGCAACTTCAAAGGCCGGATGGGTTCGGGCGAAGCGGAGGTTTATCTATGCAGTCCGGCGGTAGCCGCCCAAGCCGCGCTGATTGGTGAAATTCCAGATAGAATTCTTCCTTGAATATCGTCTCTTCGCATATCATCGTCTCCGGCGTCGTCCAAGGCGTCAACTTCAGAGCGTTCACGAAATACTGCGCTGACGAATTGGGGCTTTCCGGCACGGTCGAGAACCGGCCTGACGGCAGCGTCGAAATAAACATCGTCGGCGAGTCGGAAACCATCGACAAACTCATCGCTCGCTTAAAGAAAGGGAATGGCTACAGCCGCATCGATAATATTGCGATTGAATCCAAACCGGGCGGCAAGCCAAGAGGCGAGTTTCGCATCCTGCGAGGCAGTCGGTGGTAAATCATAATTCCAAACTATTGCTTTTCGATGTTGACGGCACATTGACAGATTCGGCCGGGCTGACCCGCACAGCATTGGAATTGGCGGCGTTTGAACTTTATAGTGTCGAAAATTCCACGCGCGGCATCACGGCTTATGGGCAGACCGACCGCAATATCTTCGACCAGATGGTCGCCAACAACAACCTGCCTATCGACGCCGGTCGCGAGTTCACACGCTTTTCGCAGGTATATCTCAAGCATCTAAAGTCGATGTTATTCGCATCGGATAAACCCCGCCTGCATTTAGGCGTGCGGGAATTATTGGAACGGCTGCGGCAGGAGAAGGATTTATATTTAGCGCTCGGCACGGGTAATGTCGAGGGCGGCGCGCGCTTGAAATTAGAGCGGCACGGCTTGAACGGTTATTTTCCGGTCGGTGGCTTCGGCAGCGACAACCCTGTCCGCGCTGAACTGCTTTTCATCGGGCTGAAAAAAGCATCTGCCCATTACGGAATACCCTTTCGGTCGTCCGATGTTTGGGTCATCGGCGATACGCCCAACGATGTGCACAGCGGGCAGAAAATCGGCGCCAATACCATCGCCGTGGCGACCGGCTTCTTTTCGCCGGTGAAGTTGGCTTCCTGCCGGCCTACAGCCCTGTTCATTGACTTTACCGACAACCACCGATTCGTCGACGTCGTGCGTAACGGCGCCGCCCAAATCGATTTGAAAATTCCAATCTTAACCTCCGAGCAGACCGATGAAGAGTCTGACCCGCTATAAAACTTTCAATACCCCGCGTAAGCGTGATTACATCAATATTACCCGCGAGGTGCGCGAGGTTGTCAAAGAGAGCGCTGTCAAAGAAGGCTTGGCGTTCGTCTCGGCGATGCACATTACCGCCGGTATCTATGTCAACGACGCCGAGAGCGGTCTCATTCAAGACATCGACGAATGGCTGGAAAAACTCGCGCCTTATGCGAATTACCGCCATCACCGCACCGGCGAGACCAATGGCGACGCGCATCTGAAGAGCCTTTTAGTGCATAACCAAACCATCCTGCCGATTACCAACGGCGACCTCGATTTAGGCCCCTGGCAACAGGTCTATTATGCCGAATTCGACGGTTGCCGGCCTAAACGGGTCATCATCAAGGTCATAGGTGAATAGACTGCCTCATATCCAGGGCCGGGACATTTTCGAATTTGGCGGCTGGCAGATTATCTTATTTGAGGATGATATTGAGGGCGGACCAGACTGGAGGCGGGAGTTTGCGACATTGCTGCCGCGGCTGAATAAGCCCGATGCGGTGCTTAAGCACGACCACCGCAGCCAGGTCGGACTGGTTCATTTGAATGGCGTGAAATATGTGGTCAAGAGTTTCATTTTGCAGGAATCGTGGTGGTGGTTTCAACTGACTTCAGCGCGGTTTCCGACTTTAGGCGAAGTTGCCTGTCAGAATGCCCGGTTGTTAGCGGCGAACGGGCTATTGACGCCTCAACCGGTGCTTCTGATGCAGCGGACGAAAAATGGGCTGGTCAACGATTGCAGGCTGGTCTATAGATATCTGGAGGGACGGACGGCAACTAATGCCGATGCGGCTGATATTATCGACTTTATTCGCCGGATGCACGCAGCGAATCTAATCCATCGTGATCCACATCCGAATAATTTCATCAAAACTGATAAAGGGCTGGCTGCGCTCGACCCGCTGCGCATCCGCTCCAGCCGCAGCCGCTATCTAAAAGCCTATGATGTGATGCTGCTCGAACACGATATTCCTTCGGCGTCGGACATTTATAACCGCGGCCGGCTCGGATTTCAATTTTATTTAGCCCAATTGGGACATAATTCAGTGCGCGTCTATCGCCGGTCGAAACTGCGCCTGCGAAAGATATTCGGACTGAATCGTCATTCGGGATTGAAATAAGGACTAAGTTATGGAAGACTTGACGCGTTTAGGCGTTTTCTTACCGCGTTTTATCTGGGAGTTGTTGACGGCGATTATCTGCGGGGGATTGATTGGACTTGAGCGGGGGACTCGCCGCCAACCGAATGCGCTGCGGAATTTCATACTCATCTGCTTCGGCGCGGCGCTGTATATGATTATGAGCGACCTCATCGTCATCGGCTTAGGCGAGACGGGCAGCGCAGATTTGGGGCAAATTGCCGCTGCCGCCGCGCTGGCGGCAGCCCTTATCGGCGCCGGCGTCATCATCAGCCGCAAAGGCGACCTGGTGAGCGTCTCGACAGCCGCAGCCATCTGGGTGACCGCAGCCATAGGCTTGGTCATCGGCGTAGGCTATCCTCTACTGGGTCTAATGATAACCGGTATGGTTATATTTACCTTGACTTTGCTGCATAGCGTAGAAGAGCGACTGGCGCCGAAGCCGCGGCCGATCTTGATAAAATTAGTCGCTCGTGAGGATAACGCCGATTTGCGCGCCAGATTGCAATCGGCGCTTGAGCGCGAAGGCGTCCACCCGGATACGCTGCGCGCCGAAATAGCGCCAAACGGCGTAAAAATCACCATCTCTGCAGTAAGTGGGCCGGCGGATGTAAAATCGCTGCTGACGGCGCTCTGGACGACGCCGGGAGTTGTCGAAGTGGAGATCTAGTTTGCAAGTTAGAAAGTCGAAAATCCACTTTGTCCATATCGTCTAGATTGTCATAAAAATTTAAAATCAAAATAAATCGGAGCCTAAATGCGCATTCTATCGCTATTTCTTATTTTCGCTGCGGCAAGTTTGCCCTGCGCAGCCAAGGATACTCCAACAGCGCTGACCGCCGTTCAAAGTCAGATTCAACCTGGAATTCTATCGGTTTT
>VGIO01000132.1 GCA_016867855.1 Calditrichota bacterium
TTTTGGGGATCCCTTTATTTTAGGCTGCGTTTGTTACTGCGAAGTGCATTTCAGACGCGTTTTTAACAACCTTGGAGGCATCGAGGATTTCAAGGCGCACCAGAGCACCATCGTAGCCAAAATCCGCAATGACGCCCGGACCGACTTCGTCGCTCTCCTTGATGCGTTCATCGCGGAAGGTGATGGTCATCGCGTTGGCTTGTGAATCGTAAGTTACTTTCATTGGTTTCTCCGAATGTAACGATTGATGTTTGAGGTTTTATAGACTGTAATAATAAGGAAATAATCTGTAGTTTCCTCGATTACGATCCTTAACAACATTTCTTGATTCAGCGTTGGGTCTTGATAAATTCTCATCAGAATGGTCCGCCCGCTGTATGAACTCTCACACCAGGTTGGCGATTCAAGTGTTCGCTGGATTTCTTCGATGG
Organism: Calditrichota bacterium; assembly: GCA_016867855.1. GTDB lineage: Bacteria > Electryoneota > AABM5-125-24 > Hatepunaeales > Hatepunaeaceae > VGIO01. The sequence goes on from VGIO01000132.1 coordinate 432, forward strand.
GTATTTCGCGGTCGATTTGATTCTGCTTGGCGTGTTCGAGCCATATAATTTCCTTACCGCTCAATTTCCTTCCCCCACCCAATCCCCGCTCCCCCTCCAATCACCACCGCAGCCGCTAGGCTGAGTGCCGCCGTTTTCAGCGCCGCCCGCCTTGCGCGCTTGAGTTTAGGGCAGGCGGATTTGGCGGCGGTGGATGGGTTCGATTTTGGTTGGGTTTTCATTTTGGGATTCCCTTTATTTTGGGGTTTTGATTAAGGTTCTATAAAACCTGGTTCGTTTAATAACGCCTTATCGAAGGTGACGACCATCTGACAGCCGTTTTCGACGCCGCGCTCACGAATGAGATAATCTGCGAAATCACCGCGTCCGGATTTGTAAGCGGTAATGGCGTTTCGCAGACCGGTAGTATTCTGAAAAGACATTCCTGCCGATTTAGATAATAATTCCAGAGTTTGAACTATATCAGTTTTGGTATGACGATAACCTCGCGACAATACCCAAATCAGTTCGCACAAAACTGCGTCGCTTATAAATAATATTTCACGCTGGTCCAACATTTTGAAGAAAAATGTCCGGACGCGGATGAACTGGAACTCATCATCACGGATAAAATAGCGCACCAAGATATTGGTGTCAATTGCGGTCATCGAGTTCCCCCATTGTCGAAATGACCTCATTTATCTGTTCGATAGTGAGGTGAATTCCATTATTGGGGAGAATCCCACATAAGGTGCGAAAATCTATCTGCGAATCAGACTGCATCGTTAATTCGGCGATGGTAGCAGATTTACTTTTTGAGGCTTTGGTTTGCAAGGCAATTGCAGTATCTAATAGATCGTTGCGAAGGTCTTCATCGGCAAGAATTTCGGTGAATAGTTCATCGAGTTCTTCCGGTCTCAAAGATTTGAAATGTTGAATTTCTTCCAATACTGTTGGTGACATTGTTTTACTCCTTCCCCCACCCAATCCCCGCTCCTCCGCCAATCACCGCCGCAGCCGCCAGACTGAACGCCGCCGTTTTCAGCGCCGCCTGGCTTGCGCGCTTGAGTTTGGGGCGGGTGGATTTGGCAGTGGTGGATGGATTCGATTTTGGTTGGGTGGTCATTTGGGGATTCCTTTTAGTTTGATTTGTTTAAGGTTCTATAAAACCTGGTTCGCTTAACAGCACTTTGTCGAAGGTCGCGACAGTTCGGCAACCGGCGCTATTACAACGTTCTTTGATAAGGTAGTCTGGAAAATCGCCGCGATTATGCTCAAAGTCGGCTATCGCTTTGCGTATTGTAGCGGGAGATTCAAACTTAAAATTGATGGTTTGTTCTATAGATTTTAGAGTTGTGAGGATTTCGCGGCGGTTTCTGCGGTAACCGGTGCGCAAGGTCCAGACGGTTTCACTCAGCACGACATCGGTTATAAACAGCAATTCACCAGTTTCGATTGCTTCATCGGTCAACCGTCTAACCCTCGCTGTTTGCTCCGGGTCGTCTTCGACGATAATCCTCAGTAATATGTTTGTATCGAGTCCAATCAAGGCAGCGCTCCTTGCTGGGCAATGATTTCGTTAATCTGTTCGATGGTAAGGTGAATTCCGTTATTAGACAGAATTCCAAATAGATGCCGGACATCCTTACCGGCTTTGAATATGAACTCACCGCTGGGTAGTTCTTCGAGGAGAATTCGGTCGCCGGTGTCGATTTGAAATTTCTCGCGCAAATCGGTGGGCAACTCTATTCTTCCGACTTCGTCAACTAATAATTCTTTAGTCATTTAAATTTCCTTGGTTTTAAAATGAATGCACACAACCAATCCCCGCTCCCCCGCAAATCACTACCGCCATCAGGCATAGCGCCGCCCGCCTTGTGCGCTTGAGTTTGGGGCGGGATGATTTGGCGGCGGCGGTTGGGTTCGATTTTAGTTGAGTGGTCATTTGGGGATTCCTTTGTTTTAGGGTTTTGATTGACAACGGATTAAGCCGCATACAGCGCGACATTGACTTCACGGCGCTGGATGGCTTTGGCGTCGTTTCGGATGGCTTCGATATGGTGGAGCGTCTCGGCGGTCAGATAGGCTTCGCCGCAAGTCCGGCAGCGGATGACCGGAACATTCTCGATGACAAGCATTTTTTCGCCTTTGCCATAGGCTTCGGTCGTGCGGTGCATCTCCGCGCCTTCCTTTCCGCAGTATGCGCAAATCATTTTAGTGTCCTGTTGATTTAGATTGGATAAACGGTTATAATGGCGAGTCTTCCGTCCGGGGCGAATTTGAATAGGACTTCGATTTCACCTCCATAGGTTAGGCCTCGCAGACGATATTTAGATTCTCCGTCTTTGTATCGTGCTGTCTTTCAAGGATTTCGCCTTGAAGAATGCTGTTTTCGATTTCGATAAGGCTTAAATCGCGGTTGAACATCGCATTTTGGCTGTGCTGTGTCATATAGTAAAACGAAGAGCGGATTGCCTCCCGCGCTCGATATAATATACGGTCGAACATTAGTAATTGCAACTCAAATAATTAAAACCCCACGCCATCCCCGCTCCCCCGCAAACGACCGCCGCAACAACCAGGCTCATAACCGCCGTTTTCAGCGCCATTAGCCTTACGCGCGTGAATTTGATGCAGGTGGATTTGGCAGTGGGTGGATTCGATTTTGGTTGGGTGTATATTTGGGGATTTCCTAAATTTTTAGGATTTGATAGACAGCAGATTAAGCTGTTTGTTCCGCTGGTTTAAGGTTAAATAAATATTACCCAGTGCTTGGTTTAGGTGAATTCGGCGACTGAGACTAGCCTTGGCTGCACACCTCGGCGGGATTGGTGGATATTCTCCATTTCGTGCAAGGTTCGGGCGGTATAGTAACTCTCACCGCAATTGGGGCAGACAATAAGCGGCACATTCTCGATGAGCATTATGTCGTTACCTTTGCCGGCGGTCTCGGTTACCAATTCAATCCGCGCGCCTTCCTTGCCGCATAGATGACAGTTCATTTGATTTCCTTTTAAAAACAATAGACGGTTATCACGACCGGATACCCGTTCAGGCTTATTTTAACAACGGCTATAGCCGTTTCCTCAGTGAGCACGGCTTGAATCAGATACTTATTTTCGCCGGACTCATTGTCTTTTTAATGTTGGACGATATGTCCTTTTAAGATAATTTGTTCTAAATCAAGAATGGTCAATCCATCCTTATTCATCTCAAGTTTTGCGTGCTTGATAACATCATATTCGCAATTCCTTACGGCAGAGCGAATTTTGTTTAATATACGGTCATACACTACAGAATCCAAATCTGTTCATTATCAGCAAAAATTTCCATCCCCGCTCCCCAGCAAAACACCGCTACTGCCGTCAGATTGAGCGCCGCTGTTTTCAGCGCCGCCTGCCTGCGCGCTTGAGTTTGAGGTATGTGGATTTGGCGGCGGTGGATGGGGTTGATTTTGGTTGGGTGATTATTTGGGGATTCCTTTATTTTAGGATTTTGATTGACAACGGATTGAACGGATTGACTTTATGGCTAATTGTCGATATTGCGATAGATGTTCTTACGATGGTCAACAGCCAGCACCCGAACAACAGCCGCTTTGAAATCAACCGTGTAGATTATCCGATATTTGCCTTTCCGTATTCGATAAATATATTCAGGACCGGAAAGTTTCTTTGTGCCGCGTTGGACAGGCGCTTCAGCCAGAGACCGGATACGCTCCTTTATCGGTTCGCGATATTGCCGGTCGATGGATGCCAGGTCTTTCTGCGTAGAAGGTTTGAGAAAGACCTCAAACCGCTTCATTTTGCTCCAAACGCTGGAAGGCTTCTTCCATAGGAATGTCCTCCTCGTTTAAGCGTCTGTGCGCGGTAGCAAGGTCGTGCAGGTCATCCAGCAGTTCTTCGTATTCTTTAATAGGAACCACCGCGTGTGTGCGGCGGCCTCGTCTATCTTTTAGGAATATTGCTTCAGGATTTGTGAATGTTGTATTCATTGTTGTATTACTTTTTGTACCAATATAATACTTTTTATACTGTCTCGCAAATCACCGGAGCCGCCAGTCTGAGCGCCGCTGTTTTCAGCACTGCTTGCCTTGCGCGCTTGAGTTTGAGGCGGGCGGATTTGGCGGTGGCAGGTGGGTTCGATTTTAGTTGGGTGCTCATTTGGGATTCCTTTCGAGTTGTTGTTTGACTTACATTGTGCGATATATGTAGCCATTGTTACAACACATTTGGTGTGTTTCTGAAGTCGGCAGCGATGACGCCGATGAGGAATCCGCTGTCTATCCGTTGTGTTTGCAGCGAATGTATTGACAATGTTCTGCCGTTGACTACGAAGAGTCGATGGCGGATAAATAGTATCCATAAACAACCTGTTTAGGCTTTACATAATATTTAAGAAGTGATTAATCGGTTTTATCAATTGGTCAAGGCTTTTAAGCAATTATTCTATTGTTTTTATCGGGGAATAGCCGCTTTGCACTCTTAACTTTCAACTTTCAATTTATACTGGCTTGCAATCTTAAAAAAAACCTGCTATATTCATCTCTATACAGCGTTAAAATAGTATGTCATTCTTACGCGAACAGGAATCCAGTAATTGTTGAGACATTAATCCCTTTTCTGGATTCCCATCCCCGTTTGCGCGGGGATAAGATCTTCGCAGGAATGACGATGACTTATGTTGTCGTGTATAAGTACTTAACTCAGAATTTAGGTGGTTGTATTATATCTCTAAACCAAACTTGTATATAAGAATAGAAAAGCGTATTTTTATACGCAATGAGAAAGACAATTGAAATCATCCGCTCGCCGGCTGCGATGATGGCTTGCTCGGCTGAATTAAAAGCCAAAGGTATGCGGTTGGGTCTCGTGCCGACGATGGGCTGTTTGCACGACGGACATCTAAGTTTGATCAGGTTGTTAGATGGTCACTGCGATGTGAAGATGGCGAGCATCTTCGTCAATCCGACGCAATTCGGTCCTAACGAAGACTTTCAAAAGTATCCCCGCAGCGAGGCGCGCGATTTACGACTTCTGGAATCGGTCGGTTGCGAGATAGCCTACTGCCCATCGGCCGCGGATGTCTATGCAGATGATTTTACAAGTTTTGTCGAAGTTGGACCTATAGCCGACCGGCTATGCGGACATTTTAGGCCGGGGCATTTCCGCGGCGTTGCGACCATCGTGTTGAAGTTGTTTAATGCGACCCGCTGCGATGCCGCTGTCTTCGGATTGAAGGACTATCAACAAGCAGTGGTTATTCGTCGGATGGTGAAAGATTTGGATTTGAATGTGGAGTTGTTGTTTGGCGAGACAGCGCGCGAAGCGGACGGGTTGGCGATGTCGTCGCGTAATAGTTATCTCTCTCAGGAAGAGCGCCAGCGCGCTGCCGCCATTCCGCAAGCCCTCGAAACCGCCCGAACAATGGCTGAAAAGGGCGAATCCAATGTTGAAAGGATAATTTACTCTGCACGGAATGTCCTTTTAAACAGTCAAATCGACAGTATTCAATACCTGGAGATTGTGGATCCGGAGTCCCTCGAACCGCTGCCTAAAATCGACCGATGCGGACTTATCGTATTAGCGGTCTATGTGGGTAAAACCCGACTAATCGACAATGTTCTTATTGGTCCGGCCGGCCGAGGGAAACCACTCATCGCTAATATCGTTTAATTTGATGGAAAGCCGTTTTACAACCGTTATTTTAGCCGCCGGTTTGGGAAAAAGGATGCATTCCGATTTACCCAAAGTGCTGCATCAAATCGCCGGTAAGCCTTTGGTGCATTATGTTATCGACCTTGCTCGCAGCGTCGGCTCGCAGCGCATCCTGTTGGTCATCGGGCATAAGCGGGAGTTAGTTATCAAAGCCACTGTCGGAATGGCGGTCGAATATGTCGTGCAGGAGCCACAATTAGGAACCGGCGATGCAGTAAAATATTGCGAACCGGCGCTCAAAGATTTCGAAGGCGATGTTTTAGTTCTGTCTGGCGATGTGCCATTGATGAAGCCCGCTACAGTCGAAGCGGCTTATGCGCTGCATTCGCAGAGCGAGGCTTTAGTAACGGTCTTCACCTTTGCCCCGGACGACCCATCCGGCTATGGCCGCATCGTGCGCGGCGAAAAGGGCGAACTGCGCCGTATCGTCGAACATAAGGATACTATAGGCGCGGAAAAATCCATACTGGAAGTCAATGCCGGGATATATTTCTTTGAATCGAAAATTCTCTTTGAGACTTTGCAGCAGGTTACCAATCGCAACGCCGCCGGGGAGTATTATATTACTGATGTCATAGGAATTTTAGAAAAGCAAGACCGGCCGCTGGCAGCCTATTTCGTTGCCGACCCAATCGAAGTCGCCGGTGTCAACAGCCTGGCGCAACTGAAAGAACTGGAGCAAATTTATTTAACACGTTTAAAGGGTTGACATAGCGTTTGAAATTTTGTAATATAAAGCATAATGTGTGAATCGACTGCTGCCTAATTCGCGGCAAAAAGAAACTGGGCTACACTCCATCGACTATAGATTTGTCGCTTATCTCTAATGGCTGATTTGTAAATCCACCCAGCGCGCCGTCAACTATGGCGAATCGACGGCGGGCAGTGTGATGGCTGTCAACCGCAGAGGGTTGACAGCCCCAACTCAAACACTTAAGCACTAAAACATTTACGCACTGAAGAAAATGAAAATTAGAATTTTTTCAGCCTTGCTCGTTCTAACTCTCTCGATGTCCGATTCATTCGCGCAGGGCGTTCAACTCGGCTTCAAAGATTGGCTGAAAGGCCGGTCGTCGCCGACCCGCACCTTGGGGCTGGATCCATTACGGTTGAGTGTCAATCACACAATTTCGATGGGATACTCGTCGTTCAGCGGAGGCTCGCTTATGCAAAGCCTTTATGCGACCAATATCGCTTACAAATTGTCCAATCCATTGACGCTGTCGATAATGCTCGGCGCGCAGAACAACCTGTTGAACTTCAGCGGCGAGCCGTTGAATTACAACCTTCTCATCGGCGGCTTCGCGCTGGACTACCGCCCGTCCAAAGACATTCTATTCCGGATGGAGTTCAGCCGCAATCCGAATCGCATCTGGAACGAGGATATTTACTCCCCGCGCCGGATATGGCCTTATGACTATGAGAGTCCGGGCGAATACCTCCGCGAAAACGATGCACCGACGCGCTAATAATGCTAATGATGATGATGATGATGAATATTAAATATTGGCATTGACATTGGCATTAGCATTTTTAAAATCCAAAACCCAAAATCTAAAATCAAAAACCCAAAATCTAAAATCCAAAATCCAAAATCCAAAATCCAAAATTAAATGACTCCCACTCCCCGCCCGCGCGAACGCTATGTGCCGGACGACCCCGAGCGACGGACGCGCCTTAGGCTCGACCTGCTGATTGCTCTTATGGTCGTGCAAATTGTATTGTCCATTGGTCTTTGGGTGGACCGTTATAAGACGCACGAAGCCGCGCCGACGAAAGCCGCGTCGGTCGAAACTAAGCCGGCGCCGGTTTTTGAGCCAGAGCCATTGACGCAATCCACGCCGACCTATACCGAAACACAGCCGGCGCCTCTGCCGCAAGCCACATCGGCGCCGTCGAGTCTGCCGCCCCGCATCAAGGTGCAGGTGCTGAATGGTTGCGGTGTGCCGGGCGTTGCCAAAAGGGCGCGCGACTGGCTGGCAAGACAGGATTACGACATCCGGGATGTCGGCAATGCGGATAAGCAAGACTACCGCATCTCGAAAATCGTTAACCGCAGCGGCAATCTGACGGCGGCGTGCGAGTTGGCGCGGTTGCTCGGTATTGACGAAGCGCAAATCACCCGCCAATCCACTCCGACCGGCGCTGATTTCGACCTGACGCTGATTGTCGGTAAGGATTACAAGAGGCTGCCGTTTGCCCGCTAAGATCTGGAAGCCGGTTCGACCTCTGACCCTTGCCAAACGTGCCGCTCTTTTAGCTGCTGACAAGCAGGCGCTGCAAATTGTCGTCCTCGATGTGCGGAAAATCACCGACTTCACCGACTTTTTCGTTATATGCTCCGGCGCGGTGGATGTCCACTGCAAAGCCATCGCCGATTATATCGAGAACGAACTGCGCCGTCAGGGCTATCCGCCAACCCACAGCGAAGGCGCTGACACCCAGCGCTGGATCCTGATCGACTATGTGGATGTGATAGTGCACATATTCCAGCCCGACGCCCGCAATTACTACGCACTGGAGCGGCTCTGGGGGGATGCCAAGGTGGTCAAGGTGAAGGGGGTGGAATAGGGAAGAGTTGACGAGATAGATTGCTGATTGATTGAGGGGCGAACACAAGGTTCGCCCGTACGGGCGATGCTCGTCATCGCCCCTTTCTAAAAGCGATGCTTGCCATCGCCCCTCTCTAAAAAGCGATGCTCGTCATCGCCCATCTCTAAAGGGGAGATGTGAAGGCGGTGAAAGTGTAGGGGGTGGAATAGGGGGCGAACACAAGGTTCGCCCGTACGGGCGATGCTCGTCATCGCCCCTCTCTAAAAAGCGACACTTGTCATCGCCCCTCTCTAAAAGGGAGATGTGAAGGCGGTGAAAGTGTAGGGGGTGGAATAGGGGGCGAACACAAGGTTCGCCCGTACGGGCGATGCTTGCCATCGCCCCTCTCTAAAAAGCGATGCTCGTCATCGCCCATCTCTAAAGGGGAGATG
>VGIO01000133.1 GCA_016867855.1 Calditrichota bacterium
GCGGCTAAAAAAGCCAGCGGCATTATCGGTAGGTAATCTTCCAGCGAAATTATGTATGGGAAAGTGGACAGCGTGTCGCCGACGGACGATAACAGGTGCGTTGAGTTCATTTATCCCTCTTGTTGGTCTGTGGTGATGACCAATTCTGTGCGCTAACCGAAATTGTCAATATATTTAGGGCCTCCTGAATAATTCACTTTGCGTCAAGGCGGACGCCCTCGTCCGCCGTTTGTTAAGCACGAATTGTCGGCGCACGGGGGCGTGCGCCTTGCCAATTCTGGAATTTTCGTGCATTATTCAGCAAACCTTATTTTAATATTAATCATTTCAAAGACGCAATAAACAACAAGCTGTTAGTCGGGCTTGGCGAGCGCCGCCCGCGCTGAAAGCGTCCTTTGAAATTCGTCGAATACGCTAAGTTATTCGACAAGCGATGAGAAGCGAATTCAATCGATGCAGATTTCACAGCAGCCTCGCTTTCGTTTGTGGTTAATATGCGGGTCATTTCTTTTAATTGAAAGTTGCAAATTGAGAATTGAAGTTTGTTTGGCTTCTAAAGAAATAGACTTGCCGGCGCGTCGAAAAGTTGCAGTAGTTTCGAGTCGGCAATTAGAAAATTAGAAAATTGGAAAGTTGAAATACTAATCGGTGATAAATGATTGAGTGTCTAAATTCAATTCGTAGTATTAACTAAATAAATTAGTTGCGCGAGGTTGTTATGCTGACGCCTGCGCACGCAGGGGGAAGTATCTCGTCCGGATGCGGGGACTTTAATGTTTATCTGCGTTCAACACAACGCATTTGAAAATGCTAAGTTCTACCGATGTAATGTATAACACTGCCAATACAAAACGCATAGCGCAGGATAAAAGATTTTAAAATCTCTCAATGAACAGTTATGCTGATAAAATCAATAATAATTTCACTGCTGATTGTATTCAGCGGTTTATTTTGCAAAACTGCGGCGCAATTACGGCTCAACGAGATTCAAGCCTCCAATCGCGCCGATATCGTCGATGAAGACGGCGACTATCCGGATTGGATTGAGTTGTTCAATTCCGGCCGCGATACGCTCGACTTAACCGGTTATACCATTTCCGACCGTCCCGACGACACCTCGAAATGGCGATTTCCGACGGTTATCATCCCGCCGCGGCATTTTCAAGTTATATTTGCCTCGGGCAAAGACCGGGCTTACCGCGCCCGCTATCACGAGTCGCTTATCCGGCGCGGCGATAACTGGCGCTATTTTGTCGGCGCTCAAGCGCCGCCGGTCAATTGGTTCAGCCCCGGCTTCGACGATGCCGGCTGGACGTCCGGCCCGAGCGGCTTCGGCTATGGTGATAACGACGATTCAACTGTCGTGCCACAGACAATTTCACTCTTCATCCGCACAACTTTCACCATTTCAGATCCATCCGCCGTCGAATACGCTCTGCTGCATATCGATTACGACGATGGTTTCATAGCCTATTTGAACGGTAGGGAGATTGCCCGCGCTAATTTGAGTCTGCCTAATACGCCGGTGCCTTACGACCAACTAGCTGACAGCGACCACGAAGCGCGGCTCTATCAAGGCTTGCCGCCGGATTTATTTCTCATCGAAAACTTCCATATCATGATGAGTCAGTCTGCGAATGTGCTTGCCATCGAAGTTCACAACTCGACGGTTAACTCTTCCGACTTGACTGTAATTCCGTTTTTGACTTTAGGCTTAAGCCGTTTGCCGAGCCAGCCGCGCGGCTTAGCCGATGAAGTTGCAAATCTTTTAATACCCTTACATACTAATTTCAAGATAAATGCCGACGGCGAGACATTATCGGTCTGGGATCCCTTAGGACGCCTTGTCGATAGACTGTTACCGGTCGAACTTAGCGCTGGACGGTCTTACGGCTGCTCGCCGGATGGCAGCGACCGGCGGTTGTTTTTCGAGCGGCCTACGCCCGGCTGGTCTAATCCTGACAGCGGCTTTGCCGGCATCTGCCGCGAACCGCAATTCTCGCTGCCAAGCGGTTTTTACTCAGTGCCGACCGTCCTTTCCATCCGCGGCAGTTCTGGCGAAACCGTCCATTTCACCCGCGATGGCAGTTTGCCAAATTTAGCTTCTGACTCCCTCGCTTTATCCATCCCAATCGACACGACGACCGTCATCCGTGCTATTTGCACGCGGTCAGATTTCATCTCAAGTGCGGTTGCAACGCGGACATATATCGTCAATTTTCGCGCTAATATGCCGGTCATATCGCTGACTACCGACCCCTATTACCTCTGGAACCCTGACAGCGGTATTTACTGCCAAGGCGCGAACTACAATCCCAACATTCCCCGCAGCGCTAACTATTGGCAGGATTGGGAGCGTCCGGTGCATATCGAATTCTTTGAAACCGACCGGCAATCGGCCTTCGCGCTGAGTGCCGGAATTAAAATCCACGGTGGTGTAACCCGCGAATTTCCGCAAAAATCAGTTGCAATTCTTTGCCGTCCGGTATATAGCAACGACCGGATGCGGCACCAAATTTATCCCTGGCTCGCAATCGACACATTCAAAGATATCGTCTTGCGCAACGGCGGCAGCGATTGGAATAAAGCCTTTATCCGCGATGCGATGATGCTCGCCCTGCCCGAAGATGTCCATTGCGATGTGCAAGCCTATCGACCGGCGGTCGTCCTTCTAAACGGGACTTATTGGGGAATTCACGACATTCGTGAAAAACTCAACGAACATTACCTCAATTCGCATTACGACATCGATAAAGACAGCGTTGACCGGATGGAAGTCTGGGGCGGCGCGGTGCAGGGAAGCCCGGCGCACTATGAAGCTATGCTCGACTATATCGAAAGCAATGGTCTATCCGACTCTGTGCATTATGAATACATTAAAACCCAGATGGATGTCAGTTCATTCATTGACTTTAATGTTACGAATATCTACTGCGCCAACTTAGACTGGCCCGGCAACAATAATAAATTCTGGCGGCCTCAGACTGAAGACGGACGCTGGCGCTGGTTTCTGTTCGACCTCGACTTTGGCTTCGGGCTGCACGACTCGTTGAATTACAACCATAACACACTTACTTTTGCGGTCGAGCCGAATGGTCCGTCCTGGCCTAATCCGCCTATTGCGACCTATTTGCTGCGAAAATGCCTCGAAAGCCCCCAATTTCGCGTTGAATTCATTAACCGTTTCACCGATTTGATGAACTTCGACTATAAACCTGAGCGCGTCGCCGCGGTCATCGACAGCATCAGACGCGGTGTGGAACTGGAAATGCCGCGTCATCTGACTTGTTGGAGCCGAACTGTCCCCGAGTGGCTTACGCATATCGATGTCCTTTATGCGTTTGCTTATCAACGGCCGGCGCGGATGCGGGAGTTTATCCGGGACTTTTTCGACCTGCCCGGCCTAGCCGCACTGGACATTCATATATCACCTGTGAATGCTGGAACTATTAAGGTCAATTCGAAGAATATCCGGATTTATCCCTGGAGCGGTGTATTCTTTCGCGGCGTTCAGACTAATTTTCTTGCCGAGCCAGCGCCTGGCTATCGTTTTGCACGTTGGCAAGGCGTGGTCAGCGCTAACGCCCAACGTCTTAAAACCGAATTGCCCGGTTCAGGAACATTAACCGCCGTCTTCGAACCGATAACTAATAATCTAACGCCGCTGGTCATCAACGAAATCAACTACCACAGCACCGACAGTTTCGACACCGGCGACTGGGTCGAAATCTACGCTCAAATCGGCGATTGGGAACTTACAGACTATTCCTTGACCGATGATGATACTTCCCACTCGTATTACTTTCCAGCCGGTTTAAATTTAACCGAAAGTCAATATGTTGTTATCACTCAGGACAGCGTCAGTTTTAAGAGATTATTTCCAACTTTCAGTGGGCGTCTGTTTGGCAATCTGACTTTCGGCTTCGGCGCCGGCGGCGACCAAGTGCGGTTGTTCGATAATCACCGACGTTTAATCGACTCGGTGGCATATTCAGACTCGCTGCCTTGGCCGCCGGAAGCCGATGGGACAGGTAAAACCCTCGAACTCATCGATCCGGCGCAGCCCAACGACAATCCAGCAAATTGGCGGGCGTCGATGCTGCCTTATGGCTCGCCTGGACGCAGCAATTTATATCATCCGCCGGGACGCTTTGCCTTGTTTTATCCACCGAATGATACAGTGTTGGCGGATAGTTCAATAAAAATTATCTGGGCAACCGCTCGGGACATCGACATCGGAGACCGTATCGACTATCGCGTCGAATGGTCGAATGCGCCTGACTATTCAAATACCTTGAGTGCAACTATCAGCGATACTTTTTTTATCATTAGCCGAGTGGCGCCAAATCGGCTGCCTGTCCAACGCGGCCTTCTCGAGGGTGTTAATATAGATGGGACTACTTCCGCGCTCCCCAATGGTGTGCGCGTTCATTGGCGGGTGCAGGCGATGGACGACTCCGGTTTGAGAACTCAGTCTGATGCTGGCGAAAACGGTTGGTCGTTCCGTATCCAGTATGTCGCTGCGAATGTTCCGGATAAGTTCACTGTCAAACCGGCTTATCCAAATCCATTCAATCGTGTGGTCGTCATTCCTTACGATCTGTCGCAAGCCGGAGATGTGCTGTTTAGGCTGCTGGACATCCGCGGACGTGAAGTAACACGAATGGAATTACTCAAGTCGATCGGTTCACACTATTTAAACCTACAAGTAGGCGACGGTGGGCTTGAACTGCCGAGCGGAGTCTATCTGGCAATTATTGAGGCAGGGGATAAAACGGGGATGGTCAAGATGGTGTTGATGAGGTGAGTAAAGGTAATATTATCAAATTCTTAGCATCAATAAGATTTTTAAACAAAAAGAATGGAAAAATTAATAACACAGAGCAAACCGCCATCAGTCCAGACTATTTTAGGCGCCGATGGCTAGCAGATTGGCGTCTTTATGGACATCCAGACCTACCGATATTTTTTGGAAGAGATCGAGGATGCTTATGACGTTCTATTAATTCGTGAGACGCGGAACGACGAGCGTATTTCCTGGTCAGAACTTAAATCTGAATTCGAGTATGAAGGCCGGCTTTGACCTATAACATTATTGTCCTGCGCAAGGCGGCTAAAGATTTACGAAACGCTCCCGATCACATCCTAAAGCGAGTCGCTAAAAAGTTCACTTTGCTCGAAACAGATCCTTTGCCTGAAGTTTGTAAGAAACTGATTGATGTCGAAGATATGTATCGATTTAGGGTGGGTGATTGGCGGATTCTATATTCCATCGACAAGGCGAATTTGGAAGTCCGTCCAGCGTGTTATGCACCGAAGCGAAGGTTATAATAAATGAGTTCAACGCACGATGATTCAGCCTAAACCCTTCTGGCTTAAAATCCGTTTCAGCGCCAATCCGACTTTCGGCGCGGTGAACGGCTTGCTCGAGCAGCAGCGGCTGCATACGGTCTGCCGGTCGGCGCGCTGCCCGAACCTCGGAGAATGCTGGAGCCGCGGCACGGCGACATTTATGATTATGGGCGATGTCTGCACGCGCAATTGCCGCTTCTGCAACGTCCAACCCGGCGCACCGCTGCCGCTCGACCCCGACGAACCGCGCCGCGTGGCTGAGGCAGCCAAGTCGATGAATCTACGCTATGTGGTGGTTACATCGGTAACGCGAGACGACCTTCCTGACGGTGGCGCCGCGCAATTTGCGGCTGTTGTGCGCGAGTTGCGCCGAGCCTTGCCCGAAGCCGGCGTCGAAATCCTCGTGCCGGATTTTAGGAACAAGCCGGATTTAACCAGCATTGCGTCAGGTGTTTTTCACCTGACGCATAACACAAGCCAAGAAAAAGCATCGGATGAAGAACATCCGACGCAACTAATATCTACAAACGTTGCGTCAGGTGTTTTTCACCTAACACATAACACAAGCCAAGAAAAAGCGTCGGATGAAGAACATCCGACGCAACCAATATCTACAAACGTTGCGTCAGGTGTTTTTCACCTGACGCAACAGGTCGTCGAGATAATAATGCAACACCCGCCGGATGTCTTGAACCACAATATTGAGACCGTCCCGAGGCTGTATCCGGAAGTCCGCCCGCGCGCCGACTACCATCACTCGCTCAACCTGCTGAAAGCCTTCGCCGCCGCCGGACTCAAGACCAAATCCGGTTTAATGGTCGGAATGGGCGAGACTTTGAATGAAATCCACAAGGTTTTACTTGACTTGCGCGCAAATGATGTTAAATTATTAACTATCGGGCAGTATCTGCGTCCGTCGGCGGGGCATTACCCGGTAGAACGCTATGTCCATCCCGACGAGTTCGCCGCGCTGGCCGAATACGCCCTCGCGCTCGGCTTTGAGCATTGCGCCTCCGCCCCGCTGGTGCGCAGCAGTTACCGGGCGGAGGAGGCGGTGATAAAACATAACAAATCATTTAAAACCGGAGCAACAATTGATAACAAGAGTTGAAATCAAAAACTTTAAAAGAATCGAAAACTTTGATTTTCAATTCACACCCTTTGATCTGTTATCTGGCTACAATAATTGCGGTAAGAGCTCAGTCCTGCAAGCGCTGGCGATATGGCAATTTTGCATTGAGGAATTTCTGCGCGATAAACGTAAAGGTTCGACAGGAAAGCAGGTTGTATTACCTAACTTTACAGCTGTTCCAGTGCCGGAATTTAATCTATTATGGTATAAAAAAATTAATATAAAGAATCCTGCTCAGGCAAACCAGGAGAGAGTTCTAATCGATATTAAAACTCATTGGAGGCATACCGATGGAAATGAATTCGCATTCGGAATAAAAATGAGATACACAGGTCCACAGTCGGCATATGTAATCCCTGCGAATGGTTGGGAAGAATTATATGACCTTAACGAAAAAAACGTCTTACCAAAAATTGTATATGTCCCCCCTTTCTCCGGTTTGGAAACAAAAGAGCAATGGCGAGATGAAGGTCCAGTCAAAGGACAAATTGGACGAGCCCAGCCCGGTAGTGTCCTACGAAATCTACTGTTAAGAGTTGAACATTCACCTTTAGGGAACACAAGTGATGATAGAAAGGCAAATATTGATAAGTATAAAACAAAATCTGAAAATTGGGCAGAAATTGAGAGTATTATTAGAAG
Source organism: Calditrichota bacterium (assembly GCA_016867855.1). Classification (GTDB taxonomy): domain Bacteria; phylum Electryoneota; class AABM5-125-24; order Hatepunaeales; family Hatepunaeaceae; genus VGIO01. The sequence continues at coordinate 7,127 of VGIO01000133.1, forward strand.
ATGGTTTTCAGTAGAAGTCCTTTTACCACAGTATACATTCGGTGTCTCTGAAAATATAATCTGCGAATATAGACAAGATAAGAAAAATTATGACATCATTTCGGGTGGCAGCGGTTTCCATCAAATTTTAACCTTGCTTGCTTTTTTATATGGCTACAACCCAACAACCGTCTTATACGATGAACCTGATGCGCATCTTCATGTTAACTTGCAGAGAGAAGTTCTTGATTATTTTAAAGAAGTTGGGAAAAAAAGAGGGATACAATTTATCATCGCAACTCATGCTGAAGAATTTATCAAGGGTGTGGATACGAATAGATTAATTTCTATGCTGCAACCCGAAAAACCGATTCGTGAAGCCACAACGGCAGATGTATTATCAGCAATGGCTATTGTTACAAATATAGAGATTACGAATACAAGAAATTCACCATTTATACTCTATGTCGAAGGTGAAGATGACGAAAGAATTATAAGACGATGGTCGACTACTTTAGCTAAAACGGACGATTTAAAGAAATTCTTTATTAAAACGATGCACGGTGGTAATAAACAATTAATGAAGGCTGATGCTGACAATCACTATTCCGCTTTAAAGAAAATCGTGCCGAATTTAAAACGACTAATGGTTTTTGATTTCGATAATGATATAGATTCATTTCATCCCGATGAAAACAATCCCGTGCTTTTCGAATGGACGCGTAAAAATATTGAAAACTATCTATTAATTCCTGATATTTGGATTAAGGCTGTCAGATCTGCGTATGATATTACAGTCCCAATCGCAAATGCGCCACTGTTTTTTAATCCAATAAATAATGCAATAAATGAGTTTTTTAGTTCTGAGGGTCTGAATTTGCCAAAAGGGAGAAATTGGCAGAAATTAGACACTCATGCCATTAAATCAGTCGATGGGAAAAAACTCCTCTTTGAAGCGAATAATTCACTCTTTAACAAATTACGTTCTATCGATAATAATCTTAGTATTACCCGCGAAGGAGTCGCTTCAATGATGACTGAACAAGAGATGCATCAGGATATCTTGCATCTGTTTAATAAAATCGAAACCATAATTCTAAGTGATGACATGGAATATTAAAATTAACTCAAAATGCAGTTCGACTTTGAATTTCTCCCCACTTTCACCTCCCGCATCATCGCCGCCAACAATCCGTTGAAAATCGTCCTTTTCGGCAGCCGGGCGAGAGGCAATGCGCAGCCGGACATCGATTACGTATTACCCGTCAATGCAAACAAAACTCACGTAAACAACTTTAGGAAAATATAAATCCCGATGAAAGTCGAAATGATAATGCCGCAGATGGGCGAATCCATCGCGGAAGGCGCTATTGTCAAGTGGCTGAAAGGTGTCGGCGATTTGGTCGAACTCGACGAGGATATCCTCGAAATCTCGACCGACAAGGTTGACTCGGAAATTCCTTCGCCCGCCACCGGACGCATCGTCGAAATCTTGGTCAAGGAAGGTCAGACCGTCCCTATCAAAACCGTTCTGGCGGTCATCGAAACTGAAGCCGGAGCGGCAGTTGCGGGTGGGGAGCCGTTTATGAAGACACCCCCCCCTCCCCCCCCCGCAAGCGTGGGGGGAACAACAGTTACGCCCAGCGTAGGTGGAGTCTGGATTGGTCCGGGCGACACTGTGCAGGAGATGGACCGGATGCGCCGGCTCATCGCCGACCATATGGTGCGCTCCAAGCACACCTCGCAGCACGTCTTCAGCATCGCGGAGGTCGATATGAGCCGCATCGTCCACCATCGCGATGCCATCAAAGCCGCTTTTAAAGCGCAGGAAGTTATCGATATCACTTACACCTCCTACTTCATTCAAGCGGCTGCCAAAGCGCTTAAAGAGTTCCCTTTGATAAACGCCTCGGTCGATGGTTATAACATCATCATTCGCAAATCAATTAATGTTGGCTT
>VGIO01000134.1 GCA_016867855.1 Calditrichota bacterium
AAGGCGGTCGGTTTGGGGGAAATTGTATCCGCTGCCGCAGTATCAGGCTTGACAGCGGCAGAGTCGGCGGCAATCTTAAGAAGGGTGTCGGAACGCGTTGTGTCGCGCACAGCAAAGGTCAAGCCGGCGCGCGCTGGAAACAGCGCCGGATTGACCAGCCGATCGAGCGCCGTCGTGCGCCGAAAGCCGATGCGGCGCGCATCTTCAGTCGATGGCTGATTCTCGGCTGGCGCCAACCCGAATGATACCAATAGCCCGACCAGCGCCAAGCCGGCGAGCCTTAATACGCTGAATGACGGATTAAGCCGCTTGGGTTTGCCGGGCGGCGGCGTTTGCATTGCGGACCCGCGTCCTCTTAATTATTTGAAAACGGTATCGAACGGTTTGAGCGGCAGCCTTGAATAATTTTGTATTATATCCTAATTTAAAAATAAAAATTTGTGTTCGCAAGTCTTGCTATATAGAATATTTATTATTAACATTAAGGTTGTAAATCTCAAATGATTCTTTGTGCGTCAAATGATGACAATATGTGTCATTTCTGGTTTTAGGCTTTAGGCTTTAGGTTTTATAGACTGTCGGATAATGCCATTTAGTCCGCCGTCGACTCGCCGCCATCGACGGCAGAACATTGTCCTTCCGATAGATACGTTGCCGACCACGGCGGGTCGGCAACGGAAACAGGCATTTTCAGACAGTCTGGGACGCTCGCGTCCGCCGAAAACCAAGCATAGAATGTGGCGGACGAGGGCGTCCGTCTTGCCATCAGTTAATAAATTCAACATTTTTGCAATTACCTCAATCATTATCAATATAAAATCCGCGTTCCGTTTTAGGAGTAGTATAATGTCGCCGCATCGGTTTAGGCTGTTAACAGCCGTTATAATTTTAACCATACCATTTATGTCGCTCGGTTTAGAGCGCAGCGGTTCCGCTGCCGCGGACGAATACTGGCGGCGAGCGGATTCACCAGTCTATATTGCCGGTATATTTACAGTTCCCCTTGGCAGCCGTCTGACGATAGAGCCCGGCGTCGAAGTTCGTTTTCAAGCAAACAGCGGACTCAACATCCAAGGCGATTTAGTCGCAGTCGGCGCGCCGGATGACTCAATCCGCTTTACTTCCGCCGGCGAACGCAGCGCCGGCGCCTGGAAGGGTATAACTTTTCGTAGTCTGAACGATGCTCCAGCCTACGACGACGATGGTAATTACATCGGCAGCGGATCCATTATGGACTATTGCGTTGTTGAATATGCCGGTCAAAAAGTATCCGAGACCAGCGCGGCGCTGGAGATTATCACCGTATCGCCGCTCATCAAACGCACCTCCATCCGCGCGTCTCAAGCCGTAACCGGCACAATCCGCTGTTCGCAAAATGCAGCGCCTTTAATCTGCGATAGCCACATCGAAGGCAATCGCGCCGTCCGCGGCGGGGCGCTGAGTTCCGACATCGGCGCCCATCCTATGCTGCTCCGAAATTGGATCGGCTCGAATACCGCCGACGATAACGGCGGCGCGTTGTATGTATCACTTGGCGATTTAACATTACGCGATAATTTCATATACTCCAATCTCGCCGGCGCCTCCGGAGGCGCGCTCTACGCCGCTCGCTCAAACAGCCTCGTCATCGAGGGCAATCATTTTCGCGCCAACAGCGCCCGCGAACGCGCCGCAACTATTTTATTGACTGAAAAAGTCACCGCGGTCTTAAGTCAAAACGCTTTCGAACAGTCAGCAGATTACATCTATCTCGAAAAAGCCAAAGAACCTGTCGAAGCCAGCCGCAACTGGTGGGGTGCGCCGCCGACGCAACTAACTTTTGGAGATTTAATACGCGACCGTAAGGTTGATGCCGCTGAACCGTTAATAAATATCGAACCGCTGCTCTGGGCGCCGCCGGAAAAACTACTTACTAATCCAAATAAGACGCAGAAAATTATAGTCTGTCGCGACGACGACTACAATTTGGAAATTCCGTTCGGCGTAGCTGAATGCGCGCCCTTGCGCCTCCGCCTCGACGCCGTCGATATTAATCCTCTGTTCCAAGATGTCGTCCGGGCGCGGCTCACTTCCACGCTCGACCCGCAAGGCATTGTCGTCCCCTTGACCGAGACCACAGCCAGCAGCGGTATTTTTACTTTCAAAGCCAGCGTCGGTCTGAAGTCTAACCAGGAGAAATATATTATAGGCGACCGCGATGGCGGACATATCGATATTTCAACTGCCTTCGCTCCCGATATACATAAGCAATACCCGACCCTGCCGGCGCTGCCGATAATCTCCGACTTTGCCATCGCCGACATCGTCGATATATCCCATATGACCGACCATAAACCGCGTTTTGCCTGGTCTTACTTTGAAGTCGTCGAACGCCCGCAGAAATTAATTAAAGTGGTAGTTACAGATGTGAACAGCGATGCGTCGGTCTGGAACTCCGGCGAAGTCAAATCCAGCCATTGGCAAATAATCTACGATGGACAACCATTGCAGGACGGCGAAACCTATAATGTTACGCTGAATGTGTCCAGTGGCAAATACTGGAGCGAACCGTCCTATCTGCAATTCAGGATGAACAGCCTGCCGACGGCGCCCGAACCGCTGCTGCCTGAGCCAAATTCGATTATGGCTATCCTGACGCCTTTATTGTCAACCGTCTTGTCGTCTGACCCCGAAGGCGATGAATTGTTATACGAACTCGAAATATTCCGTTTGCAAGGCGCAGAGGCAGCGCAGAGCATTTTCAAGGTTCAGCCGGGCATTTCAGATGTTCAATGGACGCCCGAACCGCTGGAAGAGAATGGCGCCTACCGCTTTCACGGCCGAGCGCTTGACCCGTTCGAAGCCGGTCCGTGGAGCGCCTGGCGGACATTCTATGTCAATACCATCGAAGAGCCTCCGGCGGCATTCGATTTAATCTCGCCGGTCGATGAGACAACAATTTACGACCTTTGGCCTGAATTAACCTGGCGGGCGGCTTCCGACCCGGATCCGCTGGCGAGTCTGACTTACACAGTCGAAATCGGAACAAGCGCGTCGCTGGTCGGCGCGCTGCGCTATTCTAATATCAGCGATGCTAGATTCAAACTGCCCGATGCGTTGTCGAACCTGACCGATTATTACTGGCGCGTAACCGCCGTCGATAATACCGGACGCTCGACTTACTCGTCATCGGTTGGGCGGTTTAAAGTTGACACTACGCCCTCGATTCCAATGCTCGCCGCGCCGCTGAACGGCGAGGAACGCAAACCGGAGGCAAATCTGACCTGGAATGTCGCCTCCGACCCTGACCCGCGCGATAAAATCGTCTATGACTTGCGCGTTTATGAAACATCCCGAATGGACCGACCGGTCGCTCAAGTCGATGGCTGTGAGACGACCTATTTACCGGTCAACCAACTTAACGGCTGGGAGATGTTAGTTGACAACCACATCTATTACTGGCAGGTTCGCGCCCGCGATAATCATAATTATAGCAGCGATTTCAGCGGCAGCGGTTCGTTCTTCTTCAACCGCTTCAACGATACGCCTTCGATGCCGATGGTAAATGCGCCACGGGATACTGTCACAAAAACAAACGACATTCTCTTTGCCTGGCAGCCGTCCTCCGACCCGGACTTATCAGATCCGCCTTCGACCTTGACTTATGATATTCAATTGACGACTTCGACTTTCGACGCAGCCGCCAAAACCTTCGCTTCGCGTCCCGGCGCCGATAACCTGAGCATCAAATTAGACGACAATATGCTCTGGCATTACCGCGTGCGTTCGCGCGACGACGAAGGCGCGGTTTCCGATTGGACAGATCCACGCTCGGTGTTAGTGAACATCGCTGAAGATCCGCCGACACCGTTCGATTTGAACAGTCCGGTAAAAGGCGCTGTCATAGCGGCTATTGACTCACTCGACTTCAGTTGGAACGCCAGCCGCGATGTCGATTACGGTTCGTCGGCGCGCTATCGGCTTGAGATTATCGCGCCCAACGGGCGAACTTTCACTTATGAAACGCCACAAACCCAATGGTTGTTCCGAGAAACTCTTGAAAATGAGACTCACTACCGCTGGCGGGTTTTCGCCATCGACAACATCGGGCTGACGACGGTCTGCCGGTCGGAGTTCACCTTTAGAACTAATTCGACGCCTTCGGCGCCGCGCGCCTTAACGGCTGCCGGCGCGATATTAAAACCGGACCACCAGTTAAGTTGGAGCGCTTCATCCGACCCCGACCGCCGCGATATTATCACATACCAGGCGCAGGTCAGCGGCGATTCGAAATTCATCGAAATCCTCGCCCATCGCGAGAATATTGAGCGCACGCAAGTCAACATCCGCGACCTTGAAGGTTTTGCCCGCTTGAAAGACAACCTGAAGCGCTATTGGCGGGTGCGCGCTATCGACCAACGAGGATTTTACTCCGGATGGAGTCCTATTTCTGAAGTTGTTTTAAATCTGCGCAATGATGTCCCCGGCGACTTCAACCTGCTCAGCCCGGCCAACCGCGACACCTTAAATGACCTCGCGCCGACTTTGAAGTGGCAGGCGGCGCGCGACCCCGACCCGGCGGCAAGGGTAACTTATACTGTCGCCGTTGCGCGCGATGCAGACTTCAGTCAGTTCGTCATTAACGCCCGGGCGCTGTCCGGAACATCCTTTAAAATACCGGAAGGCGCGCTCGAGCGCGGCGCAATGTATTATTGGAAGATAACAGCGGAAGATGACGAAGGCGCATCGACTTATGGTTCAAATTCCGACGCCGACCCCTGGCGCTTCTATATTAAAACCTTACCGTCGAAATAAGGCGCAGAAGGATTACACTTCAAAGCAAAATGGCGTCTTGTCACGACCTTTTGTGTAGATTTCAAATGGAATAATTCGATAATTGTGAAATTGTTGTCCAATTCAACCACTGCGTCTAAATAATTTATGCTTTCTTTCGACAAATATCAGGGTCTCGGCAACGACTTCATCCTCTTCGACTGTGTGCATAATGAGCTGCCTGTTCCCAACCCGGCTCAGATTCGGCGTCTTTGCGACCGACGGTTCGGCGTTGGAGGCGACGGCATCCTGCTCTTCGAGCGCGCTTCGGATCCTGCTGCGTCGCGGATGGTATATTTCAACGCCGATGGAGGCCGCGCCGAAACCTGCTTCAACGGGCTGTGCTGCATAGCCCTGCATACCGTCCGCACATCGGTCGCTGCTCCATTTAGCAATTTCATCATCGCGACCGACGCCGGAAATGTCAAAGCCGCAGTGAATATAGAAGCCGGATTGGTCGAAGTCGAATTGCCCGGTCCGGAATTCAAACCGGATTTAATTCCGACCACGGCCGACAGCGAAAACTTTGAGTTGCCCCTGGTGAATAATCGTTATGTAAAAGGAACAACCTTATCACTGGGCAATCCTCATTTTATAGAATATCGCTCTGAAGACAATCTGGATGACCTCAATCGCCGAGTATTGGATGTCGGCGCCGAAGTCGAAAGGCACCCTTTTTTCCCGCGTGGAATGAATTTTGAAGCGGCTTTTAAGGTCGATGATGAGGATATTTTAATGGCGGTTTGGGAGCGGGGAGTAGGTCGGACTTTGGCTTGCGGCTCAGGCGCTGCGGCAAGTGTCTGCGCCGGCGTGCGCAGAAATATCCTGCCGGCAAACCGACCGGTCAAGGTGAGGATGACCGGCGGCGATTTAACTGTCGCCATCGAAGCGGATTTCAGCCGGGTGAAGATTATCGGCGAAGCCAAATGGGTTTTCGCCGGACAAGTTTCATTGTAGTGTTGTCATAGTGTTAATAAAGTTCTTTTAATGTCCCGCTTCCTTCCTGCCCGGCGCCTGGCGCTGCCGAACTACCCCTTTGCCGAATTGGAGCGTCAAGCCTCAGCGCTGCGCCGCGCTGGCAAGTCGGTCTGTGATTTGTCTATCGGCGACCCGGACCTGCCGCCGCCCGAATTCATCGTCGATGCCGTCCGTCAGTCGCTCAATAATCCTCGCAGCCATCGTTATCCATCCAGCCGCGGCGACCACGAAGTGCGCGCATCAATCGCCAGATGGTTCAAAGGGCGTTTCGGCGTCGATATCGACCCTGAGCGGCAAGTCGCTGTTACCATCGGCGGCAAGGAGGCTCTGGCGCAGATAGCCCGCGCGGTAGTCAATCCCGGCGACCGTGTTGCATTCCCCGACCCCGGCTATCCAGTCTATAGCCGCGCTGGCTGCCAATTCGTCGATGGAGCGCCAGTCAAGATACCGCTTTCAGTGCAAAACGCCTTTCTGCCCTTGCTGTCCGATATCCCTTCAGCGCGCCTGCTTTATTTAAACTACCCAAATAATCCGACCGGCGCGACCGCTAATAAGGATTTTCTATCTAATTTGGCGCTATTGATAGACGATAATCCGGAAATGGTCGCGGCTTATGATATGGCTTACAGCGAGATGACCTTCAGGACGCCGGCATTATCACTGCTACAGTTCACCGATCGTTGCATTGAGTTCCATTCGCTTTCGAAGATGGCAAACGCTACGGGCTATCGCGTCGGTTTTGCCGTCGGCGATATCGATTTGATCGACGCTTTGGCGCGCGTCAAAGAAGAGATTGACTCCGGCGCGCCGCTGCCCTTTCAAATGGCGCTCAAAACCGCTTTGGATAGATATGAAGGCGCCGCGCCGCCGCCGGAATTCACCGCGCTTAAAGAAATCTACTTCCGCCGCAAAAACGCTTTGACCAAGGCTCTCGCCGATGCGGGCTACGATGTCTTCGATGCCGCGGCGACCTTTTATATCTGGTTCAAAGTCGGCGAGGATGAGATGCCGTTTATTTCTGCCGCGTTGAATAAAGGATTGCTGCTGACGCCGGGGCGCGGCTTTGGCTCTGGCGGCAAAGGTTGGGCGCGGGCATCCATCACTGCGCCGGACGAGGTTATCGAACAATCTATGGAAATTATTAGGACATTGTAATATTTTGAATTAGAAATGACTGAAAATCATCCCTTATCTCCCAATTTTTATAATATAAGATTAAAGTCCTTCTTTTTGCCAGCCTATATCATCCATATTGCCCGTAATGTCTTTCTGTCCATAGCATCCGTCCAAGCACTATCGAATGAAATCCAATCCTCGCATACATAAATCCTTAGGGCAGTGCTTCCTGCGCGATCGGGCGATAGCCGACTACATTGCCGCGACGTTGCCGCTTGGCGAGCCGGTCATCGAAATTGGCTGCGGCGATGGCTTCTTCACCGAAGCCCTGCTCGATGCCGGACATCAAGTGCTGGGCGTGGAAATCGATACGAATTGGATTCCAAAACTTCAGCGCCGCATCCGCCATCGTCGTGAATTCCAACTCATCGCGCCAGACATTCTAACGCTGGACTGGTCGGCTCTGTTCGCCAAATTCGACCGGATACAGGTAACCGGCAATCTGCCTTACCATTTAACCAGTCCAATTATATTTTCTGTTTTCAAGCAGGTGCGGGAAGCGGGAGGGATTTCACGGCTGGTCGTGATGTTGCAAAGAGAGGTGGCGGAGCGATTTGCTGCAGAATCCGGCGGGCGAGGTTACGGCAGTATAACGGTCTTGGCGCAGTATCACAGCCAAATAAAGTATTTGTTGACGGCGCCGAAGGATAGTTTTTATCCACAGCCGCGCGTCGAAGGGGGAGTGGTAGTTTTCGATTTTAAACTACACCCTCAATTACCTGGTGTTGGCTACGAATATTTTCGGCGGCTGGTGCGCGGTTGCTTCGCTCAAAGACGCAAAATGCTGCGCAATGCCATCCGCGTCGTGAACGACCTGCCAACTGACTGGGAAGCCATCGACTTCGATTTCTCCCGCCGCCCCGAGCAGGTCTCTTTCGAAGAATATCTTCGACTTGCGCAATCTTTAATAGCGCTGAAACCCGCTGCTTCGTAACTTCGTAGCCCGGCTTCTCTGAAGCCGGGTTAAATTTGTTTCTTCCTTCTTCCTGCCCAGTAAATCACATTCCCGACAATAATCATCGCCACAATCAGCAGGTGGCCGACGGATTGGGCATCCATAAAGGTTAGCGCCAGAGCTGGTTTCTGCAGCAGTTGCTCGTATTCGGCGCAACCGGCTATCCCCGACAACATCCCCTTCAACTGCCCCGACTGTAAGTAGGCTGAAAACTCCGGCACCGACACCGCCCCCGCACCGGAAATCATTGTAATATTGAACCTTGACTGTGCATACTGGACATACTCCTTCGTGCCGGGGTAACCGACGGAGATGTTCACGAACAGCGGGAAGGAACTATAGTTCCGCACACTGTTCATAAGGGGGATTGAGTCGATGGCTGTGCCGTGGTAGTCAACCGGAAAGGCGTCACGGAAGGAGCGCCCGATGTCAACGATTACCGCCTCGCGACCCTCCTTATAGCCGAGGTCCACATAGTCAACGCCGTAACTTTTATCGTTGCCGCGCTCAGCGAGGACGGTCCGCAGCGCCAGTTCTAACATCGGCGGTCCCGCCGGCCAGAGCGAGAAGGCTACTACCCGCAGGTTCTTGCGGAACAGATGCCGGAGGGTGGCTTCGGTCATCGGATAGAGCTCGGCTTTCGAGCCGGGGTCGTAATCGCTGGACAGCAGCACTAACGAGCCTTCCGGCAACCGCTCGATGTAGTCGTGATAGGCTTGCGTCGAAGCCGATATTTGCAGCGGTATGCGCAGCGGGAAAAACAGCGGCAGCAACACCGCGAGCGCTACTAACAGAAACACCCAGCGCCGGTCGAGGCGCTCAAGTTTGGAAATTAGGGATGTTTTGGGCATCGGATTGAAGTTTTCTGGATATAATGGACGATATGGACTAAATGGACTCTATGGACACATCTTGAAAGATTATTTGACTAACATTAAAGGTTGGATGTTGGATTGTCCTTGTGAATTGGACAGTTTCACCCAATACTTGCCGACGGGGATGTTGGACGCGTTCCAGATTAGTT
>VGIO01000135.1 GCA_016867855.1 Calditrichota bacterium
GAAGATTAGAAAATAGTAAAAGTAATGCTATAAATATATTTATAGTTTTTACGCGCATCGATGTATTAAGAATAAACCTGAAGTTGAAAATCAAGTGTTATGTCAATTGCGCAATGTCGTATGTCATCCTGAACGAAGTGAAGGATCTCGTCTGGTTAAGTAAGTCTTTAGGACGAGATCCTTCACTTCGTTCAGGATGACGACATCTTACGCTTGACACAACACTAGTGGTTGACTTCAGCGGTTTGTCCAGACCGTCCATCTTGCCATCCTGTCCTATTTATAAAAAAGGCAGGCAATTTTCAGCCTGCCTTCATCGTATGAAAATATGCTAACTTAAATAAGCCCTCAGCGCTTTGGAGCGGGAGGGATGATTAAGTTTACGAATCGCTTTCTCTTTGATTTGGCGCACACGTTCGCGGGTCAACTTGAACAATTCGCCGATTTCCTCGAGTGTCTTCTGTTCCTTTTCGATGCCGAAATAGTATTGGATGACTTCGGCTTCGCGTTTAGTGAGCGTCGCCAGCGCCCGCCGGACCTCCAATTTGAGTGATTCTTCCATCAGGATGGCATCCGGCGGCGGCTGCATTTCGTTATGGATGATGTCCAACAGGCGGTTGTCTTCGCCCTGGCTGAAAGGCGCGTCCATCGACAGGTGTCGTCCGGACATCCGCAAAGTATCGGTTACTTCCCACAAATTCATATTCAGTTCTTCGGCAATCTCTTCCGGCGAAGGCTCACGCTCGAACTCCTGCTCGAGGATACTTAAGGCTTTGCCGATTTTATTCAGCGCGCCGACGCGGTTGAGCGGCAGGCGCACGACCCGCGACTGCTCGGCCAAGGCTTGCAGAATAGACTGCCGAATCCACCACACTGCATAAGAGATAAACTTAAAGCCGCGCGTTTCGTCGAAACGCTGGGCGGCTTTGATGAGACCGAGATTACCCTCGTTTATCAAGTCGCCAAGCGATAAACCTTGATTCTGATACTGTTTGGCGACTGAGACCACAAAGCGCAGATTGGCTTTGACCAGCCGCTCCAATGCTGCCTGACGTTCGTCGCCCTCGGCTTTGGTAAACGCGGAAAGCACGCATTCCGGATCATCGTCGGATTTGTAATTTATTATGCGCGCTAATTTTATCTCTTCGTCCGGCGTGAGCAGCACAACCTCGCCGATTTCCTGAAGATACCGCTCCAGCGACTGATTGGTGCGGATATTTACTTTTTTCGCGATTTTGGTCATAACTGGCGTGTTTAGATTATTCTATATCATTATATTATACGTTAATAAATCGAAAATGTCAATACCTTTATAATGTGTCCGACTTAATCCAACATTTGGATTTTTCACTGCGCTCATTCACAGCGATGTTGGCGGTCATCGACCCGCTGGCTATTCTGCCGGTCTTCATCACGATGACCGCCGACCAGAATGAGACGCAACGTCGCCGCACAGCGCGGCTGGCGACTGTTTACGCCTTCTTTTTGCTGCTGTTGTTTATTTTGGTCGGCAACTTAATACTGCGACTGTTCAGCATCACTATTGAGGCGTTCCAGGTGGCAGGGGGAATTCTGCTGCTTTTAATCGGTTTGGAGATGGTGCATTCACGGATGTCGGCTGTCGCGCATCCGAATGTCAAGGAGTTCGCCGAAGCCGTGCGCGCCGAAGATGTCGCCCTGATGCCGCTGGCGATGCCGATGCTCTCCGGCCCCGGCGCCATAACTACCGCAATGACGATTGCCGGCGGAAATTATAATTTCGTGCGCGTGATGATTATGCTCCTGGTCATCGCTGTCGTCTTGCTGATAACTTATTTTCTATTATTATCCGCTGAAAAGGTGCAGCGCCGGCTCGGCGCCAACGGCATAGGTTTATTGACCCGTTTTATGGGCTTGCTGCTCATCGCTTACGCCGTTCAGATGGGTTTCGACGGCGCTAAACAACTGCTGTTATGAACATAAAACGGCAGACATCGAGGTCGGCCGTTTTATAGAGTTCTCCCCGCAGTATCGATATAAACGCGGCAAAACAATCTTATCGAGGCTAAGATAGCATCGAGCGGAGGCATCCGCTGCTTACTACAAAATGCGTTTGCGGACTACCGTCAGGCTACTTTAAAATGCCGGGCAATACTTTGGCAATCGCTAAAATATCGTCGCGCAGTTTGACCAGCGCAGTTGTGGGGTCGTTCAGATAATCGTCGCGGGTGAGGACGATGTTGCGCGGTTCGCGCGATCCGGTCAGATAATGATAATGGCTCAGCGGTTTGAGACCGGCTTTGCGCACGAGGTCCTGGCGGCTGAATTTACCGCCCTGCAAGGCTTTCTGCCAGAGCAATTCGGAGGCGTAGTAATAACCCTCAACGCGCCGCCGAACAGTATCCTGATTCAATTTCTCTATCGGCAGGAGGTCGGTTATCTTCTCAAACAAATCGTCCTGCGTCTTGACGCCGCTGCCGGCGATGTAGTTGTCGATGAGCGCCGCAATCTGCCCAACGACTTCGGTAGTAAGGTAACGTAATTCGTAATCGCGCATTACGAACTCCTTTGTTTTATATCTAAAAGTATTTTTTTAGGTAACTAATGCTATATCAAGCGTAAGATGTCGTCATCCTGAACGAAGTTAAGGATCTCGTCCTAAAGACTTACTTAACCAGCTGAGATCCTTCACTTCGTTCAGTATGATATGCGACATTGCACAATTGACATAACACTAGGTATTTCACTTTGGATTAAGGCAGACCCAGCTGTCCGAGAACGCCGGTATTCGCTGCCGACCCGCCGTGGTCAGTAATGTAACTATAGGAATTACAATGTTCTGCCGTTGACTACGGCGAGTCGACGGCGGGTAATTTCGCATTCTCGGACAGCCTGGGACGTCCTCGTCCGTCGATAAATCGTGCTTAAATGACGGCGGATGTGGGCGTCCGCCTTGCCAGTCGGAGATTTACCTAATTATTAATCCAATTTTCAAAGCCGTGCGGTGAACCTTACATAATATAATAATGACCATCTATTTTGTCAACTCCTATTTGCTGTCGTAAAAGTCATTAACGCTCTTGACAGGAACAATAATTAATAATACATTATATAGAATAAAATTCAAAATCGTATAAATCGAATTAAACAGCAGTTTATAAAAAATAAGAAAACCGAGGAGATAGAAATGCAATTCCGGATTTATTTAACCGCTGTCTGCGCGGCACTGATACTGACCGGCGCGGCTTTGGCGAGTGTAAATAATTCTCAGCCGCCGCGCATAGCGCCGGCTTATCAGGCGGAGTCCAATCCGCCGCTGCGCGTCTTTGCTGCAGATGAAGACAGCGTCTATTATGAATATGGCTTTGAGGACGGCTGGAGCGGCTGGACAACCCGCGATAATACCGATATCGGCTATAAATGGCATTCGACCGAGCGGAACGCCTTCGATGGCCGTAGTTGGTGGTGCGGCGAGGAGAATTTAGGCGGCTACCGCGACCGCTGGCTGCAATACATTCTGACGCCGACGCTGAACTTGCAAGGCCGCCAGAATTTAGCCCTGCGCTTCCGCTTGTTCTATGCGTTGGAAGATACCGCCGGCAGCGCGCCCGACCAGAGCGACGAAGATACGCGCGGCTATGACGGCTGGGACGGTTGCAATGTCTGGATTTCTACGAACAACGGCCAGACCTGGCAGGTCATCGAGCCGGTCCGCCCGCGCTACAACTTCCGCAGTATGTTCAGTTTCGGCTGGATGTGGAATATGGGCCGCGGCATACCAGGCTGGGGCGGCTTCTCGAACGGCTGGCTGCAAGCCGAATTCGATATAAGTCGTTTCGCTCAAAATAATGTTAAAATCCGCTGGGCTTTCTGCAGCGACCCAGCGGTCTGCACGGTTGACAGCGTCCGGCTGACTGGAATGTTCATCGACAACCTCGAAGTCGTTGCCGGCGACCAGGTCGTCTGGTCGAACAACGGCGACGCGCCAGGCGATATGACCTTCGACCTCCCGACTTCCGGCGACCATTGGGAAATCTCGGACGCCAACGCCCACTCCGGACGCTTCAGCGCTCACTGCCCCATCCGACGCTCGCTCGATAATGCCCTCATCACTCCGCCTATACTTGTCCCCGGCGTCGGCTGGTATACCTGGTTCGACTTTTGGATTCGAGCCGATACAAAAATGTATAATGCAAATAACGATGACCAACTCGACGATCTATACGAAGTGTATATCAGCGCCGATAGCCTGAATTGGGACCGGATTCTCTGGGACTATGGCCGCGACACCACCTGGCAAGACCGCTGGCATTATTTCGGCCCCGACTCCACATACAACCATCGCATAATCGACCTTCCCGAATGGAAGCGCAGGTTGAACCTGACCCAATTTCAGGGCCGCCGCATCTGGCTGCGCTGGGTCGTTCGAACCGACACTAATATGACCGGCAATCAAGGCACAGGTATATGGCTCGATGATGTTCGAATTTTGATGCTGCATCGCTATGAACACGATGTCGGACCTTATTATCTGCATATCGGCTACCCGACTGCGATGGGCTTCTCGACCCGCTGTCAAATGGCGGTGCGGAACTACGGGATGATAAGCCAGCCGCAAATTGTCAAGTATTGGCGTATCGCTAATAGCGCCAATTATCCCATAACGCCTTGGGGTTCGGAAATAACGCCGGACTCTATCCGCGCCTATACGTTCTTGCTGCAGCCGAACCGCATCCCCTGCGCCGGTATATTTTCGGTCTATGGTTTGACGGCGATGGTCAATGACCAAAACCCCAGCAACGACTTGATGGAAGTCCCCAATGTGGTGTTTTATCCGTCCGGGATTTCAGTTCTGGGCTACGACAACCGCACCTATCAATATCGCTCCAATATCGACCGCGGCAGCGGGGCGCTGGTCTATTTCACACCCGTGGATGACGGCGTGCGCGGCGCCTTCGACCTAAAAGCCTTACGGGTGCGCTGGAACGGCGAACAAGGCAACGCCGGCGATGTCAATTTCCGCCTGCATATATTCGGCGATGACCGCGGCGATGTCGGCAATGAGATTCACACTCAGACCGTTCCTGTGACCCGAGCGGATATTCTCCCCAATCTGCAGGTCATAGATTTGACGGAAGTCCAAGTCCTTAGAAATCTGACGACTAATTTCTGGGTATGGTTCGAAATCCTGCGCGGCGACCATTGGCCTCAAATCATCTATGACGATAAGAAATGGGGCGAAGGGCATTTCTTCATTTACAATGGCAGCGCCAAGCAGCCTTTCGACGGCGATATGACGGTCAATGCCGTGCTGATGCCGGCCGGCGCTTCCGGCACAAATTTGATTGCCGGACTTGAGCGGCTCGACTTCGGCGCCATTCGCCCCGGCTTCACGAGGCGGATGGAAACTGTTCTATTCAACGGCAACACCAATCCCATCACGATTGAACGCATTAACATCGACAATGACCTGTTCACGTTCGACACCTCGGTCCATACGCCATTGACCTTGCGGATGGGTGATTACCGTCGATTGTATGTGGACTTCACACCGCAAGCCGAAGGCGAAGCCTTGGGCGCGATGACCTTCACCTGCAATGACGATACGCCGCCGACCGTGCAACTTGCCGGCGTGGGCGACAACGAAGCCGCTGCCCCGCGTGAAGCGCGCTTCCCGCTCAAGTATAACTTGGGCGCCGCCTATCCGAATCCGTTCAATGCAGTAGTTACAATTCCCTTCAGCCTGCCTCGCGCCGGCGCAGTCCAGTTGACCGTGCACAACCTGAACGGACGCGAAGTCACAAAGGTCGTCGATGGAGTTTTATCCGCTGGAAATCACTCTATTGCTTTTAACGCTGAAGGTTTGCCGGCGGGAATTTATATCTATCGGCTTGAGGCTGGCGGTTTCATTGCCGCCGCGAAGATGGTTTTAGTGAAGTAGTTTTCCGGTAGGAAGTTCTCTGTCCGCCGCTTTATCCCCGCTGTCAACCCACTGTGGTCGACGGCCTTGATGCAGATGTAGAAGATGTAGCCCGGCTTCTTGAAGCCGGGCTATACCTTATACCTCATTTATATTTCTGTTCCTCTTTCAGCGCCCACCACTCATCCAACTGATAACCTGGTCTGAAGGGATACCACTTAACGCCTTTGAAGCGTTTGTCGTAAGCCGGCTTCAGTTTGGAGGAAAACATAAAAGTGTAAGGTTGTTCGGCATATAATAACTTCTGGAACTTGATATACAATTCGCGGCGTTTGACGGGGTCGAACTCGGTGCGGGCGGCGTCGATGAGCGAGTCGGCGCGGGCATTGCGGTATTCAATGTGATTTGAACCGCGGCCGGTCGCCGACGATGTGTGCCAAATCTGCTTGGGATCCTGTCGGATGCCCATCGCCCAGCCGAGGTAGCAGGCATCGAACTTATGGTTGCGAATATAATTATTAATGAACACCGACCACTCTAGCCGCCGAATATCCATTATTATGCCGATAGTCGCCAAATCCTCGCGCATTATTGAGACTGTCTGCTCAGCCAGCGGTATGCCGGACGGAATCAGTATCTCAAACTTGAACTCTAATGTGTCTTTCTCTAAAATACCATCATTGTCGACATCTTCCCAACCGGCGGATTTTAATAACTTCTGTGCCTCGATAGGGTCGAAGGCTATCCGTTTCAGCGAAGTGTCTATATCGAAACCGAAACGATAGAACGGACTCTCGATGACTTCCGAGAAGCCGAATTGGATTTTCTTGGCTATCTCTTCGCGCCGCACCATCCGGGTCATCGCGTTGCGCACAATCGGATCTTTAAAAATCGGATGACTGTTGCGCCAGCCTATGTAAGAATAGGTCGGGATGATATAAGTGCTTTTAATATACTTATTGATAAATTTCTTTTGATTTGTCATCGTCAAATACTGGATGGTCTGCATATTTTCAAAGAAGTCGATCGTGCCGTTCTTCAGCGCTACAAGCGAGGCGGTATAGTCGGTCAGCACGCGGAAGACCAACTTATCCAGGTAGGCGTAGCCTTCACCCAGCCAGTAATCTTTGTTGCGCGCTAAAACTAATTCCTGTCCGGTCCTCCAGTAGTCGAATTTAAAAGGCCCGCTGCCGACGGTTGGGGCGCGGTTCTGCTCGTGGGAATTGAACTCCCGGCCGTAGGTCTCGATGCGGGTGTGAAGGTCGCGGTAGAATTTTGGATTTTGGATTTTGGATTTTGGATTGCAGCAGCCTAAAGCTGCAAAAGCGCGCAGTGTGGAAGTCTGAATTTCATTAGCGAAGCGCAGGCCGGCGGCGCCGTGAGGATTTTCGGAAAGATATTTCAGAGCGCTTTCGAGGCGCATTCGCAATGGGGCGGATTCAGCAGGAATGGCTTTCTCTATTTCTCGCCAACTCACCTTGCTTTCACTCACCTGGTCGATGGACTTCTGCAAGCCGTAGAGCGCGACGGCTGGGACGAGGTCGTCTGTATCGATATTTTCACCGGACTCTAAAAAATCCGCAATGCGTCCATAAGCCGCGCCGTATTTGACCTGCGTGTAGGTTATATCGTCCATCAAGCCGCGCGGGTCGAAAATATGCTTAGGGATGATGGAGAAGCCGCCGAGGAACTGCAAGTGCATAAAGTAAGCCTGCGTGCAGAACATCACCATCGTCCACTCGTCGGGGACTAACAGGCTGTCGAGGTCGGCGTAATAGGGCTTGGAGGGCAGGTCGTCCACATAGGGATTCATCAGCGACTTGAGCGAAAACTCAGCGTCGCACATCGTGATGGGATGCCCGTCATGCCATTTGGCATCCTTACGCAATTTCCAGGTATAAACCAGATGGTCGTCGGAGATGACCGGCATACCGTCGGCGAGCAGCGGGATTTCGTCCCACGGCGGTTCACGGCGCGTCTGCAAGAAGGCTTCGTAAATGTAGTTGTCGATATACTGCGCCGAAGCCGAGGTCGAAGTTTGCGGATTGAGATGCTCCGGTTCGTCCAGCATATTCACCACGAGCCAATCGCCGGTTACCGGTTTGCCGACGGCGCGGGCGTTGTTCTGCTCCGGCGTCTCGCCTTGGATAAAAGACCCGGCGCCGCCAATGTCGCAGCCGGATAACAAACCCAACAAGGCGACCGGCAATAACAAAACCACAAATGGATTGATATTTGGCTTTGAATAGAACATTGAATATTTTACCAATGCTAATGCTAATGCCAATGCTAATGACAATGTTCGTAAATTACTACAAACACAAATATTTAGGACCTCTTATTTAGGGTCTGCTGAGGAATCATCATTCACGCTGCGCGGTGCAATGTAAAATGAAAATACACCCCCCTTAATCCCCCCGCAAGCGGGGGGAGAAAGTGTATCTATTTTCTGAGTAATCCACTTTGCATCAAGACGGATCAGACAGTCTGGGTGCTATCGTCCGCCGTTTGTCAAGTATGAATTGTCGGCGCACGTGGGCGGCGCCTTGCCAGTCAAGAATATATTAGCATTGGCATTTAATAGGTCATTTTCACGGCTTCTCTACCCTTCCTGAATGCCGCCAGATTAGCCTCATCCGTGCCTTTAGGCACGCGGCGGCGGATGATAGTTTCCCAGATTTCATCGGCGAGGGGGAGGTAATCGGCG
Organism: Calditrichota bacterium; assembly: GCA_016867855.1. Lineage (GTDB taxonomy): Bacteria > Electryoneota > AABM5-125-24 > Hatepunaeales > Hatepunaeaceae > VGIO01. Next base: position 8,607 of record VGIO01000135.1, read on the forward strand.
ATGGCGCCAAGCAGCACGACATTGACCATTTTGACATTGCCGACCTGGCTGGCGATGGACTCAGCGTCCATTGCGATGACTTTTGGGGCGTGTTTCTTAGCTTCGCCGACCGGGTCGTCGGGATAATTATATTCTTTGGTGAAGGCTATCGGCGGGACGATGCGCTGGGTGTTCATTACCAGTGCGCCGTCGGGCTTGACTTGTGAAGCCCAGCGCAGCCCTTCAGCCGCCTCAAATGCCAACACGACATCGGCTTGGCCGTTGGGGATGAGCGGGGATTGGACTTTAGGACCGAATCGCACATGGGATGAGA
>VGIO01000136.1 GCA_016867855.1 Calditrichota bacterium
AACCGTAATCAGCGTCCAATCCGGATAGCCCCGATTGTCTATCCGCTCCATCTTAACCGTCGGTTCAGCCGTTAAGATGCCCGAAGTCCAATCTTTCGTCCAGCGCCAGGAACTTTCCAACTGCTGAACAACCCGCTTCGCCGAACCGTTGCCGACGCCGACCGCCACACTTCCGCGCCGCAAATCCCGTCCTATATAGTCGTCGCTCTGCAGCCGGTAACCGACCGCCAATCGTCCAAAGCGAGTAGGATGCTGCCAGTAGGTTGTGATGCCGAAACGCCGGCCTTCCTGCCGGTTGTGTTCGGCAAAGTGATGTATCGTATCGCCAGTCGATGGGTCAATTTGCAATGGCGGATTGATAAATTCGCTTGAGTATTCAAATCCATAAGTCAGAAGATTAACGCCGGTTCCTAATAAATTGCCTTTCCATTCCAAACGCGCTGTCCGGCGGTCGCTGTTCAAACGCGCCTGAGGCGTGGAAGCCGAATAGATTAGCCCCGGCGAGCCGCATCGGCGCTGGTCAAATGAATATCCTGCTTCGACAGCCGACCACAAGCGCGTCTTAACATCGCCGCCTGTGCCGGCTGCATCATTATTGAACCGCACGGCTTCGCTGCGGTCATCGAGTCGGTAACGAAAATCGCCGCGCTCACTTTGACGGCGAACAACAAGACTTATCCCAACGAGACGGCCATCACGGCTAAGGCTGCCAGACTGTTCGCAACGTCGCGCCGAACCGATCGACGCGCCCAATCGACCGGCTGCAGACTGTTTTGAAGCGCTAATCAGGTCTTGACTGAAGAGTTTCACTTTCCCACCGGCGGCTTCGAAATCGACCGCAATTGCCGCGAGCCGGTCGAGGGCTACGCCTGCCAAATCGGTCTCGCCGCTGCCGGCTGAACCGAGCGGAACGCCGTCCAGCTCGACAACTGTCAACCGCGGCGGCGCGCCTCTTAAGGACACGCGCTGCGTTCGATAACCGTCCAGCACATTCACACCCGGAATCAAACGCAGCGCGTCGCTTACCGTGCGAACGCCCTGACGCGTCCACTCGGATTTGGACAACGCCACCGTATTTAACCCGCTTGTGAAATTTGGTCGTGAGACTATGGCTTTGACTTCGGGCAAAACATAAGGTTTGGGCTCTAATTTGAAATAGCCTTGAGAAGTCATTCCGCTGTGAACGATAACTTCGATTTCAGCCGCGAAATAATTGAGATGGGTCGCTTGCAGCCGATAACGTCCAACCGGCAGATTATAGAGCGTGAAACTGCCATTCCAATCGGATACGGCTGCGGATAGCGATTCAAATGCTACAATATGCGCCCCGGCTATCGGCGCGCCGGATGTGTCGGTAACTAAGCCGCGGATGGAAGCGCCGACTTCGGCAAAAGATGGATAGGACAAGAAGGCCGCAATAAAAAAAACAGCCTTTAGAATGATGACAATTTTGTAATAGAAAAACCTTGAAAGTCGAGAACAATTATGATTTTGCGCGCTTAAATGGAAACACCCCCCTTTCATCCCCCCGCAAGCGGGGGGAGAATTGGACGGAGAGCCGCAAGTGAAAGGAGAATTGGATGGCGAGCCGAAAGTGAAGGGAGAATTGGATGGCGAGCCGAAAGTGAAGGGAGAACTGTAAAATGAACCGCTAACGGGGGGAAAATCATAACAAGAGCGGCAAGATTTAAAATAAGACAAGGCAGAGCCGACAACCGCAAAGGATTTACGCCGTTCTATCTTAACCGCAGATACTTCTCTGTGCCGCTGTGGTTTATTTATATATTCAAAAACAAAATTGCCCGCCTCAAGGGACGGACTGACCGAGTGAAACGACCGCATAAGGGATCCCTCCATCGCCCCGAAGGATTCGACTGACTAAACGCCCAACGGGTCTTCTGACTTGCGTTTCATCCTCTGACAGCGCCTTCCCAAACGCTGCCCGACCTAAGTCTGACCGACGTTCAGTGGTTTTCAGCCGTCATCGTCCACGCTCACAGCGGCGGGGGCCGTCCGCGATTTACACGCGGTTCCCGTCCCGAGTGAATCGGGACCGTTGTGCGTTGTAAGTTTATTTTCTCTTTATATTAACTGAAGCAGAATATAGTTTACATACTGATTGTCCTTCCCCCCCCCGCTTGCGGGGGGGAGTAAGGGGGGGTGTTATTTAAAGTCATCTACACCCCCCTTTCATCTCCCCGCTTGCGGGGGGAGATGAGACACTATAATCTGACTTACTAATAATAATATAGGTTTCTATTTACTGAGTCAACTCAGATGCGAAATACTTATAGCGTTGTATGAAATATTCCCGGCTTCAGGAAACCGAACTAAATAATTTGAGTATTTTACTTTAATTCCTACTCCGCAATATAGAGTAAGAAACATAAATTACAAACGCCTGCCTTGACAGATATAGTATCCACCTAATCGATAGGAATTTTCCTACCGAAAAAACCTCTCTTCTAAAACACCATCTTGATATTTCTATAAATATTCATTAGATTAAACAATAGTGAAAATAGCGTTTCAACTTCTACTGCTATATCAATCGTAAGATGTCGTCATCCTGAACGAAGTGAAGGCTCTCGTCCTAAAAACTTACTTGTCCAGACGAGATCCTTCACTTCGTTCAGGATGATATGCGATTTGCACAATTGACATAACAATACATTATCAATAAACTATGGATATTAAAATGCCCAACCGCAAACTGTCACTCGTCGCGCTGATGCTGGCGCTTTTACCTCTGACCTCTTTCGCCGAATGGGTGGATGAAATCGTCATCCAACCCGACCAACCGCGTATGGACGAAGCGGTAACCACCGTCATTCGCGGCAACTTCCCCGACAATCGCACCGGCTGGTTCGACCAAACCTTCACAAGGGAGGACAATGTCCTGCTCATCGTTCTGCGCGCCGCAACCGAACCCGGCGTCGGACTGCCGGTCATAATCCCCTGGGAAGTCGAACACGACTGGGGCAGGCTCGCGCCGCAAGCCTATCGCGTCTTTGTTCAGTATTACATCCGCCGACCAAACCAGGTCGCCTTCACCCTGCTCGGCGAGTTACAGCGCGACTTTCGCGTCGAAGGCGAATTCGTTGCCGAACATCGAATTCCATTGGATCCCGATAGACCTAATATCATCTCAAGCCCTATCATCCCTGAGAACAATCAAATTCCGACAATATTTCGTGACATAGTCGATAGAGGAAATTTACTTTTGGTCAAAGACGCTCGAGGGCGATTTTATTCGCCAAGACTCGGTTTCAATAATATACCTGTTTGGGATTATCGACAATCTTATTATGTAAAAGTGTGCCGTTCCGACACTTTAGTCCTGCGCGGCAGGATGGCGGACGAGGGCGTTGCCATTCCACTGGCAATAGGTTGGAATGGCGCGGCTTATTTACCCGAACGGGAAATCGATGCCCCAACAGCGTTCCTTAATATCCGCAATAATCTGCTGATGGCTAAAGACGCCAGCGGCAATTTCTATGTGCCGCGCCTGAACTTCAACAACATACCGCCGCTGCGCCGCGGGCAAGGCTATTTAGTGAAAGTTGACAGAGCCGTCGATCTAGTCTGGAATAGACCGTGATAGTGAGTCGACAAGTTACAAGTTGGCAAGTTACATAGCGTTATGGATTTTTGCGTATGTTCATATAGATGTCATCTTTTCATATAGATGTCATCCTGAACGAAGTGAAGGATCTCGTCCTCGTTAATCCTGGCGAGATGCTTCACTGCGTTCAGTTTGACGGCCGCGAAATATGCGAACTGAATTATGACGCTGCGTATAGCAATTTAGCCACTAATTCTAAAAACTGTTCGCGGTCGATAGGCTTGGAGATAAAACCGTCCGGCGGCGGCACCTGACGGCGGCTGGAAATGAAATCTTTAAAATTTTCACTGACGCCGGTGATGATTACCACCGGAATATGCTTCCAACGCACGTCTTCCCGAACAGTGCGATAAAACTTCACGCCGGACATCTCAGGCATCGTGATGTCCAGGGTGATTAAATCCGGCGCTGCAACTTTAACGCAATTAAGCGCCTCCTCGCCGTTCTTAGCGCTGACCGTCGCATAGCCATTGTCCTCCAGCAGGCTCGTGAAATAGGTCAGCGTATCCGGTTCGTCGTCGATGACTAAAATGGTCTTTTGGACAGGCATTTAATATCCTTTTGAGGAATATATTTGAGAATTTATTAATGGGAGCAAAATATAGCGTCCCATCTCCCCCCGCTTGCTAGGGAATGAAATTGTCTCATCTCCCCCCGCTTGCTAGGGAATGAAATTGTCTCATCTCCCCCCGCTTGCGGGGGGGATGAAAGGGGGGTGTAAAGACTATTTGATAACACCCCCTTCCTCCCCTCCGCAACTGGGGAGGAAAGACAATCACACGGCAAACTATATTCTGCCCCAGTTAATAAGACTTCATATCGCTCGGCTTCTCTTCGGCAGGCGTGTCGCAGCGCCTTTGCCGCGGCAGTTCCAGCACGAATTTCGTGCCTATGTCCGGCGCGGACTCCAGCCTCAACTGCCCGTTATGCGCCCGAGTTATCTTATGCGCGACGAACAATCCCAACCCTGTGCCTTCAGCGCCTTTGGAAGAGAAAAATAGGCTGAAGGCTTTCTCTTTCGTTTCGCGGTCCATTCCAATTCCATTGTCCTGAACTTCAAAACACACCGCCTCCGACGTGCTGTTCATTCTTAATATGATGCAGTGCCGGTCTTTCTTTCGGTCGATTCGGCAAGCGTCCAGCGAGTTTTCTAAAAGATTGATCAGCGCTGCACGCAGCGCGTTGTGGTCGCCGTTAAAAGTCGCGCCGACCGGGTCGATCTCACATTCGAATACGATGTTCTGTTCCCTGGCTTTACCCTCGGCAACCTCGCAAACTTCCTTCACTAAATCTATCGCCGACAACTCCGCCCAATTAGGCTCGCGGTCCTTAGCATAGTATAATATATCCAATACCATACTACGAATCCGTTCCAAGTTGCGTTTGACGATTTCCCAGCCTTTTTGCAGCCGCTTAGTGTCGCCGCTCTTGAAACCCGAACCGACCAGATAAATCCCGCCATCCATCCCGTTGAGCAATCCTTTGATGCCGTGAGAGATACTGCTGATGAGCAAACCGGTCGAAGTGAGTTGGGACTGCAGTTCCCGCAGCCGCGTAATGTCGGCGCTCATCTCGATAACCGAATCTATTTCCCCGTTCAGCGTTCGCAAAGGCGCCGTATGCACTAACACATTTATAGGTTTGCCGTCCTTACCAGTAACAACTTCCTCATGAACATGCACCAAACCGTCTTCAAAAGTCTGCCGAACCACGCAGGGATAACATTCTTCGCTGCGGTGTTTGTAAATCTCGTAGCATTTACAGCCTAAAAAACTGCCGAACGCCTCTCTATGCAGCCGGTTGGCATCGACGATGTTCAGGTCGCGGTCCTGGATGGATATAAAACAAGGCACTTCTTCGAAAAACATCCGACAGCGGTGCCGGCTCTCGCTTAACTGCTTCTGTAAGGCTTTGATTTCAGTGATGTCGGTCGACATCTCCATCACCGAAATTATCTCGCCCTGTTCGTTCTTAATCGGCGTCGTATAGACGATGACCGACACCTGCGAGCCATTCAGGCATACAACCTGCTCTTCGCTTGTATGCCTTTCGCCATCGCGAAAACTGCGTTCCACCGGGCAGACTTCGCACTTCTCAGGTCGGTGTTTATAGACCTGATAGCAATATCTGCCCTCCCAGTCGCCGAAGTCTTTACGAAACTGCCGGTTGGCAGCGACGACCTTCAACGCCCGGTTCTGAACCGATAGATAGCAGGGCAACGCGTCGAAGTATTGCTGATAGAGCGTTTCCATATTATCTCGCTCTGTTTCCGCACAATTTACGCAGCGCGGATATCTGAGGCATATCGCCTTATGAAGTTGAGAAGTGAAAACCAAAAGTCGCCCCAATATCATCATCATCATCATCATCATCATCATCATCATCATATTAGTTTATATTCAGTATTTTCCTCACATTAAGCAGCAATGTGTCTTCATTGACCGGTTTATCGAGAAAACCCTCCGGCGGTTGAACCTGCCGGTCGTAAATCAAACGGCGCAATTCAGGTCGACCGGTGATGATACATATACGCATATCGGCCGTCTCGGGATTGAGCCGCAGCGCCTCAAAGACCTTACCACCGTCGGTGCCGGGCATCGAAAGGTCCAAAGTTACCAGATCCGGCTTGACACGACCGGCTAATTCGATGGCGCTGTCACCGTCGGCGGCGGTCAGCACTTCAGCGCCGTTATCCTCCAGCGCCGCGCTGAAGAATGTGAGTATATCGGGTTCGTCGTCCACCACCAGGATTTTGTAGCCCTTGAGTCGTTCGGGAGGAATAGCCGGCATGACCGGTGGGATTTCGATTTCGACCGGCACAATCACCGGCGGAACCTTAACCGGCACAATCGCCGCGTTGGCTACTAAATTGACGAGTTGCGTAACCTTCATATTCAGTTTATAATGCCTAATGAGGTCGGTCAGGCCATCCACGCAGTTATGGCAGGAGGTTACAACAATTTTGGCGCCGGTCGCCGCCAACTGGTCGGCTTTGATTTTGGCGGATTTCAACCGGCGCGGGGTGTATTCCGACATCGACATCGCGCCGCCGCCGCCAGTGCAGCAATAGTTCTCGGCACGGTTCGGATACATCTCGCGAAAATCGGTAACTACCAGCGAAAGTAATTCACGCGGCTCGTCGAACAAGCCGCACGAGCGCGCATTGTTGCAGGAATCGTGAAAAGTCACCGGAATATCGTTGCGCGTCTTATCGACCTTGATACACCCCTCGTGAATGTAGCGCAGCATCGTGATGACCGAAGATTCCATCTCGAACGGCACATCCATCCCCGCCCAATTGGGTCCTTCACAACGGGTCGAACGATAACCGTGTCCGCATTCCGATATGACTAATTTCTTTCCCCTTAGTTCGACGACTTTTTCATACAGCCGTCTGGCAACAGCGCCGCCGAGGTCGTCGTCGCCGGAAAATAAACCAAAATTGGTCATATCCCAGCCCTCGCTGGGCATCGTCCAACTCTCGCCCGCGAGATAGAAGACTTTCGCAGCATCGGCAATAGTGCGCGGGTCGTATTTCACTTCACGCGGATTGATGGAATAGACAACATCGCAATCCTCGCGGTCGATTGGAATTCTAACGGCGGAATCATCTAGTTCAGACTCCAATTCGTCCGACATCCAATCCAAAGTCTCAAGATATTCCTCCTTAAGGACGCCCATCTGATTACCGATTTCCCATTGGTCTTTGCTGACCACGGCCACGCCTTCGGGCATTATACCCACCGAAACTAACAAGCCGCGCATCATCCGATTGGCGACGGCGAAGTCAACGCCCATCGGGCAGTTGACAGAACAGCGCCGGCAGTTCGTGCATTTACCAAAGGCGATATCCTTTAATTCTTCCAACTCCTCGTCGGTGAAGACGCTCTTGGCGCCCACCCACCAAGGCAGAACGCGTCCAGTCCAATCGTAATGCCGTTTGAATATCTTGCGTATCCGGTCCGCTTTCCAAGCCGGTGCATAGGTAGGGTCGTCTGGATTGGTCAGGACATAATGGCAGACTTCCGTGCACATCCCGCAATGCACACAGGCTGCTAGTGAGCCGACAATTTGGCGGTTGAGTTTCTTGCCCAAACGGTCGATTACCGTCTGGGCTTTCTGAGACCGCTTGAGGTTAGTGGCTGTATCACGCATATTCTAAGAGTGAAATGATTCCTTAGGATTATTTCCGAGCGCTCATCGGATACACGCCGCGATGCCCCATCGTGCGTCCAAAATAAAAGCGCGTAAAAGGATAATAGAGGTAATGCGAAATCTTACTGAACGGCACATACACTAAAAAGAAAGCGGTCATATAGAAGTAAATCAACAGGAAGGTCTCGCCGCGCTGCGGCTGGTTCGACGCGGCTAAAAAAGCAAATAGAAACCACACAGCCAGCAGTCCGAGCGAGAAGTAATCGTCCGGCGTGCTGATGGCGCGCAGATACTTATTGCCAGCGCGCCGCACAATGCGCATAACAGCGACAATAAACGCTGCTCCAATGAAGACCTGAAAGATGACGGTCGCCGCCGGCCGGCTCATCAGCCCCGACGCATAAGGTATGATGAAGGACATTAAGATAGCCGCAGTCACGCCTAAATGAAAGATGACAAACTGGGCGTAAAGGAACGGTTTGGCGCGCGTGCTTTCCATCGCGCCCGGCCGGGCGATGATGAACCAAGAATAGAGTATCCCCCGGCGCAACGTAGAGTTTCCCGTCGGCGCCTGGCGGTCCCGGCCAGCCTTAAATTTCATAAGCCAGCGCACACGCAGTATATAGACTACCGCCATAAACACCAGCGCCATTTCCTGCAGACGGTGTTCGGCAAAATGTAAGGTTTCGCTCATAGAGTTTTCGATTGTGTTTGATTCAATACGGCTATAGTTGCGGCAAAAGGCCGATACTCACGGCTATCAACTACGCAGATAGTAATCTCATTTACGCTTCCATCGCTGTCCAGATACGCGCGGAATGTCTTCAGCATCGCCTCGGCGCAGACCGGCAGAGGAATGCCGTAGAATCCCGTTCCCATCGGCGGGAAGGCAATAGACCTTACATCCTTTTCAGATG
>VGIO01000137.1 GCA_016867855.1 Calditrichota bacterium
TCCCCAATTGGCAGATCAGATGGTGATTGCGGTCGATGCGCACCTCCCAGTATTGCGGCAGTCGCTGCAGGCGCTTCAAGCCAAGCGACGGGTGCGACCGGTCGGCGGCGAGCGGGCGGATCGCTTTCGCTGCCCGCTCCTGAACTTCCACGGGCAATTTCTTCCACATCCGTTTGAACTGGTTGAGCCGGATGATCTGCATTAGTCGTTCAGGTCTTTCAGCAGGTCATCGACGTTCGCGAAAGTCTCGTATTCGCCTTCGCGCAGTTCCTTCTCAACGGTTTGAAGCACCCTCTGCCACTCCGGCGTAAAGAGATAGGCTTCGTCCCGCGGGATAGTAACGACTGGCAACAGGCGCAGCGAGTCGCCCTCGACCTTGACGATGAACTCATCTCCCTCGCTGATCCCCAATTCGCTAACAGCTTCCTCAGGAAGCGTGATTTGGCGGCGCGAACGCAGTTGAACTTTCATTGCTTTCCTTTATCTTTCAGAAAATCTGATTTTCTGAAAGATGACACCGATTCGCTTAAACTCCAATGATATTCATTCTGCATTCTTCATTCTGCATTCTACATTCAAAACAAATCTTCCGCTCCGATCATTTCCAAAAACGCCTCCACCCTGATCCGAAACGGCCCCAGCGGTGTGGTGGCGTCGAACTCGAGCATCAGGTTGGGGATGTTATGTTCGTCGAGGAATTTACGCAGTGGGACCATATCGGCTTCGTGCGGGTCGCAGAATTTCTGCTGTATGATGATGGCGCCGGCGACATTAAATTCGCGCACTAGGTTCAAAATATGCTCGAAGCGGGCGCGCGACTCCCAATCCTTGACCGGACAAGCCGGACGGCTGATATAGCGTTGGGCAATAGCGGTTAGACGGTCATACCCCCCCATTTCCACTCCGCTTAGCGGGGGGGATTGAAGCGAGGGATGTGTCTCGCACTGATTCCAGAAATAGCGTGTGCCGGTGCAATGGTCATCGACCACTATGGTAGCGCCGACGCGCTCGACCATATTGATGAACGGGATATCGTCGTTTTCCGAACCGATGAGCATCAGGCGCGCGGTATTGGCACGGTCGAGCCGGCGGCCGGGTAGTTCTTTCAACACCTTGCGGATTTCCGTCGAGTGTTCCGCTTTATCGACCCACATCGAAGAGGTGGTCATCCACATTGCCTCTTCGCCGGTTACGTTTAGCGCAGGCGGCTTGCGGTATTCATAAACATAGCGCATCAAGGCGCGGTTCTCATTGACCAGCGCGATGCCTCGGTCGAGGTCGGCGTCGCTCAACCTGGTGCCATCGAAGGCTTCGAGCGCCGACTTGAACTTCGCTAATTCGCTGCGATAATAAGGCACAGCATGCGGCGTCTGAACCTTCTGCGGCATATAGATATAGTAGTTGAACGGCGTTGGGACATGCATCTTCCATGACACAAACGATTGCCGCAGGTGGATGCAGCTCTGGGTCAACAGGATGCCTTCGAGGTAATCGTAGCGTCTTTTTAAGCCTTGCGCCAGCACATCGCGGCAGAAGGGGCAGAACATCCCGAAGATGTGCTTTTCGGATACATCCTGCGGCTCGTGCGCGCCGAGGATGCGAACCGGCAGCCAACCAGCGGCAGTTAAGATTTCCTCCGGCGCATAACTGCAAAAACAGCCCATAACCTTGCCGCCGTTGCGGGCTTTCCAGCCGCGGACATACTCGTGCCGCCGCTCATACCATTGTTTGAATTGCTCGAACATTTATCGGATTAAATTCCTTATAAATATTTGCATTCTTAGCGAAAAAGATGGACAATATGGACACTACGGACAATTTCTATCACCGCCATCTGTTTCATCATTTGCCACTCAGTTCGAATAGAATTTGCTTAAAATCAAACAAAATACATCATCCCTGTGTCCTTTATACCGCTGTGTTTATCTATCTTTCCAATTAGGCGGCCGCTTTTCTAAAAAGGCATTCAGCCCTTCGACCGCGTCACTGGCAGCCATCAATTGACGGCGGTAGATATCGTCCACTACTTGCAACACATATTTCCCGCTGTAATCCAGTCCGGTGAGCGCCGCGGCTTTAGCGGTGCGTAAAACCACCGCGCTCAGCGCGGTGAATTTGGCGGCGTAGTTATCGACCGCCTCGGCCAAGCCTTCAGCCGGAACTAGTTGATTGACCAATCCGAGCCGGCCGGCATCTTGAGCCGAATATATATCGCCGGTGAGGACGATTTCCAGCGCGCGGCTAAAGCCATATTTCAGCCCGAAATGCGACGCCGCAACTGGTGGAAGAACGCCGACTTTTATCTCCGGCTGCCCGAATTTGGCTTTCTCGGAAGCGATGAGGAAGTCGCACATACAAGCCAGTTCGCAGCCTCCGCCCAGGCATAAGCCATCTACCGCGGCGATGGTCGGAACCGGGAATGTCCGCACTGTTTCGCAGAGTTTGCCGAAGACATCCAACATTGCTTCGAACTTATCGGGAAGATGCTCGCCGACATCCGCGCCTGCCGACCAAGCCTTCCCTTCGCTCCGCAAGACCACTACTCTCAACGCGCGGTCGGCGGAAGCCACTTGCAGCGCAGCGAGCAGTTCGGTCATCAGCGCGCCGGTCAAGATATTCACCGGCGGATTGTTCAGGATAATGTCCTGCCGATGTGGCAATGATACGATTTTTATAAGATTGTATTCCATTGTCCTATCTTTTATAACTTATAATCGACGGATGATGGCGTCCGCCTTGTCATTAAAGCAAAGCGTTGATTTTTCAGTTTCTTTCAATCAGTCTTAAATGGCAGGCAGGAATTGGCTAAGAATTCCTTAGCCCGCGCGATAAACTCTTCATCAGGCAATTTGCGCTCAATCCACTCTTTATCGCCGGCGCTGAAGCCCAACATCATATTCGACGACAGCCGCACTGTTTCGACCGCTAACTCGTAGAGATGTGTGCAGCCTTCGGCGCGTCCGAACAAGTGCGAGAGTTTTTGCGTGATGCCGCGTTCGATTTTCAACCCAATCATATTTTTGACGAACTTGACAGTCTGGCTGCAAATCGCAAAGGGCGACTTCACAATCTGTCCGTTGGCATCGACAATCATCCGGTCGGCTATCCGCACGCGGATTTCGACCCGCATATTGTGATTCAGGTCGAGCAGCGAGGCTTTAGTGATGATATGCATTTCGTCGTCGCGGCGAACGGAAGCGTTTATGTTGCGCTCGTAGATTTCCATAGAATCAGTATCAAGTGCCAAGTATCAAGTATCAAGACCGGACATTACGGGCTGCAATTTGGGTGGATAGACCCTTTAGCATAGAAGAGATTTCCATACATTCACCTATAAGCGAGTCGACGTTTGTTCCCTCGACGATCTTGGTTGCCTTGAGGATATAGAGTTGAGTTCGTAACTCACCGCACGAACCCTTGGCGATCAATAGGAACCTTCTGAATTCGGCATTTGAATCTCTCTCATACCCTTCAGCGATATTCGACGGTATCGATACCGCAGATCTGACCATTTGATCCTTTAGGGAGTAGTGTTTCGACAGGACTCCACTATCGGCGAGTTCATAAATCCTCACTACGAGCCGACATGCTCGCTTCCAAACCTCAATATCTTCGAGATGTCTAAACCCCTTGTTCATTGCACTTTCCAGAGCGAGTTCTTGATACTTGATACTTGACACTTGAGACTAAGACAATCGTCTTATGATCATCGCCCCGGTCACACCGCCGCCACCGCAGATGGAAGCCAGCCCGATCTCCTTGCCCAGCCGTTTCAAGGCATGAAAGAGCGTTACGACGATCCTCGCCCCCGAGATACCGGTCGGATGCCCTAACGCGATCGCGCCGCCGTGGATGTTCAGTTTGTCCCGGTCCCAACCGACCATCTTCTCGTTCACCAGCACCTGGATGGCAAAGGCTTCGTTCACTTCGATCAAGTCGATGTCGGAGAGGGTCATACCGGCTTTCTTCAGCACCGCGGGGATAGCGATGCCGGGACCTTCGCCCATCGTAGCCGGCTCGGTGGCGGTGAACGTCATCTTGACCACCGCGAAGAGCGGCTTGGCGCCCCATTCTAAGGCGCGTTCTGATGACGTCAGCACCAGCGCGCAAGCCCCGTCCGACATTCCACAGGCATTGCCAGCCGTCACCGTGCCGTCCTTGCGGAAGGCGGGCGGCAATTTGCCCATCTTGTCGACGTCAATTGGGAAGCGGATGGTCTCATCACGCTTAAACAAGACTGACTCGCCGCCTTTCTTTTCAGGCGGCAGTTCGACCGGCACGACCTCAGCGTCGAACCAGCCGTTCTCCCACGCAGTGTGCGCTTTGATGTGAGATTGAGCGGCGTATTCGTCCTGGTCGAGGCGGGGGATCTGCCACTTGTCGAAGAGGTTTTCGGCGGTCGCGCCCATGCCCTGCCCGATGAGCGGGTCGGTGGCGTCGGACCAGCCGTCTTCGAGTTTGCGGTCGCCCATCTTGAACCCAGCCCAGCGAGCGCCCTTAAGCAGATAGGGGATGGTGCTCATCGAGTCGAAGCCGCCCACCAGCACGGTGGAAGCGGTTCCGATGGCGATTTCGTTAGCCGCGAACTGGATGGCGCGCATCCCGGACGGACAAGCCATATTGAGGGTTATAGCCGGAACGGTGGTCGGGATACTGCCGCGCACAGCGGCAGTGCGCGCCGGGTTGGGCCCGTTACCCGCCTGGCGGCACGAGCCGAGGATGACATCATCGACCTGCCGGCCTTCGAGACCGGCGCGCTGTAAAGCGGCTTTGACCGCGACCGCGCCGAGGTCGTAAGCGGCGATGTCCTTGAGCGACCCGCCGAACGAGCCCATCGGCGTGCGGCAGGCGGATATTGCGACGATTGAATTTGATTTCATATATTCCTTATTGTTAACGAATAAAGTAACTCGTCAGTTTATTAGTCGAGGTCACTCGATAAGTATCATCCCCAAAAGGAGGGAATAAAAAATCACCGAGACTATATACCATACCAATTCCTGGCTTGTAGGACATCGTATCAGTTGGACCCATTATATGAAAAGCATAATACTGATAACAATCTTGATAAGTTCCTGATGGAGTAATAATAGAAGCGTCCGTTGAAACAATTCTGACATCTACATCTGGAACACTCCAATAATCCCCTTTTTGTCCCGGATATCTAAGTATAAGATTCTCTGTCCCAATTGAGCCGTTTATGGATAGATAGAACAATCCGTCTTTCCGATTCCCAATTTTCCTATAAGAAATCTCCCAAAACGGTAATGCAAAACTCCCATCCACTCCATACCATTTCTGTGAATGCCAATTGATGGATGTAGTAACATTAATAGGGTTCCTCGCTGTTTGGTGTGGGTAGCGAGGTGTGTTGGATGAATGTAATATTGAGAAATTGATTATATTAATGGTATCCAAATAAAACCTAGAGGATACCACAATGTCAGCTATAGAAACCCTTTTCGCCAAAGCCCTTGGGCTTGAGAAGCCTTGGCAGATTGAACGGATAACCTTTTCAGAAGCCGATAAGCGGCTCGATATTTATCTAACTTTTTCGCGGGGCAGCCGCTTTGTCTGTCCGAAATGTGGACGCAAAGATATTCCGGCTTATGATACTCACCAGAAATCGTGGCGTCATCTGGATTTCTTTCAGCATCAGGCTTATCTGCATGCCGATGAGCCGCGCTTAGAGTGCCCGGATTGCGGCGTGAAGACTGCGGAAGTTCCTTGGGCCCGTCCGGACAGCGGTTTCAGTCTGCTGTTTGAAGCCTTGATAATGCTGCTCGCCGGCGACATGCCGGTCAAAGCGATTGCCGAGATGCTGGATGAGCACGACACTCGCATCTGGCGGGTGATTCGTCATTATGTCGATGAAGCACGCCAGAAGGAAGCCTATTGGGATGTCAAGCGCATAGGCATAGACGAAACTTCCCGTAAGCGCGGTCATCACTATGTAACAATATTCGCCGACCTCGACCAATCAAAGGTCATATTCGCCACTGAAGGAAAGGGCAAGAAAGTTATCGGTGAATTCAGCAACGATTTTCACGACCATAACGGCGACACTTGGAACATCCGCGAAGTTTGCTGCGATATGTCGCCCGCCTTCATCGAAGGAATAGAACACTGTCTTCCGAACGCCCGCATCACTTTTGACCGCTTTCATGTGATGAAAATTGTGAATGATGCAGTGGATAAGGTGCGGCGTCTGGAACAAAAAGAGTGTCCGTTATTGAAAAAGAGCCGTTGGATATGGCTGAAAAACCCAGAAAATCTTACTATAAAACAGAGTGAAAAACTGAAAGATTTATCCAAACTTAATTTGAAAACCGCTTTGGCTTATCAGATGCGTTTAAATCTGCGTGAATTCTGGAATCTACCGCCAATTCAAGCCATTGAATTCTTGAAAAGTTGGTGTCTGTGGGCTTTGAATTGTGGACTTGAGCCTTTCGTAGAGGTTGTCAAGACCATTGTTCGGCATTGGTTAGGAATCATCAATTTCGCAAGTTCAAAGATATCGAACGGAATTATAGAATGCATCAACGGCTTGATTCAGGCTGCTAAAAGAAAAGCCCGAGGCTTCCGTAATACAGATTACTTCATCACTATTATATATCTTATCGCCGGTAAACTAAATTATAAACTACCCACATGAAACAGCGAGGAACCGCATTTTTTATATTGCTTAATATCGCCTCGACATATATTTGGTTACCATTTTTGTTCACCATAACCGTCTCATGGCGGTCGGGTGCAGGTCGGTCTTCCATTCGTGCCTTAAAGTATTCCTGTATCTTATTTATTTCTTCCACATCAAGAATCATTTTAAAATTTTGACCAATCATTTCCTCGCGAGTGTAACCCAGTAACTTTAGAATTTAATTATTGATTAACACACCTGTCCAAAATAGGATTCAGGCGTAAGATGTTTAAATGATATTAGCGAGTTCCGCAGAGAGGTGAATTATATTGGAATAAAAGCAAAATTCCATTCCACCCCTACTGCGGAGACTCAAATGACACAATGCGCAAGTATTTTCTCGCAAATACTCACATTCTTTAATCGGAACGAATTTGCGGATATCGTCCGCAAATATAAAGCCGAACGCCACGCTAAAGGCTTCAGTTGCTGGCATCAGTTCGTGGCGATGATGTTCTGTCAACTAGCCCAAGCCCATTCACTACGCGAAATTTGCGGCGGACTGGCTTGTTGTCTGGGCAAACTAAAACATCTGGGACTAGCCAAAGCCCCTAAAAAATCGACCCTCAGTTACGCTAACGAACACCGCCCTTGGGAAGTCTATCAAGACCTGTTCTATAAATTGCTGGCGCGCTGCCAAACTTTAGCCGCTAATAAGAAGCGACGCTTCCGCTTCAAGAACAAACTGCAGTCGCTGGACGCTACGACCATTGACCTGTGTCTGTCAATGTTCCCTTGGGCCGACTTCCGCACTACTAAAGGCGCGGTTAAATTACACTTGCTGCTCGACCACGACGGGTATCTGCCCACTTATGCGGTGATAACCGAAGGCGCAGCGCATGAAGTTAACATAGCGCGCCAGATGCAGCTTTCAGCCGGTTCCATCGTAGTCGTCGACCGGGGTTTCAACGATTATGAACTCTTTGCGCACTGGACTAAAAAAGGCGTCTATTTCGTTACGCGAATGAAGACTAACGCGGTCTATACTGTGCTTGAGCAGCGGCGTCCACCGCAAAATCGAAATATCTGGCGCGACGAAGTCATTCTTTTAACCGGCGCTGGGGCGTTTGATAAATGCCCTTGTCCTTTGCGGCGGATAGTGGTCTGGGATCCGGTTAAAGAGGAAGAGGTCGTATTCTTGACCAATCACTTTAAGTTTGGTGCGACCACTATTGCCCAAATTTACAAAGACCGCTGGCAAATCGAGGTCTTTTTCAAGGCTTTGAAGCAGAACCTGAAGGTTAAGAGTTTTGTCGGCACGACGCCGAACGCATTGAAGACGCAGATTTGGACAGCATTAATTGCGATGCTGGTGTTGAAGTTCCTGCAATTGAAATCCAAATTGGCGTGGTCATTGTCTAATTTAGTAGCGATGCTGCGCTGGAACTTATTCACTTATCGGGATTTATGGATTTGGCTGGACGAGCCATTTGATACTCCGCCGCTGATGCCATCATTTCCGCAGTTAGTTTTATCTTGGACAGCAAATGATGGCTAAAGTCCAACCACATTTTGAATATAGGTAAAAGCCTGTCCTAAATCATTAATTATCAAAGAGCGATTGAGTGTCCAAAATTTATTTTGGACAGCAGTGTTCACAAATATGATTTACGAAGCGGCTAAATAACTTATTATCAATGATTACAATACTCGTCTAGATGCCCGCCTACGCGGGCAAGAAGCGCCTCGAATGATTTTCGCCCTTCATTGAGGCATAGAATTACCCACACGAAATAGCGAAGAACCAGTTTTTTTAAGGCATAGGGCAATCTATCACCCGATGAATAGAAGAGGCTTTGGGCAGGGAGTGATATCTCCCTGCCTGATATCATCCCCGTTTTCACGGGGATTCGGGTGAGTTGCCACCGGTCTATCCCTTGGCGGGTTGCTCTCCAGCAGAGCCTGCCTCTGTTTCAACC
>VGIO01000138.1 GCA_016867855.1 Calditrichota bacterium
CAACCGCCTTTGGGCGTTTCGCGACGGCAATCCGCAAGCCGTCTGGACGGCTGAAGTCGATGCCGCAGAGGCTTACGGCTGGTCCGGCGTCACTTTAACGCGTGATGGACAGTTATTGGCGGCTAATGGCAAATTCCATCTCTACATTTATAATGCACAAAATGGCGACCTAATATGGGATGAACCGACCTATAATACGGAATCGCCGACGGCTTTATCGAGCGATGGAAGGATCCTGGCGACCGCTTCGCTCTCCGGCCGATTGCGGGTGTTTGCGCGCGACCCGCAAGCCGGCTACCGGCTGCTATGGCATTACAACTTCACCAGCGGCATTTCGACTTGGGTTTCGGCTTGCGCCGTATCAGCCGACGGAAATACCATAGCCGCTGGAACTCTGGACTTCTATGAAGACCATTACGCCGGTCGTGTCACAGTCTTTGAAGCCTTTGGTCGAGGACAACCTTTATGGATTTCCGATGACTTAAGCGATGAAGTCTCCAAAATTGAAATGACCAGCGATGGCGGCGTTATAGCCGCGGCGAGTTGGGGCGATATCGACCACCGCAATCCAGATTTTGTGGTTTTTGAGCGCCACAGCCGCTCGCCGTTCTATAATTTGACGACGCCCGGCTCGTTGGATGGACTGTCGATGACGCAGGACGGCCGCCGCGTTGTGATCGGCGGTAAGGGCGTTCACAACCGGCAGTTCGGCCGCGGCGGGCAGGTGCATTCGATCGATTTGAATTTGCTAGGCGGGCGTGTAAGCGGAATTGTGCGCGATATGAATAATAATCCAATTCCCGATGCACAAATCACGGCTGGGCAAAACCCTTATGCAGTTATATCCGATAATAACGGATGTTACTCGCTGCTCATTGAGACTTCTAATCAGCGTAATGTGGATTTAACCGTCCGTTGCCGTGGCTATGCCAACGCTGTCCGGCGTGATGTCGCAGTCGTTCGGGATAGAATAACCGAGAATATCGACTTCCGGCTGGCGCTCGCCGATGCTCCACCTCAAAACCTCCGCGCTAGCCAAGGCGCGAGAAATGTAATCCACCTTCAGTGGGATGCGTATAACTTCTTTAATGATGATGATGATAATAATGATGATGATATTTATGCGGCTATAGACAATCGTAAATTACCAAAACCTGAAGTGGACCTATGGGGCAAGCCAGCCGTGCCGCGGCGGGATGATCAGGACGAGGCTGACAGCATACGGATCTATCGCGCTTATCTGCCGGGAGGACCTTATGCGCATATTAGTTCGGCTGCTGGCGACCAATCGCGCTGGAGCGACCGGATGAGCATTTTCCCGCAGCGGCGTTACTACTACTGCATAACTGCACTCTTTGCCGATGGCGAGAGCCGCTATTCCAATGAAGCGGCGGGTTGGCTGGACGACGCCTTCCTGCAGACCGATGCCCGGTTGGAGTCGATGCCGCGGGCGCCGCGCATCGATGGCAGAATTAGCGATAATGAATGGCAAGGTGCAGTCGTCCGCGATATTTCCGATGTCTTCGGCTACGACCAGCCCGACAGCGCCGGCTCGGTGCAAGCCCTAATCGGATTTAGCGATGTGACCAAACGCCTTTATTTAGGCGTTCGCTATTATACATTAGGCACTATTATCGAGCGTTCCGGCGTTGGCATTTACATAGATGATGACGGCAGCGGTAGTTGGACCGCCAATCGCCCAGGATGCGAGGGTAACTACTGGGGTTACTGGCGCGACGGCAGCCCCGATTTGCGCTTCCGTTCTCTGACCGGCGCGCCATTCAACGCTGAACCTTACTATCAATTTCCCGACAGCTTGTTAGCCTTTAGAGATGACGAAGGCTATGTCGTAATCGAAACTTCGCTGCCTCTGGGCTTTCAGAATCCCTTTGAAATAGCGCTTTATGCGCCGGATTATACCATCGGTCTGGGGTTATTTGCGATGTGGCGCGATGTCTTTAATGTTCCTGCGTTTCATGGTTGGTGGCCGCAGGATATGTTCTCAATCGTTACTGAACCGCAGCAATATGCTCGCATCGCTATTCCCGCTCATTTGGCTGTTCCGCCTCAAGCCCCATCGGATATTTTCGTCGGTCCGGACGGCGATGTTATTGCGGTCTCCTGGCGCGATCCGATGCGAGGTATCGACAACGGCGCATTAGGCGAATGGCAGGGTGTGCGCATCTATCGCAACGGCGCGGCGCTAGGGCAAGTCCGCCCCGGACAGGAAACCTATATCGACGAAAATGTCGAAGACCGCGGCTGGTATGAATATTCTCTAGCGGGTTATATCCTCGATAACGGCGTTCCTTTCGAAGGTCCTCGCAGCCGTCCACAAGGCGCCTATGCTGGACGCGAACCGGAGGTAATCGAATATGCTTACGACGATGGGGCGGCTGAGTTCTTATATGTCGTGGCATTCAACGGCGTGGATAATCGCTTTGCGGTCTGTTTCGACATCGAAGCCGACAGTCCGGATATGGCGCTCTGGTGGGTGGATTTCTACAGCGGTGGATTGCAGCCTATCGATATCTATATCGCTGCTGATGAGAACGGGCGTCCGGGGCGGATGATTGGGCGGCGTTTACGCGCTGAGCCGCAGGTTATCGACGCCTTTGAGCGCTATCGCTTTCCCGGTCTTGAGCAACCGGGATTTCAGGTGGAGCCGGGCGAATGGCGGCAAATCTGGGTCGTGCTGAACTATCTGCCTGACTCGCCAGGCGGACCAGCGGTCGGTGTGGACAATTCGGCTCCGGACAACCGAAGGAATATGTATTATACAGCCGCCAACGGCTGGCAGGGCTTCAACTTTGGGCAACTGATGCTGCGCGCTGCAGCCGGCACAGCAGCGCGGGATATTCCTCCCGGCGAGACAAATCCCCTTCCTACCGAGTTCAAGGTCTGGGCAAATTATCCCAATCCTTTCAATAGCGCGACGATTCTGCCAGTTGACCTACCGCAGCCTTCGCCGCTGAAGGTTTTTGTGTATGACCATCGCGGACGCTTGGTTTATTCGCGTGTCGAACCGGAACTTAGCGCCGGACGCAAAAAATTGACGCTCGCGATTGATAATGTGAATACTGGAAGTTATATTATATCAGTGAACAGCATCTTTGGCCGCCAGCAGGTAAAATCGGTGTTGGTAAAATGATTACAACACACGGCGAGTAGTGCTATGTCGAGCGTAAGATGTCGTCATCCTGAACGAAGTGAAGGATCTTGTCCTAAAGACTTACTTATCCAGACGAGATCCTTCACTTCGTTCAGGACGACATGCGACATTGCGCAATTAACATAACAGTAGTTGTTTTCTGTAGCTAAGATTGTAAAACTATATTCTGTGCCTAAAAATAATCTACATATTAACGTCTCAATTAAACAGGATTTAGCAATGACACACGAATCACGCAAGGGGTTGCGGCTAATCATCAATTTAATTCACATTGGGACGCAGGCGTTGCTTATTTGGTATGTTACCCAGCATATTGACCTGCAGAAAGCCATATCCATTGAGGAGCGGCTTGGGGTGCAATGTTCGCTCTTCAGCCATTTGGCGCTGATGTGCGGTATCTTCTTTATTTACTATACTTTGACGAAGGTGTTTTCGCAGCGGTATTCGACTTACAGCGACGGGCGGTAGGGCGTTTGCGCTTGCGAAAGGTGGGAATTAAGGTTATATTAAAGGCGTAAGGTGTAAGGTGTAAGTAAGGTCGCCAATCGATAACCTTTCTTCACTTTACACTTTACATTTTATACTTTGTGGCCGGGGTGGTGAAACAGGTAGACGCAGTGGACTCAAAATCCACCGGGATTCAGTTCCCATGTCGGTTCGATTCCGACCCTCGGCACAAGAACTATGAATTTAACCGATCTGACAATCAGACTACTCGTCATCGGTATTCCGGGGATAGTCTGTTACTTTATTACCCGAAGACTGACTACAAGCGAACGAATATCGACCTGGGAATCGATGTTGCATATCTTCGTGTATTCGTTTCTATCGTATTCTGTAGTCAGTTTATTCAAACCATCGGTCGATGCGATATCGCTCTTTGTCGATACGAAAGCAACTATTGATTCTGTTGTTCTCATATATACGCTTTTTTCAGCGTTGATACTCTCATATCCCCTTGCGCTTATCTCGAATAAAGGACTTATCAACAAAATCGGCAAGAAGTTACATATAACAAAACGAATCAGCGATAAAGATGTCTGGTTGGATTTTCATAATCTTCCAATCGATGAATTAAATAATGGTTGGATGTTCGTTCGAGATTTAAAAACGAAGTTAGTCTATTACGGATATATATACTCATTTTCTGAATCTCGAGATGTGCGTGAACTAATCTTATCTGATGTTTCAGTCTATACGAACGATGAAGCCGAACATCTATATGAGGTTAAATTTCTCTATCTGACAAGAAACCGCGATGAACTAACTATCGAAGTTCCTTATCCAACTGTAGAACAGCGAGAGAAACCAAATCAGGAGTAAATATTGAAAACTAACCAATCCACATCTATAAAGGAGAGTTTCGAAAATAAAGGTGGTAAGAATCCACCGCCATCCACGCCGAAACCCAACATCCAGCCTCCGGCGCAGAGTGTAAATAAGCCAAAGGCGAGAGCATAGTCGGATAGATTTATTCGGGACAGCAGGCTTCAGTTCCCGTATCGGTTCGATTCCGACCCTCGGCACAATAATATTCTGAATTCTTTCTTAAAACTAAATTTTCAATTAATCTACATACAGAGCATTATGTCCGACTTACACATGTCGTTCCCAATCTTTCAGGCGGTTGGAGCGTTAAACGAAGCGGGGCAAACCGTGCCAGCCGCAACTTCGACACGAAAGACCGAGCCGTATCTTACGCGCGGGACGTAAGCCGTCGTCAGGGCAGTGAGGTTATAATCCATGGCCGCGATGGCAGAATCCAAAGCCACGATAGCCATGGTCACAACCCAAATCCACCTCGATACACTGACGCTCACAAATCACGCAGATGAGTAGCTCATTCGAGACGAATGTCTTAATAAATTGTCCATTCGACTCAAAATACTACGAACTTCTTAGACCTATCCTTTTTACAATCATAGCGTTAGGTTTTAATCCGAGAATTGCATCTGAGCGTTTGGACTCGAGTGAGACTCGAATTATAAAGATTCGTGAATTGATTGAGATTTCACGCTACAGCATACACGACATCTCACGGCTAATTTGTGAAAAGAAAGGGCAATGTTTCAGATTAAATATGGCTTTTGAATTAGGGCTTGATAAGCGGATTAACTGAACATTTGTTTTGCCATCTGATAAATCGACCGTTAATACACAAACTTGACTCACAAACCCGAATATATTGGAGAATAAAATTGAATTACACTTATAAATCCTTCGGCATCGCTGTTAGTCTGATTACAGCGCTGATGCTGATACTACTCGGCTGCGAAGGCTGCGAAAAGACCAAGAAGCCGACACCGCCCGACCCAACGGCTGGCACGACGCTGCTCGTCTGCAACTACGCCGGCGGCGCCGGCAACTTGACACTCATCGACCTGTCCAACGGCTTTGTGCGCCAGCGCGCCGCCGGCCTCGGTAATGTCCCCAATGACATCGTGCGCCGCGGCAACCGCTTCTATGTCATCAATTCCTGGTCGAACGATATGAATGTCTTCGACCTGTCAGCGATGAATGTCGTAACGCAGGTTGACACCGTCGATATCGGCCGGACCGGCAACCGCAGCCCGCAATTTGCTACACTGGCGGAGACCGGTGAAATCTACATCAGCAATTTCAACGACAATACGGTGACCGTCTATAATCCGACCGACAACCGCATCGTCGCTTTTATTCCGGTCGGACCCAAGCCGCAGGATATCTTAGCCGTCGGTTCTAAGGTCTATGTTGCGAACTGTAATTTCAACGCCGATAGTATGAAATACGGCCCCGGCAGTATTTCAGTTATTTCGACGACCACCAACCGCGTCATCTACGAACTGCCGGCAGGTTCTGTTCCGCCGGTGAATCCCCGTTTCTTCGCACTCGACCAATCGAACAAACTGCATATCGTCTGCGGCGGCGGCGCGACCTATTTTGCCGGCGATAAACCGGGCGAGATTTGGAAATACAGCACTTTAGCCGACACACTCGAACAGGTCATCAACATCGGCGGGACGCCGGGCGACATCACAATCAACCGCTACGGTTTCGCGTATGTCGCTGCCGGCGGCTGGCAGATAGACAACGCCCAATACGGCGTAGTCTATCGCTATAACGCCGCCACGGGACAAATCCTCAACGGACCGCAGAATCCCATCCGCACTTCCTTGGGCGCCATCCGCGTCTTAGCCGCGCCCACCGGCGCGGTCTATGTGGCTTGCTACGACGCCGATAAGGTCGAAAAAATCGAAGGCGACCGGATTACTTACTCCGAACTGGTCGGCGACGACCCCGGACCGATGGCGATTATGCCGAGATAGCGCCTTTTAACTCGATATTAATCGCGATATTAAAGCGATATGCGCTTATCGTTTGGAGGTGTAGATGACCCCGCAGAAGACCATTAAAGCCATAATCGTCCCGGTGATTTGTCTGGATTCGCGGCAGAATGTTATGAGATAGCCGTTGTTACACAGGGTGAGACGCTAGATGAGACCGCAGCGAACCTTAAGGAAGCCGTCGGTCTGCATTTGGAAGATGAAGATCTGAGTGAATTGGGCTTAGCGCTTAATCCGACGATTTTTACGACCTTGCCGGCCGGACAGTTCATTCTGAATTGCGAAAAATGACTCCCCAAAGAACAGGGAGTATTTCTATCGAATTCAGTGGTCATCCCGCCGGGATTTATTTTATCGAATTCAGCTATAATCGGACGAATACTTTCCGTAAAGTTGTATTAATTAAATGAGCAACTGTGAAATTGAGCAAGTAAGAAATTTTACTCGTTTTCCTACTTTCTTATTTTCAAACATTCTAACTTTTTATGCCCCGTGAAATGCTTCTCCCCGCGATGAGCGTAATGCCTTTAGCGATGGGACCTTCGCATCCGGCGATGCACGGCATCGTCCGTATCAACTTGGAACTGGATGGGGAGGTCGTCGTCGATGCGACGGTCGATATCGGCTTTTTGCATCGCGGCTTTGAAAAGATGGTCGAACGTCACACTTGGAATCAAGGCATTGTCTATACCGACCGGTTGAATTATGTATCGGCGATGATGAATAATGTCGGTTATTGCCTGGCGGTCGAAAAACTGCTCGATATCGAATTGCCGCCGCGCGGCGTCTATCTGCGCACGATAATGTCGGAGGTGTCGCGCGTCATCGACCATTTGACCTGCATTGGCGCGCAGGTGATGGAGACCGGCGCGATGACCGCTTTCCTCTATGCGATGAAGGCGCGCGAATACTTCTACGAAATCGTCGAAATGTGTTGCGGGGCGCGCATCACGACCAACTGGACGCGCGTCG
Source organism: Calditrichota bacterium (assembly GCA_016867855.1). Lineage (GTDB taxonomy): Bacteria > Electryoneota > AABM5-125-24 > Hatepunaeales > Hatepunaeaceae > VGIO01. The sequence continues at coordinate 7,468 of VGIO01000138.1, forward strand.
GCGGGCTGTGCGCCGACGCGCCGGGGAACTTCGTCGAAGCCTTGCGGGAGCGCATTCCGCTGGTGCGTGAAGTCAATGTCGAACTGGATAAACTCATCACCAAAAATCGCATCTTCATTGACCGCTACCGTAATGTAGGTTGTATATCGAAAGAGGACGCCATCGATTTCAGTTTCAGCGGACCTTTGCTGCGGGCGTCCGGCGCGCCTTACGATGTGCGGCGCGATACGCCCTACTTAAACTACGACGAGTTCGACTTTGAAATTCCCGTCGGCACGCGCGGCGATGTCTATGACCGTTACCTGGTGCGGCTGTTTGAAATGGAACAATCGCTGCGCATAATCGAACAGGCGCTCGACAAACTGCCCGGCGGGCTAGTGTCGGTCGATGACAAGCGCGTCACGCTGCCAGATAAGAGCGATGTTTATGGCAACATCGAAGGACTTATCGATCAGTTTAAGTTGATTATGGACGGACACGGCCTCCAGCCTGAGCCGGGAGAAGTCTATCATTCGACTGAAGTCGCTAACGGCGAGTTAGGCTATTATATCGTCTCAGTCGGCGCGGATACGCCTTACAAGTGCCGCGTTCGACCGCCCTGCTTTGTGTTGATGGCCGCCTTGCCGAAGATGATCATCGGACAGATGGTCGCGGATGTGATTCCCATCTTCGGCTCAATTAATATGATCGGCGGCGAACTCGACAGATGAGAAGTGGAATGAGCTGTGGGAAATCTAGGATTAGGAAATAAGGAAATAAAGATGGAATTGCGCATCGATTATCTGTGCCGATTATCCGGCGCGCTATGCAATGGCAGCGAATATTCAATAAAGCAGATTATGCTTTCTGCAATTCGTAATAATGTGCCTATTGCGCATCTGCGCGAAGTGATTTTAATGAGTTATCTCTTCGATGGCTTTCCGACTGCGCTGGAAGGTTTTCGAATTTTAGATGATGTCACAGCCTCAGATATAAATACGCGGGATGATATTCAATGGACAGCCGACAATTTGGCGCTCTGGCGTGAGCGCGGCGAGAAGTTGTGCCGGCAGGTTTATGGCGATAAATATGAGTCTTTGATGGAGCGCGTCTCCAATATAAG
>VGIO01000139.1 GCA_016867855.1 Calditrichota bacterium
TGCTGTCAGCAGAATTCTATATCCATAATCGTGTCCAGGGCCGGCAAAAATGCGCTGCCAGCGGATATTGCCGCGCAAGTCGGTGCGCAGCAAGTAAGCGTCGCAGCTGTCCAAACCCTCCCAATTGTTTTCGCTCGGACTGCCGGTTACGCCGGTTACGACATATCCGTCATTGACTTCGAGGACATCGAAAACAAATTCCCAGCGTCCTCCGAGGTCAAGGCGCTGCGCCCATTGCTGCCGGCCGTCAGCGTCGGCCTTTACCAAAAAGCCATCGAAATTATGAATTCCCTGGCCTCCGCTCTTGTCGCCATAGCCTCCTACGCACAGGAAACCGCCGTCGGAAGTAATAATAACGCGGATAAAGAACTCGATGCCGTCTCTGTCGCCGTAATTGTTGCGCCAAAGTTGTTCGCCGTCATTGTCGGCGCGCAGGAACATCGCCGAGCCATCCTCTACGCCGCTTTCCCCCCAAACTAATCTCTGTCCACCCAGCGCATAACCTCCATCTTCACAGCGCACTAATGAAAGTCCAAACTCCCCGGCGGCGCTGTCGCCAAAATGCCGCCGCCAAACCTGCCCGCCTTGCGCGTTCAACTTCCATAAGGCAAAATCGTCCTGCCAACCGTTACCCGGATAGAAAGTTCCACCGACGACGAATGTCCCATCCGGATTAGGGACGACGCTGAAAGCATCGCTGTAATTCGTCCGGCCTAAATATTCCGTCCATACTCCTCGGCCCTCGTCATCGAGCCGCCGAACCCAAGCGCGCCGCACATTATCAATCGGGTCGCTCTCCGTGTAGCCTGCCGCAATATATCCGCCATCGGGCAATTGGTGGATATCCCGAATGATTTGGGCTTGGCGGCCGCCGAAATAGTCCTCCCATTGCCGGTTGAATTGGGAGTCGAGTTTTAACAGGTAGCCGTCGATGTCGGTCTCATAGAGCAGTGTGAAATAACCGCAGAGTAAATACCCGCCGTCGGCGGTTGGAATTAAACCGGCTAGTGTATCATTGGCTGTTCCACCATAGGTGCGTGACCAGAGCGAATCCGGCTGGGCATCAACACTGCTCACGCAGGCCGCTCCAATCAGGAGAATTAATCCGAAGATGCGACCTTTCATCGCAAACCTCTCAAGTTGTAAAAATTGAAAACTAAGTTTTATTCTTAATTTAATTAGATCTTATTCATTCTGCAAGTATTATATTTAGTAATTCATCAGCATCAGCATCACCATCAGCATCAGCATCACCATCAGCATTAAAATATGCCGCATCCCTTAGTCGCCATCGTGGGTCGTCCGAATGTCGGCAAATCAACGCTTTTCAATCGCATTCTCAAGCGGCAGGACGCGGTCGTTGACCCGCAACCGGGGGTGACGCGCGACCGGCATTATGGCGAAGCCGAATGGGACGGCGTCCGTTTCACACTCATCGACACCGGCGGTTGGGCGCCGCCGGGCGAAGGCGACGCGCTGACCGCGGCTGTGCGTGAGCAGACCTTGATAGCCGCCGAGGAAGCCGATGTCGTGCTGTTCTTATGCGACGCCCAAGCCGGACCTTCCGATGTTGAGCGCGGCTTGGCGCGCCTCATTCAGAAGCGCAATGCGCCGGCGCTGTTAATTGCTAATAAGGTCGATGATGTAACGCGGCTCGGATTGGCGTGGGAACTACCGACGTTGGGATTAGGCGGGCCATATCCGGTATCGGCGCGCACCGGCTATTTGGTGGCTGAAATGCTGGATGAACTTGTCGGCTGGCTAAGGCATCTAAAACCTGTAATGCCGGCCGCACCGGAAGAAGAGGTCTTGTCGCTGGCAATTATAGGCGCGCCAAATAGTGGAAAATCTTCGCTGGTGAACCGCTTGGCCGGTGAAAAACGGATGGTCGTGTCAGATCTGCCCGGCACGACGCGCGACTCCGTCGATACCATCGTGCAATATCATAATAAATCGATACGCTTAATCGACACCGCTGGATTGCGCAAGCGGCGCATAGATTTGCAGGGTTTGGATTTTTACTGCACTATCCGCGCTTTGCGCTCAATTGAGCGCGCTGATGTAACCGCTGTGCTTATCGATGCCGCAGCCGGATTGACGCAAGGCGATATCCGGCTGGCGCAAACTGCCGCCGACGCCGGGACGGGAGTGATTATCGCAGTGAATAAGTGGGATTTGATTAAGCCGGCAGGCGCGAATGAACAGAATACTGCCGCTGCCGCGCCGCGGTCGGCAGCGCTTGCCGACGCTTGGCTGCGCGAATGGAAATACCGCGCGCCGCGCCTGACCTGGGCGCCGCTGCTGTTCATTTCGGCTTTAACTGGAAGGCGGACCGTGAATATTATAGATGAGGCTCTAAAAATCAAACGGGAACGTTCCCGCCGCATATCGACCTCCGAATTGAACGGGCAAATTGTGCCGCTCCTGCAACGCACGCCGCCGCCGGCTATCAAAGGTAAAATGGTGAAGATAAAATACGCCGCTCAGATAGACGCCAATCCGCCTGAGTTCGCCTTCTTCGCCAGTTATGCTTCAACCGTCGGCGACCAGTATATCCGCTTCACAGAACATATCATCCGTGAAAAATATCCCTTTCACGGCGTGCCGATAAAAGTGTCGTATCGCAATAAATAGTTGGAAAGTTGGGAAGTAAGCATCTCGTCTTCTGAAGCCCTAATACTTTGGAATGACGCGTCTTAAACACTTTTCTTAGTCCTTACGCCTTTTACCTTATATCTATTAACTCTCCAACTTTCTAACTGTTCGCTCACTTCGTTTTCCACACTCTTAGTCCATTAAAAATCACCATCAGCGCGGCGCCTTCATCGGCGAGCAACGCCAGCCAGAGCGAAGACATTCCGGCTGCCGCCAAACCTAAAAACATTGCTTTGACAGTTATTGCCAGCGCAATATTGGAAATGATAATACCTTTGGTGCGGCGCGCCAGCCGCAGCAACCAGGGCAGACGTTCAAACCGGCCGTTCAACAGCACAATATCGGCGGTCTCCAGCGCGGCGTCCGCGCCGACGCCGTGCAAAGCGATGCCGACATCCGCCGCCGCCAGCGCCGGCGCATCGTTCACTCCGTCGCCAACCATCGCCACCGCCCCAAACTCGCGCTTTAAATTTATAATCCGTTCGGTTTTTTGCGCCGGCAGCAATTCTGAATAAATGGATTGGACATTTATTTGCGAGCCGATGGCTTGCGCCGTGCGGTGATGGTCGCCGGTCAGCAGGACAACCTGTTCGACACCCTCGCGACGTAAATCGGATAAGGTTTCCGTCACCCCATTGCGAATTCGGTCGCTAATCAATATGACGCCCAAAGGATAGTCTTGCGTTCCCACCAACATCGTCGTCTGCGCCGAAGATTCGACCTGCTCTAAAGTCTGATGTATATTATCATCGCAGAGGTTATGCTCTTCGAATAAAGTATGGCTGCCGACGAATATTCGCCGGTCTTCGACATCGGCCGCGGCGCCGCAGCCTGGAAAGGAAATAAAATTCGTCGGTGAACCGTATTCGATATTGTTGGCAGCGCAGTGAGCGACTATCGCTCGGCCGATGGGATGCTCCGAATGGGCTTCAACCGCAGCGGCTAAAGCCAGCGCCTCGACTGGTGATATGCCGTTGAGCGAGATAACTTGGTCAACCGTTAGATTGCCTTCGGTAATTGTGCCGGTTTTGTCGAAAGCGAAAGCCTTGACCTGAGTCAACCGCTCAAGGCGCGTTCCGCCTTTGATAAGCACACCGCGTTTGGCGGCGGCTGTCAGCGCGGCAGTCAGCGTGACCGGCGCAGCCAATATCAGCGAACAGGGACAGGCGATGACCATCAGCGCCAAAGCGTTATAAATCCATTCCCGCCAAATCCCTCCGAATAACAGCGGCGGCAGCGCGGCTAATAAAACCGCTCCGATAACCACCGTAGGAGTATAAATGCGTGAAAACTTTTCGACAAAGGTCTGGATGGGGATTTTTGAACGCTGGGCGGCTTCGACTAACTGCAGTATGCGGTCAAAAGTGGAATCACCCGGCGCGCTGTCAACGCACACTTCCAAAGCGCCTGCGCCGTTTATTGAACCGGCCATGACCTTATCGCCGGCGCGGCAATCGACCGGCTCCGACTCGCCGGTGATATTGGCGCAGTTCAGCGTCGAATTGCCGGCGATAATCGTCCCATCCACTGGCGCCATTCCGCCGGGTTTAATTAAAACTCTGTCTCCGACAGCCAAATCTTCAACCGCGGTCAGAACCGGCAGTCCATCTCGAAAGCGAAAAGCCTCGCGCGGCGCGAGTTTCAGCAGCGCGCGGGTCGCTTGCTGCGAACGGACAAGCGATAACTCCTCCAGATACTCGGCTGCCGCGAATAAGATGACGATGATTCCCGCTTCAATCCACTCGCCTAAAATCGCAGCGCCCACCGCGGCAACGACCATCAGAAAATTCATATCCAGTTGCCGCCGCAACAGCGCTTTGAAGCCTTTACGCGCCGTGCTGAAGCCGCCAACCAGCATTCCGGCGGTAATAAACGCCTTACCGGCTAACTGCCATTCGTCGGCAAGTTGAAGTATCGAACCTAATCCGACTAAAGTAACAGCGATTATAAGGTGAACGAAGAGGTTGTTCTTCCCCTTATCACCGCAAGCCGGACAGTCGCATCCATTTTTTGACACGATGCTAAATGTTGTGTTTTTATCCAAGCCGATCTAAAATTAACTCCATATAAAGAGCGCCGGGGATAGGATTGGGACGATAGGGTTCGATTTCATAGAATCCCAGCGACCGATAGAGTTCAATGGCGGCCGTCATCGAAGTGATGGTATCCAGACGCATCCGGTGGTAGCCGATTTTTCGGGCTTCACGAATGACGGCTTCGGCAAGCATACGACCCAAATTCATACCGCGCGTCGCCGGACGAACATACAGCCGCTTCATTTCGCAGGTCTCATCATCGATTTTATGCAGCGCCGTGCAGCCGACAGTCATCCCGTTATGACGGGCAATTAACAGCCGGCCTTCCGGTGGAGCGTAAGCGCCCGGCAACTCAACCAGTTCCCGCTCGAAAGACTGAAAGCAGAGGTTGAAATCGAGCGAGCGGGCATATTCGAGAAACAGCGCCTTGACCTCGGACAAATCGCCGCCATCGCTGACTTCGGTTATCTCAAATTTCTCCATAATGCGGATATTGTCTTTATCGTCCATCTAACCTATGAACGATAATTCATACATTAGTATTGAGCGTTTCGCGCGCGTGGTCGCGCGCTATTGCCACCAACGCCGAGATATGGACATCCGCGAGGACATAGAAGACCATTTTCCCCTGTCGCCGCACACGCACTAAGTTTAATTCCCTAAGCGAGCGCAAGTGATGCGATACCGATGACTGCGACAACTGGACGATAGCAGCAATTTCGCAAACGCACAATTCGCCCTCTTCCAGCGCGGTTATGATTTTCAAGCGCGCCGGGTCGGAGAGCAGTTTGAACATCGCTGAAATGCGCAATCTAAGCCGCGGCGTTTCCAACCGCGCCCGAATACGCTCGACCACATCAGGTCGGGTGAATTTGACAGCACATAAATCTGCGCCGTCTGTTTCAGTTGTTGTATGATGCATTGTTCATATATTATAGTGATACTCATAACTAAATGCAAGCGTTTGCGAGGACTTGTGCTTTTTAGGAAATTTTATTTATTACGCGAAGCAAATAATGCTTGCCTGCCGGATTCCAACTCTAATGAGATTAAACGCCCTCACGAAGGTTGACTTGCGAGGGCGTTTTCAAGCCGGATGGACTTTTAACGAGGGACAGGGAATGAAGCGCCTTTGGTGCGTTTGGTTTATTTCGACCAATGCGAATTCTATTTCACCAACACGACCGGCTTAACCAACCTCCCCTCCGGCGTATTCAATTCTACATAATACTTCCCCGCACACAAACTTCCGCAGTTCCAGACCACGCTCCTCTTCCCCGAAACCATCCGTCCCTTCGGCGTCAGATCTTGCACCAGCCTACCCAGCGGGTCGTAGATGCCTAAATTCACAACGGATTGAACGGATGTAACGGATACGGGCAGGTCGAAAGTGATGGTCGTGCGGGAGTTGAAAGGATTCGGGAAGGTTTGAAGGGATAAGTGATAAGGAGTAAGTGATAAGAGTGTAGGAGATGTAAGCGCCTGGCGGCAGTCGAGGATATAAAAGCCACTGGGGTAACCCACCAATGAGAAGGCGTATCCTGCGCTATTTACAGCAAACGCATCGAATCCGATGACATCCGATCGAAAATAACCTGCTTCATTAGGCTGTGCAGGGCGAGAAATGTCGAGCACATAGAAACCGAAATGGCCGCATCCCAGATACAGGTGTCGTCCTTGAACCTATATTCCACTAATCGAGGAGAAATAGCCGTTGGATAAACGGTTGACGACCTGTGGATCCCAAGGAGCAGTCAAATCGACAATTATAAATTCATTGTCGCAAGCGATATAAGCGTAGTCCTCAGATGCGACTATTTGCCGACCGATAGCTGGCAAACCGGTAAATACAACTCCGGCAGGTCGAGCGGGATCTGTTATATCTACAATGTGAATACCGGCAGGACTCTGTGTAGTAATATAGGCATAGGGCTGCCGGATTGTCACATCGACCGGATAACCTTGTGGGTCAAAAGTCCCTGTATTACGTGGATTGGAGGGAGTGGTCATACTTTTAATGCGCAGGACATTATTACTTCGGTCGATGCAGTATAGGTAGTTCTCGGAAGCCACAATGTGACCATAATCAATATCGAGATCGCGAACATCATAGCAGACTGGTCGGGAGGGTGTCGAAATATCAATCGGTGTCAGTCCATTACTTCCATATGGATTACCTCCGGCAACATAAGCCCAGCGAGGTGTGAGCGTCAAGCCGTGAATACTCATCGACGACCAGGATGGGAGTTCGCAGAAACCGGCTTCGGTGGGTCTGGCAGGATTGGTTACATCGACGACGCGAAATATGCCGGGATAATCGGCCGCGGTGGCGTAACAGGCGATATAGACATAATTGCCTATAACGGCAATCTGCCAGTCATGGCTGCGCTCAAATCCGTTACGGTTGAAGGCGATGCGGCGGACACCGGATGAGTCCTGCGCAAGAGTCAAAGTCGCAAGCCCGAGAAGGAGGGTTAAAGTCAGGAGTTTTTTCATTTTTGCCTTATTTGGTTAAGATGATTGGAAAGGTTTTATAGTTATTGTTTTGTGTCAATCGAACGATGTAGCCTCCTGCTGGAATATTCGATAAGTCAGCCGAAATGCTATGTTTCCCCGCACCCATCCACTCCTGTGGCGTCAATTCCTGCACTACACGCCCAAGTGGGTCGAGTATCGTAAGATTCACAGCGGATGAAGCGGCGAGGTCGAAGGTTATGGTAGTGCGAGCGTTAAAAGGGTTGGGATAGCTATAAAGGGATAAGTAATGTGGGGTGAAAATTAAGGGCTCGGGAGTGGAATTTATAACAAAATTTATTTTGAGTAGCCAGCATTTGAAAACATAAGGAAAAATCCCTGAGAAATTATAGCCACCAAGAACCAGACTTCCATCTGGAGTGAAGCGAGATAAATAACAAAATTGGTCGCCGACACCACCGATTAGCGCAGAGCAAAGCATTTCTCCCTGTGAATTCACTATAATTATCCAAGCATCATTATCATCAGAATTCTCAGATTTAGAATGGCCGGTCAGAATAAAACCAGTATTGGGTAGTTCAAGCAAACATTGACAATCGTCTCCAAACGAGTGGTCATATTCTTGAGTCCAAAGAACATCGCCATTCCGGTCGGTTCTTATCAGTATTGCGTCGGTCCATCCTCGGTTGCGATGAACCGTCGCAGCGATGGCAAAACCGTCGTCATTCGTCTGGACTATACTACCCGTTGCCCAATATGCACCAACATCATAAACTTGAGACCAAAGGATTTCACCATCAGAATCGGTTCTTAGAAGATAAAGATTATAGACCGATGAGTTACCTCTTCGAAAAGTTCCTAATAATGCGTAGCCTCCATCCATAGTTTGAATGCAGTCGCGACAACGAGTGATTTCTTGGTCACGATATGTTCTCGACCACAATTGTCGGTTGGTGGAATCCAATTTTGCCAACCAAAAGAATGGCGTTATGGGTTGGTTTATGAGCAACACACCGGTAATTGCGACTTCACCCTCTTGAGTAAGGAAGACTTTATTGGGGCTTGTGGTAAGATTCACTTCGCCGAACGACCTTGTCCAAAGGCTATCTCCATCAGCGTTAAAGGCTGTCAGGAGGCAGGTGCCAGAATCTCCATAAACAAGATAAGCGACAATAATGTCGCCTTGTGGTGTGCAATAAAGTGAACCTCCAAAATCATAATCGGGAGTTCCGAAATGTCGTGACCATAGACTGTCGCCTGTTGAGTCAGCGACGATTAGAAAAACATCTTCACGATGAGCGATATCCTGCGTATTTATCATTCCTTCCATAGCAAATCCTCGGTTTGGAGTTATGACAAATGAGT
>VGIO01000140.1 GCA_016867855.1 Calditrichota bacterium
TCCTCCTGGATAAACCTGCACGTCGGTTAATTGACTTCAAACCGGATTATATCGGATTTTCGATACCGGATGTTTTTGTTGTCGGCTATGGTTTGGATTTTGCCGAAGAACATCGGTGCTTATCAGGGCTGGCTATTCTGCATAAAGAACAGAATCCCTGCCATCAGTCTCAATCGATGTCTAAATAATGCCGAATATTATAATATTAATGAGGTCAGAATATAGTGTCCCCTCTCCCCCCGCTTGCGGGGGGATGAAAGGGGGGTGTAATGACTATTTGATAACCCCCCCCCTTACTCCCCCCCGCAAGCGGGGGGAGAAAGACAATCAAACAGCAAACTATATTCCGTCTCCATTAATAAAAGCAGAGGGTATCGAGAAACGCTTCGCAATCGATGACCAACCAGTGGAAGTCCTGCGTGGTATCGATTTGACGCTTTTCGCCGGGGAGACAGTGGCGATAGTTGGTCCATCGGGCGCCGGCAAGTCAACCTTACTGCATATTTTGGGTTTGCTTGAGCAGCCAAGCCGGGGGGCGCTATCGTTTCAAGGCGTGGATGTCAGACAGTTCGACGATTACAAACTTGCCGAACTGCGGCTAACGAACATCGGTTTTGTGTTTCAATTTCACCATCTCCTGCCGGAATTCACCGCACAGGAGAATGTAATGCTGCCGGCTTTGATGCGGGGGCTATCGAGAAGCGAGGCTGCCGACCGCGCCGCGTATATTCTGGCGCAAGTGGGATTGAAAGAGCGCTTAAAGCATAAGCCGGGTGAATTATCCGGCGGGGAACAACAGCGCACAGCTTTGGCGCGGGCATTGATAAACGCGCCTCAGTTGATATTAGCCGATGAACCGACCGGCAACCTGGACGCCGATGCTTCACAACAATTACGCGAATTACTCTGGTCGATTTGTGTCGAGCGCCAAGCCGCTTTGATAGTTGTTACTCACAATACCGAACTGGCAGCGGGCGCGGCGCGTCGTCTAACGATGCGCGCCGGTCGATTGTATAGTTTAAATACTTGACTATCTTTTAAATTTTGAATATATTAATATTATGTTGCAGTAAAATGTCGTCATCCTAAACGAAGTGAAGGATCTCGTTTAGAACGGATGACTTTGATTCTTCACTTCGTTTAAGATGACTCATTAGCGCTATAATCTAAAGTGTCGTTACGCTTATGTTCCGCCATCTGAGGTCAACTCATAAACGCGATGTTTCACCTTGTTCGATCAGAAAAGAAATCTAACTATAACCTCACGCCATAATTCGCTTAATTATTTAACGCCAAGTCTTAAGACTTGGACAATTTTGAGATGAACGAATGACGCACAAACATTCGTTTCGCGTTCAGCAGGTCATCCAGTATGCTCGCGACGAAGCCTTGCGTCTCGGTCACGACAGCGTCGGCACCGAGCATTTGTTTCTCGGCATCATACGGCTCGGCGAGGGGATGGCAATGCGCATTATCACTAATCTCGGCTGCGACCCGGACGAATTGCGCGAGACTATCGAAGAGACCTCCGGCTCTGGTTCGACGACGCTGAAACTGGGCAATATTCCTTATACTAAACATGTCGAGTGGATATTTAATTTAGCCCAGCGTGAGGTGCGCAATTATCATGGCAATATCATCGGGACGGAACACCTTCTGCTGGCTTTGGCTAAAGACGACGATGGACTGGCGGGGCAGGTTTTAGCCGGATTCAATTTAACTTATGATATTATTAAAGCCGAATTAGATAATATTTTGCGCGAGAGCGGCGGGCAGTCCTCTGGGCGCGCTGAAACAACGCCAGCCGAAAAGAGCAAGACGCCGGTTTTAAATCATTACAGCCGCGACTTAACTAAGATGGCGCGCGACGGGCAACTCGACCCGATTATCGGGCGGGAGCGCGAGATCGAACGCGTCGCGCAAATCCTGTCGCGGCGCAAAAAGAACAATCCGGTCTTAATCGGTGACCCGGGAGTGGGGAAGACCGCTATCGTCGAAGGTCTGGCGCTGCGCATCGTCGAACGCAAAGTATCGCCTATTCTGTTCAACAAACGGGTAGTGATGGTGGACCTCGGGGCGCTGGTAGCCGGCACCAAATATCGCGGGCAGTTCGAAGAGCGCATAAAAGCTATCGTCAATGAACTGGAGAAAAATCGCGATATAATAATATTCCTCGATGAGTTGCACACGATTGTCGGCGCCGGGTCGGCATCCGGTTCACTGGATGCATCGAATATGTTCAAGCCTGCTCTGGCACGCGGTGAATTGCAATGCGTCGGCGCCACAACTCTGAATGAATATCGTCTGCATATCGAAAAAGACGGCGCTCTGGAGCGCCGTTTTCAAAAGGTGATGGTGGATCCGCCATCCGTCGAAGAGACTATTTCCATCCTTGAAGGATTAAAAGCCCGCTACGAAGAGCATCACAATGTGCAATATACGCTGGAGGCTATCCGTGCCGCCGTGCATCTCTCCGACCGCTATATAACCGACCGTTTTTTACCTGACAAAGCCTTGGATGTGCTGGACGAGACGGGTTCGCGGGCGCGCTTGCAGCATATCACGATGCCGAGTGAAATTCAGGAGTTAGAGCGCGAGTCCGAACGGCTGCGCAAACGCAAGGAAGACTTAGTCAAGCGGCAGGAATATGAACTTGCCGCGCAAGTGCGCGACCGTAAAAAACAACTCGATGAACGGCTGAGTTTTGAACGCGCCGAGTGGGAGCGGGCTTCGCGCGAGAGACCGACTTTAGTGGGCGAGGAACAGGTCGCCGAAGTCGTAGCGATGATGACCGGCATTCCGGTGACCCGCGTAGTTGTCAGCGAGTCGCAAAAGTTGCTGCAAATCGAAAACGAACTAGCCACATCTATCATCGGTCAAGACGAAGCGATTGCTGCGATTGCAAAGGCGATTCGACGCAACCGCACCGGGCTGAATGTGCGTAATCGGCCGATAGGTTCTTTTATCTTCCTCGGACCTTCCGGCGTCGGTAAAACCGAGACGGCGCGCGTCTTGGCGGAATACTTATTCGAGGATCCCAAAGCCTTGATACGCATCGATATGTCCGAATATATGGAGAAGTTCAATGTTTCGCGGCTCATCGGCGCGCCGCCGGGCTATGTCGGTTATGATGAAGGCGGGCAACTCTCCGAGCGCGTCCGCCGCAAACCTTATTCGATAGTGCTACTCGATGAAATTGAAAAAGCACATCCGGATATTTTCAATGTCTTGCTGCAAGTCCTCGACGCTGGACAGTTGACCGATGGAACCGGCCGCATCGTTGACTTTAAGAATACGATTTTGATAATGACCTCCAATCTCGGCACGCGCGAAGCCGCCAAAGCCCACGATTTCGGCTTCACCGAGTCCGAGCGCCGCGACGAAAGGGACTACGAGCAGATGGCGGAGAAAATGACCGGTATTATGAAGGATATTTTCCGTCCGGAATTTCTTAACCGCGTCGATGATGTCATTGTTTTTCATCCGTTGTCACGCGAGAGTATATTTATAATTCTCGATATTTACATCGACGAAGTTGCCGGCAAACTTCAGGAGCAGGGCATTGCGTTGAAAATGTCCAACGCGGCGCTGGAAGTTCTGGTCGAAAACGGTTACAGTCAAACGACCGGCGCCAGAACGCTCCGCCGCACAGTTGAGCGAATGCTCGAAGACCCATTGGCTGAACATATTTTGCGCGGTAAGTTCACGCCAAGAGCGACAGTCAACGTCAACGCCCGGCGCGGACAATTAGTATTCGCGCCGGCTTCTGTCCAAACTATAGAAAGAGCCGTCGAACCTGCTTAAAAACACAAATATCAAATAAAGGTTTAACTGCGATGTTCATAAAATATCGCCGATGCGGACTCACGGGAGCCGCGCTAATTGGCGTCATAGGTTTAATGTTATCGGCACAAGCGCAAACTCGCGCGCTGCGCACAATAGAATTGGGATTTAATGCGCCTTTGAATCCACTGATACTGCCCTTGGGTTACGACGAGACCGATACGTTATTTTATGACCGGCCGTTAAATGTGAATAATTATCAATTCGTATTTATGCCTAATCGATTTGGCGACCGGAATTTTTCGATGCGTTTTTCACCGCCGTTCACGCCGTTTCGTCTGGTCGGCGCGCTGATTGCATTATGCGATATTCCACCCGGATTTGGCGGACCTATCGGCGAGCCGGGTATGAAGGTCTCCGCCTTTTATAACGGTTCGAGCGACGATGAATATAACATCCCCACCGATGAAATTGGTTCGGTGGAAATTCCTTTTGAACAACTAACTTTTACCAGGCTCAATCCGGACACAATTCCCAGATGGAATTTCATCGACTTACGTCATTTAGGTTTCTTCAGTCTAGACTCCATCGATTTTCATATTGCGGTTGACGGTATTGTCGATGACTATAAAGATACGCTGGCTCTATTTGCTGATGGAACGCGCAATAGCCAACGTTCCTGCGTATATGGCGGCGATGGCGTGTGGCAAAAAATGATAGTTCTCTATAGTGGCCGCGGCGTGAATTTTCTTATTCGCGCTATAATTACTAACGACAGTATTCAGTCGGTTGACGAGTCGCTGCCGCTTATTCCACTCAGTCTTTATCTTTCGCCAGCGTATCCCAATCCATTCAATTCGACAACCACGCTGCATTTTACGGCTCTCCCCGGCGTTCACTATGAAGCGGTTTTATTCGACACGCGCGGCAGGCGGGTTTCGGTTGCCGACAGGGGCATTTCCAACAGCGCAGGTTTTATAACTTTGAGCGGCGCAAATTTAACTGACGGAATATATGTCCTTCAATTTAGAACGCCGACGGAAGTTCGCCGGCAGCGAGTCGTGTTTATGAAGTAGGTCTTTTTCAAGTCGCGAATTTAAGAAGGCCGGAATTTCCGGCCTCTTTTTTTATCTTTAAATAGAATTTGTTCTTTTTTGAACAAAGAAGGTTGACGCTGCGGTTTATCGATTGTATATTTTTAGATAAGGAAAACCACACTAATCAACTATATGAAACCACGACGCGTTTTAATAATGGGCGCGGCGGGCCGCGACTTCCATAATTTTAATGTTCTATTTCGCGATAATCCCGATGTCGAGGTTGTCGCTTTCACAGCGACGCAGATACCCAACATCGACGGGCGGATCTATCCGGCCGAACTCGCCGGCAGCCGTTATCCAAACGGCATACCGATATTTAACGAGATTGACATCGCCGACATCATCACGCGTGAAAATATAGACGGAATTTTGTTTGCTTACAGCGATATATCTTACCAAGCCTTAATGAATAAGAGCGCCGAAGTGATGGCGGCCGGCGCTAGTTTTATGCTGCTCGGTCCAAATGCGACGATGCTGCCGTCGAACAAGCCGGTGATTGCGGTAACTGCCGTGCGCACCGGCTGCGGCAAGAGCCAGACGACGCGGCGGGTGGGCGCTATTTTGCGTCAGGCCGGTAAAAAGGTCGCGGTTGTGCGGCATCCTATGCCTTATGGCAACTTAGTCAAACAGCGCGTGCAACGCTTTGCCGCCCTTGACGATTTAAGGCTGCATAATTGCACTATCGAAGAGATGGAGGAATACGAACCGCATATAATCAACGGAATGACCGTTTATGCCGGCGTGGATTATGCAGCCATTTTGCGGCAAGTCGAACAGGAAGCGGATATTATTCTCTGGGACGGCGGCAATAACGACCTGCCGTTCTTTAAGCCGGATATGCAGATAACCGTCGTGGATCCATTGCGGCCGGGGCACGAGTTGAGTTATTATCCTGGCGAGGTAAATCTCAGACGCGCCGATGTTGTGGTCATCAATAAAATCGACAGCGCCGAACCGGAGAATGTCGAAGAGGTGCGGGATAATGTAAGGATGGTCAATCCGCGGGCAATCATTATCGATGCTGTTTCGCCGATAAAAGTCGAGAATTCAGCGTTGATTCGCACGATGCGGGTGTTGGCGGTTGAGGATGGTCCGACGGTAACCCACGGTGAGATGACTTACGGCGCAGGCGTTGTGGCAGCACATAAATATGGCGCGGTGGACCTTGTTGACCCGCGTCCGTTTCTGACTGGCACATTGGTCGAAACCTTCGCCGCCTATCCTGATATCGGTCCAGTGCTGCCGGCTATGGGCTACAGTCCTCAACAGGTCGCCGACCTGGCTGAAACAATCAACAATTCCGATGCCGATGTCGTCATCATAGGAACGCCTGTCGATTTGCGGCGGATTGTTGACATCCGCAAACCGACTGTGCGCGTTACTTATGAATTACAAGAGATTGGCTCGCCGACTTTGGCTGACGCTCTGGCGGTGTTTTTATAACGAGTCTGATTGCGTTTATGACTAAGTTTAGAGCGCGCTGCGCAGTTGTAGCGCTTGGCGGGAATGCGATTTCTCCGCCGGGCGAAGTCGATTCGATTGCCAGTCAATTTCGGCATACCCGCCAGAGTTTAGGCGGTATTGTCGAGCTGCTTCGTCAGGGCTATAATATAGCCATTACGCACGGCAATGGCCCCCAAGTCGGAGCGGCGCTGCATCGTGTCGAATTGGCGCGGGATGTCCTGCCGCTGATGCCGCTAGGTGTATTAGTCGCCGACACCCAAGGCTCAATGGGTTATATGATAGAGCAATCGCTGCTCAACCGGCTGGCAAAAGAAAAAATCAACCGGCCGGTAGTTACCATCATAACGCAGGTTCTGGTCGATTTCAACGACCCGGCGTTAACTGAACCGACCAAATTTATCGGACAAATCTATTCAACTGAAGAGGCGCAGCGATATATCACCGAAGAGAGCTGGGTGATGAAGCCGTTCAATGGTGATAATCAGTGGCGTCGGGTGGTCGGCTCGCCTAAACCTTTGGGAATTGTCAATCGCGCGGCGATTAGGGAGTTAGTGCAATCTGGCGTGGTCATCATCGCTGCCGGCGGCGGCGGGATTCCGGTCTATCGCGATCCGGAATTAGGCTACGAAGGCGTCGATGCCGTAATCGACAAAGACCGCGCCGGCGCTATCCTCGCACACGATATCGAAGCCGATGAGTTGATTATCGTAACGAATATAGACCGGGTGAAGTTGAATTTCGGCGCGCCGAACGAAACTCCTCTTTCAAAATTACGCGTTCACGAAGCGAAACGCTATCTATCGATGGGTCAATTTCCGCCGGGCAGTATGGGGCCAAAGGTCGAAGCCGCGATGAATTTTGTCGAACGCGGCGGCGAAAGAGCCATAATCTGCGCGCTCGAAGATATGCAGCCGGCATTGGCAGGGAAGGCAGGAACTGAGATTTTGCCGTAATCTGTCGTTACTAGACAGTATTCACAACGATATAACGGATGAAACAGGTAAATTGGACATATATTTAATCTATTTCTTTTGCTGCCCATATAATTTTACTTTTTAATTAATGAAAATCCACGAATATCAAGCCAAACAGATTATAAGATCTTATGGCGTAGCCGTTCCTGAAGGAGGATCGGCGTTTTCAGCCGTCGAAGCCGAAGCGGTCGCCAAGGGCATAGAGGGCGGTCGCTGGGTGGTCAAAGCCCAGATCCACGCCGGCGGGCGCGGCAAAGGCGGTGGCGTCAAGTTGGCTTCCTCACTCTCGGAAGTCCGTTCGTTTGCCCAATCTATGTTCGGAATGCGTCTTGTAACCCACCAGACTGGCGCGGAAGGGCGCATCGTCAAGCGGCTGCTCATCGAACAGGGCATCGACATCGCACGTGAACTTTACGCCGGCATCGTTCTCGACCGTGAAACGGCGATGGATGTGTTTATGGTTTCGACCGAAGGCGGCGTCGAAATAGAGAAAGTCGCCGCTGAGACGCCAGGAAAAATCGTTAAAATTTATATTGACCCGTTGACCGGCTTAAAGCCGTTTCAATTAAGGCGTTTGGCTTATGCGTTAGGATTGACAGGGGAACAGGTCAAATCAGCCACAACTTTCTTTACCGCGCTTTATAAGGCTTACAAGGAGACCGACGCCTCACTGGCTGAGATTAATCCATTAGTTGTCACTAAGGACGGCAAGGTGTTAGCGCTCGACGCCAAGATGAACTTCGACGACAACGCGTTGTATCGTCATCCAAATGTGGCTGAACTGCGCGACCTGGATGAAGAGGAACCAGCGGAAATCGAAGCCTCGAAGTATAACCTCAATTATATCAAACTGTTCGGCAATGTCGGTTGTATGGTCAATGGCGCTGGATTGGCGATGGCGACGATGGACATCATCAAACTCGCCGGCGGCGAGCCGGCGAACTTCTTGGATGTCGGCGGGACGGCTTCGGCTGAGACCGTCAAAGCCGGTTTTAGCATCATCGTCAGCGACCTGAATGTCAAAGCCGTGTTGATTAACATTTTCGGCGGCATTGTCCGCTGTGACCGCGTGGCGCAAGGTATCATCGACGCCCTGACCGACCTGAAAGTCTCAGTGCCGGTAGTCGTGCGGCTGGCAGGAACGAACGCCGATATGGCGGCAAATATGCTGCGCGAATCGCAGCTGAAG
>VGIO01000141.1 GCA_016867855.1 Calditrichota bacterium
ATCCAAGATCTTGATTTGTTCAGCGGTCCATTGCATAATACCTCCTGAATTGTATTGACTATAAAATACAATTCAAAAGGTCAAAAGTCAAGATAATTAGTTGATAACCATAAACCCGCCCTCCAATCACAAAGGCTCCAAGCACAAAGGCTAATGATAGATAATTAGGGGACACTAGTGTTCACTTGCTTTAATGGCTTTCAGTATGTCGGACAGGAGGACAGGCGTCCCTGCCTGTCCACTTTACAGCCATATCTCCCGGGACAGGCAGGGACGCCTGTCCTCCTGTCCGACTATGATGCCAGTTTCTTTTGCAACGAGGCGCTAGTTTTCAGTCCCAGAATTAACTTGTTCAGAGTTCACAGCTTCAGCGTGCGAAATGCTTCTTTTATAAACACGCTAAAGCGGTGAACTCTGAACTTTCTATTTCTATAGGTAATTCTGGGACTGAGCATTAGATTAACAACGGATTAAACGGATAGAACGGATTAACATAGCGGCTTTAAAGTCTTTTCGTATGCCCAATCGAATGCCGCAGAGTGTCCGCACCCTGTGGAAATACTAATCCGTGCAGCAGAATGGGGACATCCTATTGTAAGATGTGAAAAGACTTTTGAACCGCGCTATACTTGCTCACTTTCCAACTTTCTGACTTATTTTCATTCGACTTGGAAAAAAATGCCCGTCGGAGGAGACAAACTCAAAAGTTTGTGTCGCTGACGGGCGATAAATACTACGATGAGTTGTTTAATTTATAGCGTATTTTTTTACATCCAGCGGCAAAATCACAACGTATCTACATTTGGCATAATTCCTGCAATAAAGAATTACGGATAAACTAATGGAATTAAATGAACACCAAATGCCGCTGCGGTTCGCGCTGCTTTAAGGCGCTAGGCATACAGAGTTCTTGGGCTGGCCGAAACACCGGTCGGGCGCCGCGGGTTCTGTATTTAGCCGTTTGCAGCGAATGCGGCACAACCCTTTCAATTAATCGCCTGCATTATGCCCTGCTGCGCAGCCGCGAGAGTGAGACGACTTTCAACCTCGCGTTCTACACCACCAGGCGAACAGCCGCCGCATAAAATTCCCGCCTCTTCTCCTCTCAACTCTTTATAGGCTTACGCAGCGCAATCTTTAGGACTTTTCCCGGGCGGAAATGGGTTTTGCGGCGCGGCGGTATGTAGATGATTTGATCCGGTTTCTTCGGGTTGCGGGCTTTGGGCTTAGCCGCGGTGTTTTTCACTTCGAACACACCGAAGTTGCGAATCTCAATCCGGCACTCGCTAGTGCCTTCCACCATCAACTCCCTTAAGGAAGCGAAGACGGCGTTCACGGCTTCCGACGCCAGCCTTAACTCTATCCCGGCTTTATCGGCAACCTTTTCGATAATGTCCTTTTTAATGTAGGTTGTCAACGGAAATTTCCTTTGTTTTTGTTATATTAATAATGATATCTGCGTTGTTTTGGAAATCGGCAAGTTTTATCGCCCGGGTCGTAAGTGGAATTCCAATTTGGTCGTTCTTCTGTTAGGGCGTAAAATGATTGAAGGCCGCATAAGCCCATTTTTGCACTTAATCCGCTTGTCTTTAGAAGCAAAACTAAGATTTGCATTAATTTAGTCGCTCTGAATGCTCTATGCAAGAGATTTTCTAAATTTTTTTCTAACTTTTTAAATTTCAATCCAACTCAATGCCTAAAAGCCTTTTTCTATATTCAGACGGGGAGGTTTCTAACTTTGGACCTTTAACCGAATTGCATCCTTCGGCGGATTTGCGCTGCGGAGCGTTGACGCTGTCCGAGAAGTTTTTACAGCGTCTTAATACTCCGCCGCTGCATATAAATTCGCTTGGAAAGAAGAAAAATATTTTCTTTCACAAAGAGCATTCAGCCTTGCTCATAAACGACCGGGCGTTCATATCCGCGCCGTCGATTAAAGATATGCACGATTTTTCTGACAATGTTAAATTTGTCTCAAGAGGCAAGGTTCTGGCGGTTTATTTGACCGGAGAGCGATTGCAAGCAACTCTCGAAGCTGAGAATACTGGCGAATATCGAAGAGTATGGCGCGATTTGAATGCTATAGAGATACAGGGTCAGTTGCTTGAATATCCGTGGCAACTTTTAGAACTCTGTGGAGCGGAAATTATTGCCGACCTCACATTAATCGAACAGAAGGATAGTGGAGTTCAGCCCACATTAGCCGCAGATGTGATTGTGCGAGGCGTGGAAAATGTTCGCTGCACGGGAGAAGTGTCTGTTGGTCCCGGCGTCATAATAGATGTTGAGCATAACCGGGTGCGGCTGGAAGCGGGCGTTAAAATCGAAGCCGGAGCGGTCTTGAATGCTTCAGCGGGCCCGGTCTGGCTGGCGAAAGAGGCTGTCGTTCAGACCGGCGCGCTGCTGTCCGGGCCGATTTATATCGGACCAAATTCCATTGTCCGTCCGGGCGCGCGGCTGAATGGGAATGTCACGTTGGGACCGCAATGCCGTGTCGGCGGCGAAATATCCAATGTGATTATTCAGGGTTATTCCAACAAACAGCACTCCGGCTACCTTGGCGCGGCTTATTTGGGTGAATGGATTAACCTAGGCGCTGCGACTGACAACAGCGATTTGAAGAATAACTATCGGCCGGTGGAAGTTATGCTCAATCACCGCAAGGTCAACAGCGGCTCGCTGCATATCGGCGTATTTTTAGGGGACTATGTGCGCACGGCTATCGGCTCACGCCTGAACAGCGGCACAACGGTCGGAACTTGCTGCAACATCTTCGGCGTGGATTTTCCGGACAAAACTATTCCGCCATTTATTTGGTTTGGCTCAGATGGCTATCAGGAATACCGGCTCGACAAGGCATTGCAAACTGTCGAAGTGGTAATGTCGCGGCGCGGCGTCGAGTTAAGTCCCCAGCGACAGGAACAATTGACGACTTTGTTCGAGCGCAGCGCTGAAGAGCGGATGGAATTCTTACGAGTAAAGAATAAACAACGCATTTAATCGTAGTCAATCCTCTGCGATTGACAACCAAGATTAAAAATGCAGCCCGGCTTCTCGAAGCCGGGGATATTGCGAACAACATCTCCCCAAATCTTATTATGAAATTAATCGTCCAGGTCGAACAACGACGCTTGGAAATCGAACTGCCGGACAATTCAGCCACCGGAACTGTGTTGCTGGACGGTCTCCAAATTGTTTACGACTTTAAACCGCTGGCGTCCAGTGGATTATATTCGTTAGTGTTAAACGGTCGAGCCTTTCTTATCGATGTCGAACCGATCCATAACGACCGTTGCCGTGTGCAAGTGAATGGCGTCGACTATGAAGTTTCGACCATCGATGAACGACGCGAACAGGCGCTCAAAATTGCCGGCGCTAAATCTGACGCAGGTCCGACCGCCGGCGAATTGCACGCGCCGATGCCCGGTCTGGTAGTCAAACTCTCGACTTCTTCCGGACAGCCGGTCAATAAAGGTCAGGGCGTAATTGTCATCGAAGCAATGAAGATGGAAAACGAAATCGGCGCGCCAATTGATGGCGTGGTCGAAAGGATCCTCGTCAAATCAGGGCAGGCGGTCGAAAAAGGCGAATTGCTACTAACGATAAAATGCTAATGCTAATAAAAATGATGATGATAATGATGATGAAATAAAGAATTATTAACTGAAGATATAATTGCAAAAGTGATGATTAATCCAGAAAATTCAGACCATGGCAAGGCGGACGCTCTCGTCCGCCGAAAACCAAGCATAGAATGCGGCGGACGAGGGCGTCCGCCTTGCCATCAGTTAATAAATCCAACACTTTTACAATTACCTCATATGTTAAAAAGCATATAAACTGGTTTGCGAGTGTGTTTGCGAGAATTCTCATCACGCTTAAGTTTCATTTTATCATAAATATAGTAAAACAAAAACAAGGAGAGATAAATGCCTGAAACCATAGACCGTGCCGCGCTGGAAGAGGCGCTGAACATCGTCCGGCCTTCGCTGCAAGCCGACGGCGGGGATGTTACGCTCGTCGCAGTGCGTGATGATGGCTTGGTTGAGTTGCGTCTGCTCGGCGCCTGCCACGGTTGTCCGATGTCGGCGATGACACTTAAAGCCGGTATCGAACGCTTTCTGGTGAGCGCTGTTCCGGGCGTCAAGCAGGTCGTATCGGTGGAATGATTTTCAGCGGATTTGTATATTTGAATAGTTATGATGCCCCCCCTTTAGTTCCCCCCCGCAAAGCGGGGGGGAGAATAGGGGGGACCAATCCCACAAGATGGGGAGGATAAGTGGCGCTATCATTCCGCTATGTAGCAGGAAGGAAAGTATTGCTCAATCCTTGGGTGGTTTGTGAGATAATTCTCCTGCGAAGGCGTGGAATACGCGGTTATATGAAAATAAACTCTTTTAAATTATAAAGTTTTCAATCATCGATATTTTTATCTAAAATCTACAATCTGCAGTAATTGGTTCTGACTCGCTACATAGTCCGTGAGCATATTCTGCCGTTCATCTTCGGCTTGGCGCTGATAGTGTTTATCTTTGTGATGAACCTCATCTTCCAGATGCTCGGCAAGGTTGCCGGCAAAGGCTTGCCGCTGATGGTGGTAGTCGAATATTTTGCGCTGAATTTGGCGTGGATATTAGCGCTGGCGTTTCCGATGGCGGCGCTGGTGGCAACTTTGGGAGCGTTTGGACGGCTGTCGGCGGATGGAGAAATCACGGCTTTACGAGCGTTGGGAGTGTCGCCGACGAGGTTGATTCTGCCGACGCTCTTTGCCGCGCTGGCATTGACGGCTTGGGTCGGCTGGTTCAACAACAATCTTCTTCCGGAGATGAACCACCGCACTAAACTATTGATGATAGATATTTCGCGCAAAAAGCCGTCGCTGTCGATTGAGCCGGGAATATATAATTTCTCTATTCCGAATTATGTGCTGCTTGCACAGCAGGTTGACCCGCTCGCCGGGCGGTTGAGCGAGGTTACGATTTACGACGAGCGCGGCGGTGTCGGTAAACGTGCCGTCATCACCGCCAAGCGCGGTAAACTGGACTTCGACCCCGGCTTAGAGCAGATTACCTTGCTGTTATGGGAAGGACAGATACACCGACCTTCCGACCGTGAGGAGGGCGGCTATGAGCAAACGCTGTTCGACAGCTCGTTATTCCGCGTTCCGGCGCCGGGGATGGTTCTCAAGCGCGGCGAATCGGGCTACCGCGGCGACAGAGAACTCTCCGCCGGCGAGATGCTGAAGCGCGTAGCCGAACTAAAATCTACAGCCACCGCCGATAACTACGACCGGCGGCGCATAGCAGCGTATATGGTCGAAATTCACAAGAAATTTTCCATTCCGGCTGCCTGCATTGTCTTTGTGCTGCTCGGCGCGCCGCTCGGGATGCTTGCCCGCGGCGGCGGAATCGGCGTATCGGGGGGATTATCGTTGTTGTTTTTCACGCTCTATTGGGCGCTCATTGGCGCCGGTGAAGATTTAGCCGACCGGCTGCTGATTTCGCCGGCTGTAGCGATGTGGAGTCCGAATGTCATCCTCGCTGCTATCGGCATCTGGCTCTGGTGGTATGCACGTCGCCATACGGCGCTGCCCGGAATGCGCTGGGTGGGGCAAATAGTGGCGAAAATTATCAAGAAGTGAAAGGGGTAAGGTGAAAGGTGTAGTCGTTAAATGCGGCGGACGGGGGCATCCGCCTTGCCATTAGTAAATAAATCCAACACTTTTGCGATTACCTTATTATTCAATACTTACACTTAACACCTATATCAAGTTGTATATTGAATGAATATCCTTGACCGTTACATAATCTGGCTTTTCATCAGCCGTCTGCTTTGGGCGATGGCTGCCTCGCTGTTGGTGTTTATCGTCGTTGATAATGTCGAAAATTTGGATAAATTTATAGACAGCGGCGTGCCGATGCAGCGCGTCTTATATTATTATCTGCTTTATGTGCCATATATTTTATATTTAGTGTTGCCGGTGGCGACATTGTTGGCGACTTTGTTCACCATCGGCGGGATGACGATGAATAATGAACTTACGGCGATGCATTCGGCTGGCGTGCCATTTTTGAAGCCGCTCTATTTGTTGATAGTCGCTTCGACGCTCGGCGCGGTCGGGGCGTTTTTTATTGGCGAGACCTGGCTGCCGCAGAGCAATCGGATAAGGATGGAAATTTATCGCTACGAAGTCAAGCGCATTCCGCGTGAGACGCGCACAAATATGGGAAGGTTGTATTTCCAATATGGCGAGGGTAAACACATATATTTAGACCGTTATAATCCGCTGTCGCGCGAAGCGTTCGGCGTCGAATTAGTCGAAACGGGAAACGGTAGTTTGATGCGCCGCGTCGAAGTCGAGAAATTAGTCTGGCGCGATGGGTTGTGGTGGTTGCAAGGCGGGTTTGAGAAGCGCTTTCAGCCGGATGGCGGGGTGCTTTTTACACGTCCGCAGGAGAAGACGCTGATGCTGCCCGGGCTCAGACCCGACCAGTTGGAACGCGTGCAGACGGCGCCTGAGGAACTAAATTATCGCGAGTTGAAGGAATTTATTCAGCGCTTGAAAATCACCGGCAGTCCGGTGCAGAAGTGGGAGGTGGACCGGCTGTTCAAGTTGTCGCTGCCGGCGGCGGCGATTATTATTGTTTTATTCGGCGCGCCGATTGCCGCTATTCGTCGGCGCGGCGGCACAGCCCTCGGATTTGGATTAGCGCTGTTTATTTGTTTTATTTATTATGGCTTGATACAGGTCGGCAAAACATTGGGCTATAGCGGCGCGCTGCCGCCGCTCATCTCGGCATGGGCGGGGAATATGCTGTTTGGCGCCTTAGGTTTGGTGATTTGGGCGCGCAGTTCAAATTGAGTCGTAAAGAAGAAAAGCAATATGGACTGTCTGGATTTCATCTTATCCATATTGTCCTTAGGTCCGAATTGTTAAGATGGACATTTTAGATGACTACTGAAATCCCGATTATCTCCATCTCCGCCGGAGACCTGCTGAAGTTAAACCTAAAATCTCTCTGCGGCAGGCTGAGCGCTGGTTTAGTCCACGCTGGGAACAACATCCTCAGCGGCATTATGACCCAACTCGATTTAGCCTCTTATGCGAAATCGGAGGTTGAACTGCGCGAGCAGTTGAATGCAGTTTTGAATTCGTGCGATGAAGGTTCAAAATTGCTGCGGCACTTCCAGCGGTTTATTACTACGATGGAAGGACCGGACGGTGTGATGGATGCTGCCGATATATTCGAATCAGCGTTAGTTACCTTAAACCGCGTCCATCGCCGCCATCATACTCACTGGTTGAATCGCACACAAGATAAATTACTATATATCAATAACTGCGCTGCTTATGCCCAAGCCGTTTATCACCTTTGTTCAGCCACGCTGGAAACCCGCTCTGAGCAGAAATCTGATGTTATGATTGAAGGCGAAGTGGAACGAAGGGGCGATATTGTCGAACTAACCTTATCTTATCCGGTCAAAGAGCCGCCGTTTGAACTTATATCGGAGGCTGGATTTTCGCTAGCCGCGCCGAGCGGAACAGCCTATCATTTCTGGATTATCGACCTGTTCAAACATCGCCTGGCTCAAGAAGATCCACAGTTTGATTCGGATGCGATTATTTATAAAGCCGACTTTACCAAAGGAATCCTAACCTTAAAATGGCCCTATGCGGCAAAAAATTGACTTAAAACGGTATCCATAAGTCTATCGACCATCTGACTACCACAATCATACAAACCCAAATCATATCCAAGGCAAAACAATGTCTGTAACAGCCCAGGAAATACTCGACACCATACTTGGCCGGCTCAAGACTTTAGCCTCGACTGATACTGTCGTCGGCGAGCCGGTAACCATCGGCGACCTCACACTCCTGCCGGTCATCAAAATATCCGTTGGATTTGCCGCCGGCGCCGGCGAGGGCGGCGGCTCGGATCCGGCAAAAGGCCAGGGGCAAGGCAGCGGCGGCGGTGGCGGAGGGGGCGCGAATGTAACCCCCATCGGCTTCATAACTTATGATGGCAAAGATATCCGCTTCATCGCTATCGGCAAGGGCAAACTCGACGCCCTCATCGAAACTGTGCCGGAACTGATCAAGAAAATTGGACTCGCTAAAAGCAGTAAAGGCAAAGGCACGGAAGAATGATGATGATGATGATGATGATGATGATAATTCTCTGAATGGATGTCCTTATAGTCATACCGTCCATATTGTCCATTATTCAACTAAGGCATCGAAATCCTTAAACGCGCCGAACCTGACCCTTACCAGGTCTTAGGCGTTCCGCCGAACGCCGCCGCAGGTGAAATTCACACTGCCTTCCGTCGGCTCGCCAAGCAGTATCATCCCGACCTCAATCCGGACGACCCACGCGCTGAAGCCATCTTTAAGCGC
>VGIO01000142.1 GCA_016867855.1 Calditrichota bacterium
CTTTAGCGAGAAGACGATAATCGAGTTGTATCACCAGCATGGCACTTCCGAGCAGTTTCACTCGGAGTTAAAGACCGATATGGATTTAGAGCGTTTGCCCAGCGGCAAGTTTGCGACCAACAATTTGATATTATTGCTGGGGATGTTCGCTTACAATGCCTTGCGTCTTATAGGGCAGCGTTCATTGGATTATCCGGCGCCGTATCGGAAGTCGGTTAAGCGTCGGCGCATCCGCAGCGTGCTTCAGGACATAGTATACATTGCTTGCCGGGTAGTCAATCACGCTCGGAACTGGGTATTGTCCTTTGGGAGGAACAACCGCTGGTATCCGGTGTGGGCTAGGTTGCACGCGGCATTTAGTTAGTGTCGGTTCAGTCTGTTTGAAATCAGCCGATTCAACCATCCACCAAGAGTGGAGTGGGATAACTCTGTCTTGTCGGGCTGAAAAGGTCTTATTTTGGGTTTTCAAAGAGCAAATTGGGTGGTGAAAAATGATTGTATTGCGATATTTTGACGATGATTAGACGGAAATAACTCGAAAAAGGTCGATTTTAATGCGTCGCGTTAGAATTTTCCAAATCCTTTGCGGATTCAGGTATAAGTAATCAAGTAAGAAAGTAGTCCGTTCGCTCGCTCACTTTCTTACTTTCTTACTTGTTTACTCATTTACTTACTTTCACCTTCATTCAACGCACTTTCGATGACGCTCTTGAGGGTCGTTAGCCGAAATGGCTTTAGCAAGAGCGAGGTGCGGTCATATTTTTTCAAGGCTTGATGGGCTTCGGTTGCATCGAAGCCGGTTATCAGCACTACCGGCAGATTATAGCCATTGCTGCGGACATATTCCAATAGTTCCAGCCCGTCGACTTCAGGCATATAGATATCGGTCAGTATTAAATCGACAGGTTTATGTTTTAATATCTGCTTGGCGTAACGCCCGTTTTCAGCGGCTAAGGTTTTATATCCCAGCAGTTCCAGCGCTTGAACCAGGACTTCGCGGGCAACCTCCTCGTCTTCGACGATTAATATTCTTTTCACTGGGTTGATGATAATAATTTGATTTTATTGTCAGTGAAAGTTATTAACTGGGGCAGAATATAGTTTACTGTGTGATTGTCTTTCCCCCCGCAAGCGGGGGGAGATGGGACATTATATTCTGACCCCATTAATATAAAGAAAGCAAGTCCCTGTTTCCTTACGTCCTTGCTTCCTCATCACTATCAATGTCATTTACTTTCACTTTTACAAGTTAAAACTTTCAACTTGATATGTCAAGAAGTTTTTGCCAAATCACTGTGCATATCTTCGAGTCTGTGTATTCTTTCGACCCATATTTTAATCAACACATTTGCTGCCGCGCCGACCGGAATGGCTATTAACATACCTACAAATCCAAATAGAGTGGCAAAAAGCAGGACGATGAAGATGATTACGACCGGATGCAGCCCGACACGGTCTCCGACGATGCGCGGCGTGATGAGATTGCCTTCGAGCGACTGCGCCGACACGAATACAATCAAGGCTTTTAAGGCTGTCCCTACCGGATAGGGCTGGAACATCGCTACGACGAGCGTCAGCGCCAGCGCCGAAGTCGTGCCGACATAGGGCAGCAAATTGAGCAGCCCGGCGGCTGCGCCGAGCATCAATGCATAAGGCAGTTTGACAAAGAACAATAAGCCTAATCCAATCCAGGTCGCCAGAAAAAGACAGACAATCAACTGCCCGCGGATATAAGCCGACATCACCGTATTCAATTGATGATAAGCCTTCAAGGCATCGGTTTTATAACTTTCAGGGAACAATGAATAAATCCAGCGCCGTATTTTCGCGAAATCATTTAAAAAATATATCGTCAAAATCGGGATGAGAATTAAATTAAAGAGTCCGGCTATGAACCCGATGATGCCCGACAGCGCCTTGCCGCTCCAATCGGCGAAGGCATTAAGGATACTATTTAAAATATTCGGCAGCCGCGGCTGAACCTCGCCCCAAATCGTCTTCACCGGCAAATTCAAAGCCTTGAACCAAGGGAATAGAATTGTTTCGCCCCAAGCCTTGACTTCGTCAACCCATTGAGGCACCATCGTCGCTAAATTGTTGATTTCCTCCCATAACCGCGGCAGCGCCAAAATTGCCGCCCCGACCAATACGCCTAATAAGATTACGACCAAACTCAATATTACCATCAAACGCGGAAATCCCCGCCGCGTCAGCCATTCGACCAGCGGGTCAAAGGCGTAAGCCAAAACAAACGCAATTACAAAGGGCGTGAGCAGCGAACTCAACCTCCACCAAATCGATATGAGCGCGACAATCAACGCTAAAAACAATAATGGCTTGATGGCGCGGATGCGGCGCGATGGATAGAGCAGGATTAATATCGCCACCGACATCGACAGCGGATTGACGAACGGACGAACCATATCCAGCAGAAAAGCGAAGATGATCAGCGCCGCCGCCAATAGCGACCAGTGCGGCGCTATGCGCTTCTCCTTCCAATTTATCTTAGGCGCTAACGCGTCAGGTTCTGAGATATGAGAATTCATTAGTTTGTGGGTTGAAGGTTAGAAATTGTAATCAAATCAAGTGCTGTGTCAAATGTTAGATGTCATCATTCCTCAACAAAGCGAAGATTTGAAGTCCACACTCCCAGAAAAGATGCTTCACTACATTCAGTATGACAATTGTGTCAATGCGAAGCTACTTCCGACGCAATGTTTAGTAATGAGGTAATTGCAAAAGTATATGATTTGTTAGTAGATGGCAAGGCGGACCAGACTGTCTGAAAATGCCTGTTTCCGTTGCCGACCCGCTGTGGTCGGCAGCGTATCTATCGGATTTACAATGTTCTGCCGTTGACTACGGCGAGTCGACGGCGGGAAAAATTGCATTTTCAGACAGTCTTGGATGCCCTCGTCTGCCGCTTTATAGCACAGTTTTTCGTTGATGAGGACATCTGTCTTGCTATAGTTTGAGTTTTCTGGATTTTTCATCACTTTTACAATTACTTATAATACTTTATATATTAATGACTGCATTTATCTTTGTCAATAGAAAAGGTAAATCATTAAATTCATTTTTCACTTAAATTCGAATTTCTTTTAATTACATTGCATTACGGTTTTAAACTCTTATTTTAATAAAATAGAGTGAATCCATCACTTTCTAAATGAGGCTGCAATGAACTTTTTCCGCTTGTTAGGGCTGCTTGTCGTCCTGACCGGCTGCTCAGGTTTGACATCGCAGAAGCCGCTGGCGCCGTCAGATTTGACAGCCAAAGCGCTAGCCGACAACCGCATCCTGCTGCAATGGCGCGATTGGTCCGACAACGAGGACGGCTTTGCCATCTTCGAAGCGCCGAAGGACATAGCGCAATTCGGTCTGGTCACCCGCACTAATCCGAATGTTGACTCGGTTTATATTGCCGGCCGCACTCCCGCGATGGAATACCGCTATTATGTCTGCGCCTTCCGCGGCGAACAATTCAGCCAGCCGACCGCTATCGTATCCGTCACAATTCCCATTAACATCGCGCCGAACGCCCCGAGTCAACTCCAAACCGTCCTGGACGGTATGCGTCAAGTCAGTTTGAATTGGCAGGATAACGCCGCTAACGAAGACGGCTTTGAAATTTTCCGGCAGAGTGATGGAGATACAGTTTGGATTAGAATCAGGCAGGTCGGTGCGGATGTCCGGACTTTCGCAGATACAGAAACATCGCCCGGCCGGACTTACCTATATCGCGTGCGGGCGTTCAACAGCCGCGGGACATCGGATTTCACCAATGCCAGCCTGATACAGGCTTACAGCGCCAAGTTCATTCAAGTCGAACACCCCAATGGCGGGGAGGTTTTTCAAAAGGGGGATAAGATTATCGTGCGCTGGAAATCGCATTCAGATTTGGGCATTGTGCGCCTAACCTTCTATACAGCCGAGAACTTCTGGTATAAAGTCTCCGAAGGCACCATGAACGACGGTTTATATGAATTTGCCGATGTCGGCAGCCTATTGGCTTCCTCGACTTACAAGGCGCGGGTCAGCGCTAGCGACCCCAGCCTGTTCGACGAAAGCGACGGCTATTGGACAGTAAAGTGAGCGCTTAAGCATCTGCGTCCTTAAGTTTCCGAATCTTAACTGCCTGAATCAAAGATGGCTGCCTTCTCATTATGAATAGCAGCCATTTTAAATCCATATCTTTTATAGATATCATTCCGGGAATGAAAATCCCGGAGACTGAAATCGCCCCAGGTTCTTCGACTAAAGAACTCCCCCATAAAATGACATACTCTCCTACCCACTCATCAGGGCTTGTGCCGTCGGCACGGCGTCATCTATCCCAAGGCGATGGTATTTCGAGACGGTCACAAATACCTTTGACAAGTTTGTTCTTGATTTCAATGTGGCGGGGAACGGTTTCGACTTTTCCGTTGAGAGGATTCTCATAAGCGAGTGGCTTGAGCCTTCGCGGACAAAAACGTAACTATGACGCCTCAAGTGCTTGAGAAATCGTGGCGTTTCATTAAGCCAAAAGCGGCGCTATGACAGCTTCGCTTGGAAGTCTCTGCAGGGCTTGTTCCAGTCGGTATTGTAAGACGTGTTCGATGGCTCCAAGGACAATCCTGCCGGAATTCCGCTTCAGTCCGGCCTTGACCGTTAGCGTCGGGAACTTCGGGACAATAACCGATAAACCAGTCGTCGTCCTTCTAGAAAATGATGTGAAAGTCGGTTGGCATATTTTAATTGTAATGATGTAAAGTGCCTGGATCCAAATCGCTCCAGGCTCTTCGCCTGATAAACTCCCCTGCAGGCGCCTACTCTCCCACCCGCTTATTATAGGCATCAGCCATCGGTGCGCGGCGGCTTGACCGCGTTAATTCAGCGCTTCGATTTTTAATTAGATGAATCGCCGCCCCTCCTCAGCCATTTTTAGCGCTTCCGGCGCTTCTTCGAGAGTCGTTTCTTGTAAATCGCTTGGATAACGTGCTTCGACCGCATAATCAGTCAGTCGCGTCGCTATCTCCAATAAGAACTCAAATTCCATATCCGACTTAATGCACTCCGCTAATAGATGCGGCAGATAATGTGTTTTTTCGATAGGCTGGTCAACCGCTGCGAGATAGGCTTTTAGAGCCTTTTCGACGCACTGCTGTGAATGAAAACAGATGACATCCGACAATTCGGGTGTTTCTTTAAGTAGCGTTTGAGCGGCTGTGAGGTCGTGTTGAGCCTTTTTCAGCCAGCGTTGGACTTCTTCATACGCGGCATCACCCATAGACCACAACTCCCTTTTCGACTGCTTCGCGGGCGATTGAGTTCGCTACAGATTTATAGCGTTCTAATTCAGCAGTCGTCAGAACGAACAGGTCTAGGGCAAAAGACGGCGGAAATAGCCGTTTATGGATTTCGACCTTGACTTCACGCTTGGACAATGCGCCGTCATAGATTATTACCACATCATAATCGCTCTTTTGTCCTGCAATTCCAGCCGCTCGTGAACCGAAAAGGATAACTTTCGACGGCTGGATGAATTCGACGACTTTATCGACGATATGTTTGACTGTTGAATCCATAAATTTAAGTTAAGCAATAATATCCAAATTGTCAAGCATATAAAAACAAACCGCTGCCGGTAATCTACCGGCAACGGTTTTAAAACTCCCCCGCAGACGCTCCCAGCCTTCGCAGGGACAGGCTCTAAGCTACTGAACGCTCGTGTAGGCGTCAGGCGAAGCAGTGTTGCGGTCCGAAATCATGCTACCGTCGCTTTAATACTCTTCGCTGTTCCTTTCCCAGTCCTACGCTTCCTTGGCGTTGTCTTCTTTGGCGCAGTAAGTTCACTGATGGCGATGAATTTCCGCAACGCGTCGTTGACGGAGACTGAGTCAGGGAAGACTTCAGCGACCTCGGCGTCTATGGTTACGACCTTCGCTCCACTGCGATTCACTCTGCCGGCAAACTTGCCCCATTCGGCTTTGGAGTAGTCGAAGTGATATTCGTCACGCATTGTGTCTGCGTCGGTGTCTTTTGCCTTCTTCATATTCTTTGGTTTCTGGTTTGGTTAATCGACGAGCGCTGATGATGCGTAAGGTATCGCCGCGCACAACGAAACATACGAGTAACAGACGACCTTGCTCGGAATGACCTTTGATGATTTTACGGGCTTCCTGGATGGAATGGTCAGGGTCATTGAAAACCGCTGAAAGTGGGTCGTCGAAGACCGATTCCGCTTCCGCGAACGAAATTCCGTGTTTGCAGAGGTTGGCTTCGGCTTTCGCGTCGTCCCAATCGAAATCAAGACGCTCTGTGTCGATAGTGTTAGCAGTCATAATTTAATATAAACATCCGGCTCGTTAAATCCAAATGCGCTTGAAAACGACAAAGAGCCTGAAGACTTAATAGCCCCAGACTCTTCGTTTGTAAAACTCCCCCGCAGGCTCTACTCTCCCTCCCACTCAACAGGGGCTTCTGCCATCGGCGCGCGGCGACTCGGTTCAAGCAAAAGCCAGCCTTCGCCCTTTTGGCTCTGGAATAGGGTCGCCGAATTCACGTGCAGTATCCAGCCATAATATTATGGCTTCTTTAGCCTGCAATAGCGCTTCATCGTAAGATTTGCCGTGCGCAAGGCAGCCGGGAAGTTCAGGGACATCGGCGATATAGCACTGGTCGGCTTCATCCCAATAGATAATGATTTCGTATTTATGCATCGTCTTTGAGTTTTAGTTGGTAGTAATGAATGGTTTTCCGCACTTGACGGACTTGATAGGCTTTGGCTTTGCTCTGGTCGCGTTGCAGGTTGATTTTATCTTCGATTCCGGTTTTTCGAAATATGTGATGACTGCCGCGAATGCGCTCGTCGAAGCCAAGTTTCTTTAGCAGGTTACATAAGTCGTCAAAATCTATATTGGCGTCCGATTCCGCATCGTTGATTATTTCGATGAGTTTTTGATATTTACCCATAATTCGAGATAAGATAGATTCTAAAAAACCTGCGAGGCTTGTTCCAATCGATATTGCAGGACGAGTTCGACGGCTTCGAGGACATTCTGCCGGCATTCCGCTTCAGTCCGGCCTTGACCGTTAGCGCCCGGAACCTCCGGGCAATAGCCGATGAACCAGTCGTCGTCCTTTTCGAATATGATGTGAAAGTCGGTTGGCATATTTTAATTGTAATGATGTAAAGAGCCTGGATCCAAATCGCCCCAGGCTCTCCGCTATAAAACTCCCCCGCAAACGACCTACTCTCCCTCCCCCTCATCAGGGGCTTCAGCCATCGGCGCTCGGAAGTTAGTTAAACTGCAACTAATCTTAATTCGGCGCTGACAGGGAGCGTCAGAACATCCTTACGAAGCAAGCGAGTCGAAAAGAAGAGCACCTCGAGGTTTTCAATCTCGCCGGTTTGAGGATTTAGGCGGGCAATTGTGTCATCGCCCATCTCCTCGGATTCCTGTTCCGGATAGGGAGACATCTTGTCGATGTGCAGGATGTCGCCCTCCCGGTCATAAGATAAAGTCAATCCTTTTTGCATTGTAATATTCCTATACTAAGTGGCGTGTAAAATACGCCATTACTATCCAGCTGCGTTTGGCAGCCGGTTCGTTGACAACCACTACTACAAGATGCTTGCCGCCCATAATATCTGCATAGTATTTTGAAAATAATAGAGCGTTTATCAGCCTCGAACTCGGTCTGACATTGTCCGGCGCTCTCAACACTTCAGAAAGCAGCGTGAGATATTCCGGCAGCAGTTCCGGGTGTCGGTTGGCAATATGCTGGACGCGCTCGTCACCAGTTCGACTGAAGTGTTAAGATGTGGACAGTAATGCAGATTCACTAAAACACCGGCTTAAGTCGTTGGATTAACCGATACAATCGGTTTCTTGTTCGGTTTCGACGGTGTATTGCATTTGGGATTCCTTGTTATTTGGTTTACTCTAATAATAAGGCTTCAGAGATGACTTGAAGCCCGGGTTGAAAAATTCCCCCGCAAACGACCTACTCTCCCACCCTCTCGTTAGGGGCAGAGCCGTCAGCGCATGGCGGCTTGACGGTCTTGGCTATTGTCGTTGCTACATTCGGACTTTCCGGATTGACATCCACCCGCCGGGTCCTTGGAATGACCACCAAGTCCATATCTTCCATAGGAATCGCGCCCAGCAGGACTTGGTCGCCCATAACTAATGCGCCGGCAAAGCCCACGCGATTCTTGAAGCGCAATTCGATTGGACCGACATAGGGAAAAGACTTCAGTGAGCCATCGGCAAGTACGACTTCTTTCTTTTCTCTTTCTTCAAGCCGGAGTTGCAGCCTAATATGTTCCGGTATGCAGAGGTGCGTGGCGCCTGTATCGGCGAGCGCTTTGACCTCAACCGGTTTAAGGTCCGG
>VGIO01000143.1 GCA_016867855.1 Calditrichota bacterium
TAAGCCCGGTTTCGAGGCGGAATATATAGACTCCGGCCGGCCGGCTTGAAGCATTCCATAAAAATTTGTGCCGGCCAGGCTGGATGTCGGGCCAGTCTTGTTTAAGAACGAAGCGGCCGGCGGCGTCGAATATTGACAGCCGCGCCCAACCGGGCGCAGCCAGCCCGAAGGTCAACTGCGCCGCGCTGTTAAACGGGTTGGGATATGCCGGCGCGAGGAAGAAGGTCAGCGGCGGTTCAAACGGTCGGCCGCCAACATCGAGCGGGATGTAACGGGCGATTGTTAAGTCGTAATCGTCGTTGATATAGCATATTCCGTCGCGCACAAAGAGTTCATAAGCCCAGCCGGGCGTTTCGAGATGGCCTAGATAGGTCGGCAAAACGCTGGTGGTGATGTCGAAGATTTTCAAGCCGCGGTCGGCATCGGCGAGATAGAGCAGCGAATCGGAGACGAAGACATCCGTCGCCCAGTTGGTGGGGGTTGAGGCGATGCGGCGGATATTAGTCGGATCTGCGGCGTCCAGCACAATGACGCCGTGATTACCATCAGAGGCATAGATCCTTTGGCCAAGCGAAGTCAATCCATAGCCAAATTCCAAGCCGCGATATTGCCCTGCCAAAACCGGACGCTCAGGGTCGTCAAGGTCATAGACCAGCAGGACCGGCGGCTCGGTCGAATTCACGACATAGAGCCGGCCGCGGGTCAGGTGGATGTAATGCGGCGAAGCGTCGAGGATTTCGGTCAGATAGTTTGGTTGGGCGCGGTCTTCGGCGTCGAGCAGCATAATCGAGCCTTCCCAATCGTAAAGCGCCAGGAGGCCTTCGTGATATTTTAGATAAAAGTATTCCGGCTCGATTTCCATATTCCAAACTTCTTCAGGATGCAGCGGGTCAGCGAGGGAAAACACGGTTAACAAATATGTGGTGTCGGCAGCATTAAAGGTTCGCGCGTAGAGCCAGCCGTCGCCGGAGGACTCGACTTCATAAAAAGCGTAATCGGAGTTCAATTCGGCGGTGTCGGGCATAGAAGGATCGGCGCCGTCGAGCGTCAAGAGACCTCGACTTAACCTTGGAATATAGATCGCGCCGTTATAAGCCGTCACATCGGATATCCATAAATCGGGACGGAAGGAACTGATTTCTACCGGTTGAAGTGGATTTTCAAGCGCGTATACGCCGAGTCCATAACTCGTTCGACCGACAAAGATGTGATTGTTGTGAAAAGCCAGCGCTCGCGGATAGGGCAGATTGTCTTGGGAGATTACGACGACCGAATCGAGGTTTGCAGCGTCCAGGACCATCAAACCGTTACGACTGACGGCGGCATAGACCAGACTGCCGACGACGACGGCTTTATAAGCATACTGCCCGTTAGTCGGGACCGTCGAACACAGACGGGGATTCAGAGGATCTTCGCGGGAATAGAACGAGATGCCATCGCGTCCGCGGCAGAGGATAAGAAGGCTGTCGGCTTCGAGAATTGAGGCAACATAGCCGCCGACATTGAGGCGGCTGAGTATTCTCCATTGTCCGACGGTGCGCAAGTCGGTTACGGCGACTTCATCAGTTTGATAATTATAGACATAACTGAGGCTGTCGCCGATGTAGATAGCGCCGGGGAAAACGATATTGCGGAACAGACCGAGGCGGGTCGGCAGGGCGGGATTGGAGATGTCGAAAATCGTGACGCCGTAATTGAATTCCGAGACATAGAGCCGGCTGCGGACGGCGAGGATTTCCTCCCACCAGACATCTTCGAAGTGGCGGGTGTTCAAATACATAACATTCTGCGGATCGCGGGCGTCGTAGGTGTGCATTCCGAAGGAATAGTCGCCCAGATAGACGAAGCCTTCGCGCACGGCGATTTCATACGCATCGCCGATGGATGACGTGCGGCTTAAGAAGCGGATGTCGGCGGGGTTGGAGATATCGAATATCTCGAAGCCGAAATAGGTTGCGGCGTAAAGGCGGTCGCCTTCGACGGCGATGTCGAGATAAGAGCCGTTCGGCAGAATGGTAGCCAGTGAGTCAACATTGTGGCCCCACTGGGCGGAAGCGCTGGAAAACAGCAGCGCAAAAGTTAGCAACACTAAGTTGGCGCGCATTGTGAGATTCTTTAATTGCAGTCCGCCTTCTTGAGGCGGGATTAGTTTGGCGGATGAAGGCGTCCGCCTTGGCGAGGCGAGCCGCAGCGTGAGGACACGCTGCGGCAGACGACCCCATCGTCCACCGTGGCGGGTGGACGATGGTTAATGAACGGCTGCAGACCACGGCGGGTCTGCAGTCGAATTTCAGTGGCAGAGACGCCCATCTAACGAGTTATTTCACTAACACAACTTTTTGCTGCACGGTTCTATCTTCGGTATGCAATCTAACGAAATAAACGCCGGAGGTCAAGGCGGCGCCATCCAGATGACAGGTGTGATAACCGGCTTTAAGGCAGGAGTTCACCAGCGCTGCAGCTTGACGGCCGGAGAGGTCGAAGAGCGAAAGACTTACTAAAGAAGTCCTGTCCAAGCCGAATTTAACCGCAAGCATCGAATTGAACGGATTGGGGTAGATAGAGTGAATACCGAACTCAGCCGGCGGCGCAGTTTCCCGGTTGTAGGCATCGGGGACGATGCCAAAGCGGAAATGTTCGACACTCGGCACGGTATCTGGACCGGAGACGGCTGCGACCCACCATTCGAACGGCTCGAAACGCTGCACCGGCAGGCCGGTTTGGTCGATGTTTAACACGAGCGCCGTATCGGCGGCTGGGCAGCGGAAAGTATCGCCCGCAGTGGTCAACATTAAAATATAACTCACGGTGTCGGCGACGTTCCAGTCGAGAGACGGCAGCCAGGCGAAGCGGATGTCCGGCGTCGGGATAATGTCGCCGTGCTGGGGGAAGGCATGGATGATAGTTTCGTTCGGCGGTCTGAGCAGAGCGGGCGCGCTGGGCGGCTCGGGACCTATGACATCCAGTTGAATTCGGATGTTGGTCGTCAAGCCTTCAGCGTTGTGATAAAAGCGGATTTCGCCTTCGAACAGGGTGTCTGGCAGTCCTGTCGAATTTAAGGTCAGGACGAACTCCTGCCATTCTTCAGCATTCAACAAGCCGCGCCATCTATTGAGGTCCATCCAGTCTTTGCGGGCGTCAACCTGGAAGATGTCGATGCGGTCGCCGCCTTCATTTCGGCTCAAATCGCTGATGACCATCAGCACCCAACTATAGACATCGAACTCGTTAGTGATGAAGGCGCCGCCGGGGCTGCCGTTGGCGGGAAGTTGGTAGCAGCACACGAACAGCGTATCGCCAGTGTTGATGTTCAATTTATGCACGGCGTTGACGCGTTGGTCGGGAACATTTACGATGTAAAGGCTATAGCCGTCGGGGTCGTCGGGCCAGTAAGCGAGGCCGTAGACGCGCAAGCCGCGGCGGCTCAACGTCCGGCCCAGGCGGTTGCCGTTGCGGTCATAAGCAACTAGGTCATTCGTAACATTGGCAAGCCACAAACACTCGTGTTCGCTGTCCCAGACGACAGCCGTATTTGGATTATGGGGCCCGCGGAATTCGCGGACGACTTGGCCTTCGAGGGTCATAGCGAAGACGCGGTTTTCGTTAGAACTGGCACCGCCCCACAGCCACTCGCTGTCCCAAGCCAGATTTTTCATCCCATAAGTCGAATTGCCTGGCTGGGGAAAACTATCTATCAGCGCTCCCTGGCGGTCGAAAACCCAGATGCGGTTAGCGCCGTTGTCGTCGGGACGGGAGCTAGCGCCGGACACATAGAATTTATCCCGGGCGAATGCTACGCCTTCGATGCGGTCGTCCTGAGTAGCAGCGCCAGCGGCATAGGAGCGGCGCAATGTCCAGGGCGCCGCGTTGGCGTCGTTAAGGAGGCGTTTTTCAGCCGACCAGGTCAACGGCCCATTGCCGCCGTTATAAATGTTGAAGGGCAGTTCGATGCGGTGGTTCGGTTCGAGCCGCCAGCCGAGCGCCGGGGTCGAAGGAATGAATTCTGGGTGCAACAGTTCGAAATTGATTTCCAGACTGTCGTTCTCGTGGACTAAAGTATCGGTATAGGTTGAGTCGTTGAAGCCGGTTCTAGTAGCTGTGATGTCGAAGCGGACTTCGGCCAGGGCGTCGGCGATGCGCCAGTAACCTTCGTTGTTTGTGATCGCGACAAAGCCTTGCCGGGTGCGCACAATCGCGCCTTCAATCGGCTGCCTGGTGCGATAATCGCGCACATAGCCGTGAAGGATGCTGGAACGGTAGCGCGGTGAGGTGCTGAACAGCAGCGCCCGGCGAGCCTCCAAAGGCGCGGAGGTAACAGGACCGGTGTTGTTGAAAGAATAATTGAGACCGGTGTCGCCGAAGGGGCTGGAGATGCCGACCGAGGCGAACGGGGCGTCGGTGGACCAATTTCCGCCTGCGCCGGCCGACTGCGAAATGCTCTTATATTGAAAAGTAATATCCGGGTTGCCAGATTCGGTTATCCAGAAGTCGGCGTCGAGGATAAAGGCTTGGAATCTGAGGTCGGCGTTGCCGCCGCTGGCGTGTATCAGTCGTGACCATTCGACGATGAAGCGGTTGTTTTCGCGGTCGTAGGCGTAATAGACGCGGCCGTTTTGTCCCAGGCTCAAGGCATCCCAGAATGGCGCGAGCATACCGGCGCCGCCGCCGATGCAACGGTCCATCGGCCAGTTTTGGAAGTTCGTAATCCTCGATTGGTCGCCCATACATATAAAGCCGTTCGATCCAACGGTTATCTGCCGGTAATCCAAGCCGTAGAAGCGGGTGCGAAAGGGCAGGTCGATACGCCGCGCTTCGCCCTGCACAGGCGAATTGCCTTGGAAGGGGATTTGAGTTCCGCGAATATCATAGTCTTGTTCACGCGGGTCGATTTCGCACCAATTGTATATCGGCGCCGAGTCCCAGCCGCGGTCGGTGTCGTCGAAGCAGATGTAGCCGTATTTATCCGGTCCTTGCGGGGCATTGGCGCGCGGGGAAAGGATTTGCAGTTCGAAAAAAGTGGTGTCCACAAAGCCGGCCGGCGAGCGCAGGATGAGCGCCATTTTATTGCGCCAGCCCGGCACGACGACCTTATTGCCGGCGATGACAAAACGACCGCTGTTCTGCCGCGCTGAGGCGCCGGCATTAATCGACGGGTAAGTCGAAATACCATCGATGACCGAAATGCCCATACCAAAACTGCGTAGTTCGGCATCGAGCGGCATTCCCCGGAGGCTGCCAACATTTTTTATTTGAATGTCAATCGAACAAACGGTATCCCGAACGATGTTTCCGCCGGGGATGAGGTCGAATTCATAATGCGGGGCGCGCGGCGTGAGGATTATCGCTGACTGCCAGCGGTCATCGCCGGAGATGAATTCGACTGATATCGTTGGTTTCAAGGCCGGGCGGCTGACGCCGTCGGGGCAGTCGGGCGCGGCGCGCAGGATGACATCGTTGGCGGCTTGGACTTC
Source organism: Calditrichota bacterium (assembly GCA_016867855.1). Taxonomy (GTDB): domain Bacteria; phylum Electryoneota; class AABM5-125-24; order Hatepunaeales; family Hatepunaeaceae; genus VGIO01. The sequence goes on from VGIO01000143.1 coordinate 5,472, forward strand.
TTCGCCGGCAGCGATATCGCCAAACCAGACATCATTGCCCTCCTCGACGGCGACAAACTGCGAGCGGCAGGAAACATTGGCTTGAATGGATTGAAGAGCGTCGTTTGAACCGGTGTTTTTGGCGGTGATAGTTAGGAGATGGGTTTCGCCGGGATTTAAGACTTCGTCGCCGTTGCCTTCGACTTCGGTTAAAGACCAGCCGCTTACCGTCAACGCGGCGCGCGGCTGGCTGATCATCCGTTCGACAAGGAACGGTTTAATGCCGCGGCCGGTGATAGTAACGAACATCTGGGTGATGGCGATGAAGCGGTTTCTTTCATCGAAGAAGAAACTTGCCCGGCCGTCGTCATCGCTGCGAAGCGTGCGCATAATCATCTGATTATAAGCCGGGTAGTTTTCATTATTGGGCGCTGGAATGTTGCCGGGGAAGTAGAGGGTAACCTGCGCGCCGGGGACGGGTTCATTGTTCAGGTTTAGAACGCGCACATCTATGCGGCGGGTTTCGGGGGTAATAGTCGCTGGATATTCAGCCCGCACGACACGCGGGACGCCGAGCCAGGGCTGCAAGCCGGGGTCGCCGTAAGCCGCCGAATAAGTTCGAATACTATTAGCGGAGGGGAAGTTTGGAATATAGAATTCCGGCGCGATAATTGCGAACACGCGCGCCCAGCCGAAGGGCAGGTCTTGCTGCAACAATCCGTTCATAGTTTCCAGCCAAAGCAAGTTGTTGCTGAAGGTCACAGGCGCGCCGTAGATGTTAGTTGCGGCGACGGGACCGACGAGGTCGTTGCCGTTCCAGCTGCGCATCGCCACCCAGGTCATATATTCCTGATGGCCGGCGTAATTGATGTAGATGGGAAATATGCCGGTCGGCCGGACATTTCCCCAGCCGCCGCGCAGCGCGCCCACTTGCGCCCGGCCGGCTAAGATGTTGACGCCGGTGTTGAATTGATCGAGGATGAAATTCCAGACCGCGGCGCCTCCGCCGTCGCTGTTGAGGTTCTCGTAAAATCTTAGGTCGTCGATGCCATGCATTTTCATTGCTTCCAAAACCCAGGGGACGGTAGTATGAACGGAAATTCCCTGTCCCCAATTTTGTGCGAAGGCGGCGCCGCGGCGCATCCAGTTTGGATTGTCGAAGCGGGGATTCATTTCGTAGGCCAGGGTCCGGCCGCTGTGCAGTGTCATCTGGCTTTCGCTGCCGGAAATCCATTGTCCGATGCCGACATCGGCGTTTTGGTCGTTGCCTTCGAGGCAGCCGTAGTTCCAGCCGTAACTTGGTGTGTTGAGGATGTATTGCGGACCAGGGGCGCCGCCTGGGTAAGATGAATGGTCGCCGACGAGCATCAGGAGGTCGAACGGATCGATGCCCTGCCTTAGGTAGCCGTCGTAAATTTCGCGGATGCGGGTTTGGATCCAATTGGCGTCGTTGGCGTTATTAGGCGGCACACAGAGGATATCGACTTTGTAGCCGGCTTTTCGGCGCCATTCGATGAACGGGACGGCGAATTGCATCACGCTGCCGTGGCAGACGACGAGGTAGTGTCCGACATAAGGGGGCAGGATGTCGCGGTCGGGGTCGTCGCGGCCGGCTTCTTCGCCGTTCAGGGCTAGAGCGCGGATGAATTTGAGGAAGGTTTGGCTGCGATGACGCCGGACGGGATATTGGACCGGATTGACCGGCGGGGCGTCGCCGAAGTGGAGTTCGGCTTTCAGGTTGTCGCGGATGAGATAAGCGTTAGTTTTAGCATCGAACTGAACAGGATATGTTGTAACGCGGACGAGGCGGACGCCGCGGATGACGGTCGGTTCGGACATTTCGGCTATGACAGGCGGGAAAATTCCATCCTCGCAGACCAGTTTCGGCGGCGGATCTAAATCGGTGGAGGTTTTTTCGACGCAGAGCAACGGCGGCAGGTTGGCTGGCAGGCGTCGGATTTCGCCATCTTCGACGACCAGTTCGACCGACTTGTCCGGTGGAACGATTATAAACCTCGACACGGCCGGCAGGACCGGCCGACCTTCGATATAGACCATTCCCTCGCCGGGAATGACCAGTTGTTCACGGGTTATGTTGTCAACAACAACCTCTTGACGCTGCATTCGACCGAAGTCGAACGACATTGCGATTTCATTCCGTTTGCCGGCATCCAACTTCACCGCATCGGAAAACATACCGTTTTCCAATACCTCTGCGCAATATGCCGTTATCGGCATAATCAAGAAAAGCCAACCCAAAATGCGGTTCATCTGAAGCCCTCGTTTGAAATTGCCTGAAGGTTAATCTTAGACGCTTGTTTTCTGTTGTTCACTCGGGAGGAGTTATCAATCAATATAAGAATATTTTATTTAATTTGCAAGAGGGAGGAGAAAGATGTAGATTTAATCAAAGTCGGCGTATTAATTCGCGGATGTTTGAGGCGTGCTTTCGGAATTAATTCAGGCTTAGCATTATAGCACGGCTCAAAAATTTTTTCTCATCTTACAGCAGGATGTCCCCATCCTACTGCAAGGAGTGGTATTTCCGCAGGGTGTGGACACCCTGCGGCATTCGATTGGGCATGCGAAAAGGCTTTAAAGCCACGTTGTAGGTTGATTAAATGAGCGTAATGTTTAGAGTTCAGATCTTCAGCCTGAATATTAACACGTTAAAGTTGTGAACTCAAAACTCTATAATCCGCCTATCTATCAAAGTGGATGCATAGATATCGGATGGCGAGGATATCTACTCTATCCAACGAATCATTAAGGAGCAAGTAAGAGTGCATATCGCCAATGCTTACTCGTCATTTGCTTACTATCATACTTACTAATACTATCAAATTTAATCGTTAAAAACAACTTGAATATCGATTACGGGTTTAGACTGGCTTTCGAAGAAGCCCAACTCGC
>VGIO01000144.1 GCA_016867855.1 Calditrichota bacterium
CGTATTACTTCAGGGCGAGTCAACGGTATGACACTTGGTGCTTTCACGGGATATTTTCGCGATCGTAAATCAATTAAAAACATAATATTACCCTATTCGAACTATAAAGCGCACATCATATTAGGGCTTATTTACTCGCGGACTGAACAAGGAATCGATGAAAAACGAGTCTTCAATATTATTGAACTTGACAGCATTGCCTCAGTAGTTCATTCATTCGAATTTTTTGTTCAAGAAAAATATAAAATTGCTTCCGACCGTCCAGGTAGCGGGAACACGAAGAATATCGGGTCTATTACCTCAATAGATGAGCTCATCAACGGAAAAGGTCCATTTGAAAAACTGGGAATAGAGATATTTGGTGATTATTGGATGTCTTATTTGACTTCGGATATGGCTCGTGCGGCAGAATTAACAAAACGTCCTTGGACTAACATTGCTTCTTATTTAACCTATAGAGGTAGAAAGTAATAGAGCAATGTTTCCAAAGTCAAATATTAAACCTATAGTTCCACCTGTAAAATGTCAGGGAATTAAGACAAAACTTGTCTCGTTTATTGCTCAAAATATCAAATGGAGCGAAGAGGGGATGTGGATTGAGCCGTTTTTAGGTTCTGGCGTGGTTCTTTTCAGCCTTCAGCCGAAGCGGGCAACGGTGAGCGACATAAATCCACATCTAATAACACTTTATGCCAGTATATTTGAAGGCAAAATTAATCCTGCAATCGTGAAAGAGCACCTAACCAACGAGGGCCGAAGAATGCAAGAAAAAGGCGAGAAAGTATATTATGAAATTCGTGAACGTTTCAACACTGATAAAAATCCTCTGGATTTTCTTTTGCTAAATCGCGCTTGTTTTAACGGCTTGATACGATTCAATAACAATGGTGATTTCAATGTCCCATTTTGTAGAAAGAACAATAGATTTCGTCCGGCTTATGTATCGAAAATCGTTAATCAAGTTCGGGCAGTCCAAAAGATTATGCAAACAAAGGACTGGACTTTTTTAAATCTTGATTGGTGTGAGTGTTTAAAGTTAGCAGGGGAAGATGATTTTGTATATTTAGATCCACCTTATATCGGTAGACATACTGATTATTTTAATCGATGGAGCGATAAAGATGCGATCGAAATGGCGGAAAGCGTTCAAACTTTAGATTGCGGTTATGCCTTGTCAATGTGGAAAGAAAATAAATTCCGCATTAATGAACACATAGAGGAGTTTTGGCAGGATAACGATACATTTATTTTCAATCATTTCTATCACATTGGCTCTTCTGAGAATTACCGGAATGCAATAGTGGAAGCATTGGTCATAAAGAAAGGTTTTTCCGCAACTGAGAATGAGCAAATTAAAATATGCAAGATGTTAATACCTCAAGTCGCACTTTCTTTATAATTATTACCGAAATTTATTCATAAATTGGGATTAATAAATCCTGAGGTAAAAATGAATTCAAATTCACAGGATTCAGGTTCAGCATCTTCGACCGGTGCGCCCAAACCGGTCTATGACCTAACTGAGTTATTGACCGAGATGATTGGCAAGGGCGCCAGCGACCTGCATCTGACGGTCGGGACGCCGCCGCAGATTCGCATCGACGGCGACCTGCAGTCGCTCAATTATCCGCGGCTCTCGCCGGACGACACCAAAGAACTGGCTTACGGCGTCTTGACCGAGTCGCAGCGCGCCGAATTCGAAAAACAATCCGAACTCGACCTTTCGTTCGGCATCAAAGGCTTGTCGCGCTTCAGAGCCAATGTCTTCAAACAGCGCGATTGCGTGGCAATGGCGTTGCGGCGCATCCCGTTTGAAATTTTATCCTTCGAAAAACTCAATCTGCCGCCGATTGTCGAAGAGTTAGCCGACCGGCCGAACGGTCTGGTTTTAGTGACCGGCGCGACCGGCTCGGGCAAGTCAACTACGATGGCTGCGATGATCGATAAAATCAACCGCGAAAAACCGCTGCACATTCTGACCATCGAAGACCCCATTGAGTTCATCCACCAGCATCGCAAATCCATCGTCAACCAGCGCCAGATACACAGCGATACGATGTCTTTTCAGCGGGCTTTGAAGAGCGTCCTGCGGCAGGACCCGGATGTCGTTCTCATCGGTGAAATGCGCGACAAGGAGACCATCGAAATAGCATTGACGGTGGCAGAAACCGGGCATTTGGTTTTCGGAACGCTGCATACGAACTCAGCTGCGCAGACCATCAACCGCGTCATCGATGTCTTCCCGCCGGACCAGCAGGACCAAGTGCGCACTCAATTAGCGTTAGTGCTGCAGGGCGTCGTCTGCCAGCAGTTGCTGCCCAAAATCGGCGGCGGCCGACAGATGTGCTGCGAAATTATGGTCGCCAACAGCGCTATTCGCGCCGCCATCCGCGAGGGTAAAGTGCATCAGATGGACTCGATGATTCAAGTCGGGGCGAAGTTCGGTATGATGACGATGAATCAATCGCTGCTCAAAGTATATACCAGCGGCAAAGTTACACGCGATGAAGCCTTATCGCGCTCCAACGACCCTATCGACCTTGAAAATATGATGAAGCGGCAAGCCGTGGGACAAGCCTTCGCGCCGGAAGAAGCAAATGAATCCAACCGAAACTGAAATCCCCGCCAAAGTGCTGGTAATCGATGACGAACAATCCGTTACGATGGCTATCACGGCGCTCTTACAAAACGAGGGCTATGATGTTGACTCGGCGTTAAGCGGCGCCGAAGGCTTGCAGATATTTCGCGAACGCCAGCACGATTTAGTGCTGACCGACTTGCGGCTGGGCGATATTTCCGGCACCGATGTGCTGCGCGAAGTAAAAAGCATCAGACCTCGGTCGGCAGTGATAATACTGACGGGTTATGCCACGACTGAATCGGCGGTCGAAGCGGTGAGGTTGGGCGCAAACGATTATCTGACCAAGCCGGTGCGGATGTCGGAATTGGCGATGGCTCTGCGGAATCAAATCGCGGCGGTGAGGCTCAACGAGCGGATTGAAGCGCTGGGCAAAGCCGTCGAAGCGGAACGCGATAAACTGCGCCGCTCAGTCGCTGAATTGACGCTGCTCAAAAGGCTTGCTGACCGTATGATGACGGCGATGAGTTATAGGGAAGGCTTCGAGTTAATCTTGAATTTCCTCGTCGATGAGGTTCAAGCCGATGTTGCAGCCGTCTTTGACCTAAAACGCGGCGAATTAGGTCTATCGTCGGCTTCACGACCTAACGAACAGGAATTGGACAAATTAATAGAGATTATAAACGAACGAGGAAGCAAACTATCTGATTGGAGAACGCCTTGTTCGCGCGCTTCGATTACCCAATCGATAGCCTCGGAATCGGCGAATCCCGATTATATGTTGCGCTCGTGGATTGTCGTGCCGGTCAAGCAGGAAGACGAAACATTTGGATTATTGGCGGCGGCGTCGCGTCAAGATGATGATTTTGAGATAAAGTGGTTCGACTTTGTCGAACAGTTAGCCTTGGCGGCTTCCGAATTTCTATCCCGGATGAAACGCTCGGTCGAGCGCCAGCAAAAGATGACCAGCGCCATCGTCGAGCATACCTTGGACGGCTTGGCGGTCATCGACATAGCGAAGCCCGAAGTATTGCTGAATCCGATTGCCCGCAGCCTGTTGGAAGTGCCGCTCGGCGCCGAACCAACCATCGAACATATCGAAAAGCGGCTCAACTGCAATTTGATAGAATGCTGGGGGGAGTTGCACAACCAAGGCGAGTCGAGCGCCCAGCGCCGCACGATTGTGAAGCATTCGGATATTACCTGGCGCGGACAACACGTATTTTTACGGCTGAATGTCTCCCGTCTGCTGGAGACGGGCAGCAAGGACGGCTTGATGCTCCTCTCGCTCTATGATGTTACGCAGGAACGTGCCGTTGAAGAAATGAAAAACAAACTCGTTTCCAACATTTCGCACGAATTGCGCACCCCGACGGCGGTGGTGAAGGAATTTATCTCGTTGATACTCGATGGCGTGGCAGGGGACTTAAATCCCAACCAAAAACAGATTATCGGCATTATGCGCAGCAATGTTGAAAGACTGGCGAGATTAATTGAAAATCTATTGTCGTTAGCGCGTGCCGACTCCGGCGGTTTCAATGTTGTTTTGCGACCTGAATCTTTATATCCGCTTGTCGAAGCCGTTACCGAATCTCTAAAACCCAAATTAGCCCACAAACGAATGACCTTGACGGTCGATTTACCGCCGGACATCCCATTAGTTTATGCTGACCGGGATAGTGTTACGCAGATATTGACTAATCTAATAGAGAACGCTCGCAAGTATTCGCAGGAAAATACCGAAGTTAGGGTAACTGCGGTGACGAAGGGAAATCGGATTGAGATTGCTGTCGCCGACCAAGGCTACGGCATTCCACCCGGCGAGATAGAGAACATATTCAAACGGTTCCATCGGTTAGTTGACAAGGACGACCCGCGCTTCCAGGAAGGCGTCGGATTGGGGCTGCCCTTGGTGAAGGACCTGGTAACACGGCACGGCGGCGATATCTGGGTCGTCAGCGAAGTCGGCAAAGGTTCGACTTTTTACTTCAGCCTGCAGACGGCGCAGGAAGATGAAGACCAAAAAATTGCCTGAAAGATATTCACACGCAAAGACCCAAAGAAAACCTAAATTATAGAAATAAATCAATCCTTTTTAAAACTATAAAAACAAATATTTAGACCCATTGAGGGAATAAATGTCCGAAAAAAACAGATCTTAGTGGTCGATGATGAACTCGATATGCTAATGGCGATAAAACTTCGGCTTGAGGCGTCGGGCTACATCGTCCACACCGCGACTGATGGTTTAGAAGGCTTGAATGCAGCGCGCCGTTTAAAGCCCGACCTAATTGTTTTGGATATTATGCTGCCGAAAATGAATGGCTACAAAATCAGCCGCTTTCTTAAATACGATGAGGAATACAAGCATATTCCGGTAATTATGTTGACGGCATTGGCTAGCGAAGATGACCGTTCGACCGGTGTGGAAACCGGCGCCAACGCCTATCTCACCAAACCGTTCGATTCAGCCACGCTCATCGAAACCGTGCGTAAATTCTTAAGTTGATAAATACTCAGCCTTAATCGTAGAATCGCTTAAAAGATGGCAAGAAGGCGTAAAATCGGCGAAATCCTCACCGCCCAGGGCTTGATAACTAAGGAGCAACTCGACGAAGGGTTGCTCCAACAAAAGCAGGTCAAGAAGCGCATCGGTCAAATTCTCATCGACCTGGGCTATCTGACCGAAGCCGATGTTTATTCGGCGCTCGGCGACCAGTTGGGCGTGCCTTATGTCTCGCTGAGTTTCTATTCGGTGGATCCGAGCGTCATCAATCTCATCGGCGAGCAATTTGCCCGGCAGTATAAAGTCATGCCGCTGTTCCGCATTTGCAATTCGTTGACCTTGGGGATGGACGACCCGCTGAATTTGGGCGTCATAGACCAGGTGGTGCGGGCGACCGGGTTGGAGGTCGAGCCGTCGATTTGCAGCGCTCAAGATATCGAACAAGCCATCGACCACTACTACGGCACGACCGGCGAGATGGAAGAGGTCGTGCAGGTTCTCGGCGCTGAAGAGAAGGAAGAAGCAGTCGATACTTATTCGCTGGCGGCGCAAGCCAGCGATGCGCCGATTGTCAAATTAGTTAATCTGCTGCTGGCGCAAGCCGTTAAGGAACGCGCCAGCGATATTCATATTGAGCCGGAAGAGACGATGCTGCGGGTGCGCTTCCGCATCGACGGCATTATGCGTGAAATTTACACCCAGCCGAAGAAACTGCAGGGCGCTATCATCTCCCGTATGAAAATTATGTCGAACCTCGATATTGCCGAACGGCGCGTGCCGCAGGACGGGCGCATTCAGATGATGGTCGAAGGCAAGCCCATAGACCTGCGCGTTTCAACCCTGCCGACGGTCTATGGCGAAAACATCGTGATGCGTATTTTGGATAAATCGAATCTGCGCGTAAAACTAGATGACCTCGGCTTTGGCGTGATGGAGGGAAGGGTGCGCGGGATGTTAGAGCGCCCGAACGGCTTGATTTTAGTTACCGGTCCGACTGGTTCAGGCAAGACGACAACCCTCTATTCAGCGCTCAATGAAGTTTCGAAGATGGATAAGAATACGATCACTTTGGAGGATCCGATCGAATACCGGCTGCCGTTAATCCGGCAGTCGCAGGTGAATGTCAAAGCCGGGATGACCTTTGCAGCAGGGCTGCGTTCAATTCTACGGCAGGACCCTGACATCGTGATGGTGGGCGAGATACGCGACGCCGAAACTGCCAAAATCGCAGTCGAAGCCGCGATGACCGGGCATTTAGTTCTTTCGACGCTGCACACTAACGATGCGCCGGGCGCGTTGCCAAGACTAGTGGATATGAACGTTGAGCCGTTTTTGGTCGCCACGGCCACAGCCGGCGTCCTTGCCCAGCGTTTAGTGCGGCGCATCTGCGTCTCCTGTAAAACGGCTTACGAACCGCCGGAGTCGATTTTAAAGGCGATAGGGCTGGAGGGCAAAGGCACATTCTTATACAAAGGCGAAGGCTGCCGGGTCTGTTCCGGCAGCGGCTTTAAAGGCCGGTTAGGTATTTATGAAGTCTTAGTTATAAACGAAGAGATAAGGGATTTAGTAATCCAAAGCGCCTCAGCCGATAAAATTCGCCGCGCCGCGATGGACGACGGAATGCTGACGCTGCGCCAAGATGGCGTGAAGAAGGCGCTGGAGGGCTTGACGACTATCGAGGAAGTTATGCGCGCAACCGCGGCGGGTTGATGCTGTAAGCGATACTGATAGTAATAGCGAAATTCGCCCGGCAGGACTTCTGTCGGGCTTAACTTTAAAATAATGTCCGGACAAATAAAAGACATAGGCGAAGAGGGTGTGATCGCGCTCGCGAGGAGTGTGAAGTATCATTCCGCAAAACGGCTGCTGAAGGGCATCGGCGATGATTGCGCCGTCATTCGCGGCGCAGGTAATTCAGCGCTGCTCGTAACAACTGATGTGATGCTCGACGGGGTGCATTTCGCTTATGAATGGTGTCCGCCTGAATCGGTCGGAGCGAAACTGTTAGCGGTTAATTTGTCCGACATCGCCGCAATGGGCGGAAAGCCGGAAGATGCTTTTTTATGTCTGATGCTGCCGGAGAATCTGGCTGCAAATTGGGTCGAGAGTTTTTTTTACGGTTTCAATAAAATCGCGCAAAGATATGGAGTAAATTTGGCTGGAGGCGATGTTTCGCGCCATCCCGACCGGATTACGCTGGCTCTAACTTTGACCGGACGGATGAGGCGGGACGAAGTCGTCTATCGTTCGCGGGCGAGAGAAGGAGACTTTATTTATGTATCGGGAACATTAGGCGACGCCGAGGCCGGAATGACGCTGCTTCAAGCCCAAAAGTCAACCACGCCATTCGCATCTTATCTGATAAATAGATACTTATATCCGGATCCCCGCCTTGAACTCGGCAGGTTATTAGCGAGAACGAGAACTGCCACCGCGATGATAGACCTGTCGGACGGCTTGGCGATAGGTGTGCGGCAGTTAGCCCAAGCCAGCCGGTTAAGTGCGGAAATTGAGGTCGATAATATCCCGGTATCCGAGGAATTGACCGCATTTATATCTATAAAAAATAATCATAATCATCATCCGTCTCAAAGCCTAAAGCCCAAAGCCCAAAGCCTAATGCCTAAAGCCCAAAACCTATTCCCCCAGGAATTCGCCTTACGCGCCGGGGGCGATTATGAGTTGCTCTTCACCGTCAAACCGGAGAATGTCCGTCGGGTCGAACGGTTTCATCTCAACCACCCCGAACTGCCTCAACTCACACACATTGGGACGATGAAAGAGAATAAAACTGATAATGACGAATGGACGAATGTTTTAGGGAATGGAGGGTGGAAACATTTTCGGTAATGTATGGCGATTAATCCTGCAAGTTAGGTTCTTGAACCCGACGAATTCCACCGACGAAATGTATTATGAAACGGCTTGCAAAGTTTATCTTTATTCTTTTGTGGCTTATTGAATAAATTGCATCTATAGAACGACTATTGAGGTGCGAGGCGCGAGGCGCGAGGTTATTCTTCACCTGGCGCGGGCGCGGGAACTAATATCGTCCGGCTATTTTTAAAAAACGCCAAATATTTCACCAAAACCTTGACAAAGTCTTTTTTTATATATATTATTTTTCAGACTTTGAGTAGTCCGCTTTGTCCTATTGGTTTATAGATTTATCAGTATATTAACTGGGGTAGAATATAGTTTATGTTGTGATTGTTCTTCCCCCCCGCAAGCGGG
>VGIO01000145.1 GCA_016867855.1 Calditrichota bacterium
AGCCCGGCGCTAGGTCGGCTTCGGCGGGTAGAAAATAGGCTTGAATGGTAATTTTATCAAGTTGAACACTCGATACTTGAAACGGACCGGCAGCAAAGTTCAGACCTGTAGTTGGAATTTGGGATATATAAGTAATTTGGTCGTATTCGGGAGTTTGTTTGGTGACCGAGCCGACGCCATCGGTCACGCACTGCCAGCCTTTCGGGAGACGAGCGGTTAGGGAATAAGGAGTTGGGCAGTCCGGCAGAAGCGGATACCAGAATGCCCCGCCGGATAAGTAGATGCCCTCAATGCCGATAGCGCCGTTGACTTCGAAGGCGATTCTATCGCGTGAGAACTGCCGCTTATCCGGCGGAACGTGAAGTTCGCCTGTATAGCGGACTTCTAAAATTACCGGCGTCTTGACTTTCAGTTGGTTCTTGGAGAGTTTGCCGACATAAAAAGCAGCATCGGAGGGATTCCAGCGACCGTAAAGTCCATAGACTGAAGTAACTTCGGTTGTGTCGAAGTCTTCGACTCTGGTCAGGACTAAAGCCTCGCCGCCAATAGCGGCGCTCTCGACGGTGAATTTTTTATTCAGTAGAAAACCAGCAGATTTAAGTCCTTTGGCAGGGATGGTCAGTCGTGCGAGGCCGGATAGAGTGTGTTTCTGGACATCGAATTGAACATCGATTTCGATATTCTCAGCCGGCCAACGAACAGATACAGCATAAGCAGGTGAGAATGCAAATGCTAATGCTAATGCTAATGCTGATGCTGATGATAATTTTAAAAGGTTAGGTTTCAAAGGGGTCTCCAGAAGATGACTGATGACTAATAACTTAAGAAAAGTCGATATAGTCGGATAAAATTTCACTTAATATAAGCCAAAAGATATGGTTAGCAAAGAAAAATCGCGCGCCTTTTTATTATTCCTACATATCTGAGCTAATTGCAAAGTGATGATTAATCCAGAAAACTCGGACCATAGCAAGGCGGACGAGGGCGTCCGCCTTGCCATCAGTTAATAAATCCAACACTTTTGCAATTACCTCGACTAATAACGGTTATTGGCGGTAAAATAACGGTTATCAGTGTTCAAATGACGGACATAATAGACGATATAGACTGAATGGACGAGTCTTAGATTTAAGATTCAAATTAGTTTCACTTCTTTATGATTCTTCGTTATATTACAAATAAAAAAACGGAGTTATTATGCCGACGCAGCCGCTTGATTTAGTGGCGGGATTTGTCGTATCCGCTATCGGACCGGTAGTGCTGATTTCCGGCGTAGGATTATTGATTCTATCGACTACGAACCGTCTTTCGCACTTAATCGACCGTATAAGGTATATAACCGACCAAATTCGTAAATCCGACGAACGGCAGCCGGAGCTCGAGGAGCAACTGGTCGTCCTGATGCAGCGCACACGGCTCTTGCGCCGCTCCTTGCTGATGTATATGAGTTGTATATTTTTAGACGCGGCCACTGTGATAATGTTGTTCGTCTTACAACTACTGCGCATCGATTTCGGACTACTCATCGCAACTCTATTTAGTTTAAGTCTGTTGGCATTGATTGCCGGCATACTCTTTTTCACTATCGATGTCAAGCATAATTTAGACGCGCTGGAAATAGAATCGCACCGCGCTCATCCGCCGGCGGCAAGGCTCAAAAAAGTAAAAAGAAACGGTTGAACCGTGTCTTTTTAAAGCACGCCCGGAGGGACTCGAACCCCCAGCCTTCTGGTCCGTAGCCAGACGCTCTATCCAATTGGGCTACGGGCGCATTTTTAATTGTTAATTATACAAAATATTATTATTTTTGTCAAGTATTTTAGATTCAAAATCGCACATATTCGATTATATACGATTTGAGATGAATTTTCGCGGCTTTGTTTTAATAATACCTGCCTATGAATGTCGAAAATCCACTTTTTAAAAGCCATTTATATCTTGACGATTAGTTAATTTTTATTTATATTATTAACTTATGAAAATTCGCATCGCCAGCCTGCAAAACGGTTTAAATAATTTGCAGGAGACAATTCTGCCGGTAAAATTAGACCTCGATGAACAGATATTTCGTTGGCCGGTCGTTGTGGATATTATCGCGGATAAGCGCGTCGGCAAGATTATCGTCGATATCGAAGCGCGCACTGAAGGCGAATTTATCTGCGACCGCTGCGGCGAACCTTTTTTAGTGGGTGTTGGCGATAGATACGAAGTTATATTCATTCAGCGTGAGTCACCGCTGCCGGGCGAGATACCGGGCGACGATTTGCGCACTTATAGCCCGGTGCAGGACGAATTGGATTTGACGACCGAAGTGCGCGATGCCGTTCTTCTATCCGTTCCGCTCAAATTACTCTGCCGGGACGATTGCCGGGGATTGTGTCAACATTGCGGCGCGAATTTAAATATCGAAACCTGCCGCTGCGAAATAAACATTAAAAATTGAGATATTAATGGCTATAGCCCAAGCCAAAGTTTCACGGGCGCGCCGCGACAAGCGCCGCAGTCATCATCATCTGCGCGCTGCAGCCATCTGCGAATGCCCTAATTGTCATCAAATGCGCCTTGTGCATACGGTCTGCCCTAATTGCGGCTTTTATAAAGGTCGTCAAGTTATAAAGACCAAAGATTAACTTTTAAATCCTAATCAAGCGATAAGATAGGTATAAGGCACTCTGAACACAGTGAAAGGTTTCGTTCCCGCCCACCCGGAGGCGATGCCTCGCTGTGTTCTGCCTAACGAACAGCATCGGTTGATTAAATAGTTAAACGCTTATCGCTGGATTAGGATTTAATGTATCTATTGCATAGTCAAATATTCTAATTTATATTAGATACTCAAGTTATGAAGATCGCTCTCGACGCGATGGGCGGCGATGAGGCTCCGGAGGCGCTTGTCACCGGCGCTAAGCTCGCTTTGGAAATATCCGCATCGAAATGTCCCAACCTGCAAATCATTCTATTTGGCCCAAAGTCAACCTTAGAACCGCACTTTGAGCAAGGGCTACCTGAGCGTCTTGAGTTCTATGATATATCTGATAGCGAGTCGAGTTCGGACGACCCGCATATTGCCGGGGCTGATCCGGATTCCATCATTCGCACGGCGCTGCGCAAGCACCGCGAAGGTTTCTGCGACGCTGTTGTTTCAGCCGGTCCGACTGGCGCGCAGGTTCTGGCATCGCTGCTTGAACTTGAAAAATGCTCCGGCATCACCCGTCCGGCTGTCGGCGCAGCGCTGCCGGCGCTCTACGGCTGTTGTTATCTAATCGATGTTGGCGCCAGTTTAGTCGCCTCGGCCCATCATTTAGTCCAATTTGCGGCGATGGGCATTATTTATGCGCGCGAGATATTGAATATCGCCGAACCGCGCGTAGGCTTGCTCAATGTTGGGGTAGAGGAGCAAATCGGCGAACGCAATGTCATCGAAGCCTATCGGCTGTTGACCGAGAGCGGCTTTCTGTTCGTCGGCAATGTCGAAGGTTGCGATGTTCTCAAAGGCAAAGCCGAAGTCATTGTGACCAACGGCTTTACCGGCAATGTTCTGCTGAAGTTTCTAGAGGGCGTCCCCGAATTTCTCACCAAGTTGTTAAAACCGGCTGAAGACGAGCGATTGCTGAATCATCTTGACCGGCAACTCGATTACCAGCAGTTCGGCGGCGAGCCGTTATTGGGCATACGGGGTGTGTCAATTATCTGTCACGGGGCTTCCAGTCCGCGTGCCATCGCCTCAGCGATTTTACGCGCCGCGATGATTGTGGAGAAGCGTCTGCCGGAAAAAATCGAATCTTTTCTGGAAGGCAAATTTACAAGTTACTTCAGCCGTATAAAGTATTTGCGCTCATTTAGGCGCGGCTTGAGGACTTGAGCGATAATACCGGTTTGGCAGGTAAGTCAATAAGGCGGGCGCTCTTGTCTGCTGAATTTAGTTAATTTAAAAATCCTTATAATAAATTCCATTTCAACACCCCCTTAGGAGGAAAGCAATGAATTACGAGGAACGCGTTCGCGAAATCATCGTTGACCAACTTGGCGTGGACGCAGCGAAAGTTACGCCGGAAGCGGCGTTCATCGAAGACCTGGGCGCCGATTCGCTCGACACTGTCGAACTTATAATGGCTTTCGAAGAAGAATTTAATATAGAAATCCCGGATGAAGAGGCCGAGAAATTGACCACTGTCGGCAAATCCATCGAGTATCTCAAACAGAAGTTGGCACAAAAAGGCCAGTAAATGGCTGCACTCCCATCCATAACTCCCCGTCGGGTCGTGGTAACCGGACTTGGAGTAATCACTCCTATCGGTAATACGAAAGAAGCCTTTTGGTCCAGTCTTGTCGCTGGACGGGGCGGAATGGGGAAGATAACCCGTTTCGATTCGTCTGATTATGCGTCCCACATCGCGGCTGAAGTCAAGGATTTTAATCCGGAAGACTACGGGGACAAACGCGAAATGCGGCGGATGGACCTCTTCTGTCAATTTGGCTATGCTGCGGCGCAGCAAGCCATCGAAGACGCTGGAATTCAATTCGACGCTATCGACAGCGACCGCGTCGGGGTCATCATCGGATCCGGCATCGGCGGGATGTATATATTCGAAGACCAGGTTCGCGTCATTGACCAAAAAGGACCGCGGCGCATCACCCCGTTCTTTATTCCGATGATGATTTCCGACATCATCGCTGGGCATATCTCGATTCGTTATAACCTGCGTGGACCAAATTACGCAACGACTTCCGCTTGTGCGACTTCGGGACATTCCGTTGGCTGTGCGATGCGCGAAATTCGCTATGGCTTCGCGGATATGATGATTGCCGGCGGCAGCGAAGCGCCGGTCTGTCAAACTGGACTCGGCGGATTCTGCTCGATGAAAGCCGTTTCAACGCGCAACGATGAGCCTGAACGAGCCTGCCGTCCGTTCGATGCTGAGCGTGACGGTTTCGTAATGGGCGAAGGCGCCGGGATATTAGTTCTGGAGGAATATGAACATGCCCGGCGCCGCGGCGCGCACATCTACGGCGAAATCGCCGGCGTCGGCTTCACTGCCGATGCCTTTCATATCACCGCGCCGCCTGACGACGGCCACGGCGCTGTCCGCGCTATGCGCCTGGCTGTGCAAGACGCCGGTTTGTCGCTCACCGACATCGACTACATCAACGCTCACGGAACATCGACGCCGTTGAACGATGCTGCTGAAACTAAAGCCATTCGAACCTTATTTGGTGAACACGCCGATAAGTTGCTGGTGAGTTCGACAAAGTCGATGCACGGGCATCTCTTAGGCGCGGCCGGCGCGGTCGAAGCCGCTGCCGTCCTGCTGTCATTCGACCGCGATATTGTTCCGCCGACCATCAATTATGAACGCCCCGACCCGGAATGCGACCTGGATTATGTGCCTAATGAGGCTCGCAATGCGAAAATTTACCATGCGCTCTCAAACACCTTCGGCTTCGGCGGGCATAACGCTTGTTTGGCTATTAAGCGTGTGGAATAGAGAGATATGTTAAGTTGGGTTGTCAGGCTGCTGAATCTAGGGCGAAAGACTGGACACTTCAGCCGGCTCGAACCCTTGCTCGGACATCATTTTCGCCATCCCGCCATTCTACAGCGGGCATTGACTCACCGCTCCTATGTTGGCGAGGCCGATGAAGCCTTCAGCGAATGCAATGAAACGCTGGAACTCTTGGGCGACGCTGTGCTTGACCTTATTGTCGTCGAAGAGTTGCTGTGCCGCCTGCCGAAAGCCAACGAAGGGCAGCTCAGTAAATTGAAGTCGATGTTAGTAAGCGGCAGCGCTTTAGAGCGCGTAGCAGCGCGTTTGAAATTGGGCGATTTTCTATTGCTTGGCGAGAGCGAGGAGCGGAACGGCGGGCGGAATCGGGCTTCAATTCTCGAAGATGTCTATGAAGCCGTGGTCGGCGCGCTCTACCTCGACGGCGGTATGCCGGTTGCCAAACGCTTCGTGCATAAAACGGTTATACCGCGTCTCGATATCTTGCTGCGACATAACATCGATGTTAACTATAAGAGTCAACTGCTCGAGTTTGCTCAAGGTCGAGGATTTCAGCCTCCGCTCTACTCTATCCTTCGTGAAACCGGACCCGACCATCACAAGGAGTTTGAGGTCGAGGTCTCTTTGTCTGGCAGGCTGGTCGGACGCGGCGCTGGACGTAGCAAAAAAATGGCTGAACAAGCTGCTGCCCGCGAGGCGATGGCTATTATGCCACGCTTCATAAACAACATTCGCAACTCCGCCAATCGCGGCGATTACGACGATGTCGATGAACGCGATGAGTAGCCCGGTTTCTTGAAACCGGGATGACTTAAATTGGAAACTGCGGATATTAAGCATTATCAGCCAAATGGAAGTGAACATAGCGCTATGTCAAGCGTAAGATATCGTCATCCTGAACGAAGCGAAGGATCTCGTCCTAAAGAATTACTTATCCGGACGAGATCCTTCGCTTCGTTCAGGATGAATGCGACATTGCACAATTGACATAACAGTAGTATTAATGGGGGCAGAAAAGTGTTGTTCTTGAAGATACAATTTGGGGCGATGACAAGCATCGCCCGTTCGGGCGAACTTTGTGTTCGCCCCGAATAGTCGCTATATTCTCTCCCATTAATAGATATTCGGAACCTAAACAGAGTCGCTATGCACAGCAGCCTTTAATCAATTTTAATCAAATCGAGAAATATGGATTATTTTCTAACCGAACAACAGCAGGAACTGCGCAAGTTAGCGCGCCGCATTGCGCTGGAGAAGGTCAAACCGGTCGCTGCCAAGTATGACCGCGACGGCACATTCCCGTGGGATATGGTGGCCGAGTTTTCCCAAGCCGGCTTCTTCGGTGTTTATATACCGGAGGAGTGGGGCGGCGCTGGAGGCGGCGTGCTGGATTTAGTGATAGTAACCGAAGAATTATCGCGCATTTGCGGCGGAATCGCCCTTGCGGTAGCCGCGACGGCTTTAGGGACATTCCCGATTTTATTATCGGGAAACGCTGACCAAAAGCGGCGCTATCTGCCGGATCTAGTCGCCGGCAACAAGTTGGCGGGTTTCGGACTCACTGAGCCTAACGCTGGCAGCGACGCTGGGGCTATCCAGACTACCGCTGTGCGAAAAGGCGATAAATATATCCTCAATGGGACGAAACATTTCATCACTAACGGCTCAGTGGCAAAAATTTATACCGTCATCGCCTCAACCGACCCGGAGAAAGGCACGCGCGGCGCTTCGGCTTTTATCATTGAAGATGGTTTTCCCGGCTTCTCTTATGGGAAAATCGAGGATAAACTTGGTATCCGCGCATCTAAAACCAGCGAGCTGGTAATGCAAGATTGCGAAGCGCCGGTCGAAAACCGTCTGGGGCGCGAAGGCGAAGGCTTCATTGTAGCGATGCGCACTCTCGACCGCAGCCGGCCCGGCGTCGCCGCCCAAGCCCTTGGCATCGCCCAGGGCGCCTTCGATTTAGCCGCCGACTATGCTACTAAGCGCGTCCAGTTCGGAAAATCTATATCCTCCTTCCAAGCCATCCAATTTATGCTCGCCGATATGGCCGCCCAAATCGAAGCCTCGCGCGCTTTGATTTACGCCCTTGCCAAGATGATTGATTCAGGCAAGGAAAAGGTCGCCAAAGAATCAGCGATGTGCAAAATCATCGCCTCGGATACCGCGATGCGCGTAACGACCGACGCCGTCCAAATCTTCGGCGGTTACGGCTATATGCACGATTATCCTATAGAGAAGTTTATGCGCGACGCCAAAATCACACAAATCTACGAAGGCACCAACCAGATCCTGCGTTCAGTTATCGGACGGCACATCCTTAAAGAAGCCGCGGGCGGATAGGCTGGAAGCCCTAAAGTTTGATATTTGGGTCCAGCGCTCAGACAATGTCGGAACATTATTCATCCGCCTATTCAGGGCGGATGAATAGTTTCGTTTCTGCCTGCCCGCCGAAGATGCCTTGTCTGTGTGTATAGAGCAGTAATATACTACTGTCCGTTCGAGTTAAAACATAAGTCCGGGATTAGAATTCCAAATTCTAATTTCTCCCTCCAGCGCTCACCGCCATCGGTAAATATTGCCGCCTCCTATCAAGTATTAATTCCTTAAAAATAAATTAAATAATGTAATTGTTCCTCTGGCACGCGGCTTGCGTGCAATACTGCGGGGATAAAACCGTAAAAGAGATGATCAAAGGC
>VGIO01000146.1 GCA_016867855.1 Calditrichota bacterium
GACAGCGACGACCTTTATGGTGAGGGGGTGAATGTCGCCGCAAGGCTGCAGCCACTGGCTGACCCCGGCGGCGTCTGTATGTCGCAAGCCGTCTATCAAGCCGTCAAAGCCCACACGCCGATTGAGGCCGTGCACGTGGGCGAGGTGGAATTGAAGAATATTATTGAGAAATATGTAATCTACAAGATTCCATCGCCCTACACATCCGAAATCGAATGGACTGAAAAGCCTCAAATTCTAACATCAAAACAGAAAGTTATTGATTTTAGAATCAAGAGAATTGAAAATCTGCCTTCGACATCCAAGACTTTTATTGAGATGCTGAGTATCTGGGCCGCAGTAGATATCTTATTTATGACTATACTCATTATAGGTTGTTCTATTATGAGCCTATATCGAGCACCCGGGAGATTACTGATTGGTGATTTGATGGATGCAACCCAACTGGCAATAAAGATAAAGTCAGATGCAGATCCGCTCTCAGAATATATTCATAGTCGGATGACGACTAAAAACCGGCGACTTTTAGATGCTTATAATAGCGATTCATTAGCCTCTGAAGAATTAAAGTATGTATTGTTTAGAGAATTACGTTATTAGTGTGTTATGAAGAGAACCTATATCAAGTGAATAGATTTTCACATATTAACCTGCCACCAGATATGATTGAGACTATAACATCAAATCCTAAAGGGCGTCAATTGACATTACTAAATCGCCAACTTTTAGAATACGCTTATCCGTCTGAGATTTATAAATTAAAACATACACCATATGTAACTCGAATAATAATAATCACCTATTATTTTTTAACAGAATACAAATTTCATATTATAATGTCTTTATGCCTTTTACTTTCTTCTTCTGCGTATCTAGGTTATTTCGCTATGCTTAAAAAAATTAAGATTACATTTTCCGACACCCGCGAAGTTGATAAAATCATCGAATACTTAGTATCTCAGATGAAATTTAAAAAGCCATACATTAAAGACGATAGTTATATTTTCAAGCCGTCATTATATAACTATATAATATGGACGGCGCCCAGATTCAGCGCCCAAATTGACGGAAACCTGGCTATAATAGACGGCGGGGCGATTTTCATCAGGAGACTCGTTAAATTATTGAATGCCTTTCGCAGCAATTAACGACCGAATCTATTCATAACTAATCCATAAAATGTAGAATAAATGGAGTTCTTCCTAATGTCCACTGACAAGCGCAAGTTAGCCGCGGTGATGTTCACCGACATCGTCGGCTGGTCGGGGATGATGAGCCGCGATGAGAGCCGGGCTCACGCCCTATTGTTAGAACATAACCATATAGTCGAGGAAGTGGCAGCCCGACATTCTGGGCGGGTGCTGAAGACGATGGGGGATGCGTTCTTTATTGAGTTCGACGCAGCCTTCAATGCAGTCCAATGCGCGGTCGATATTCAGACAGCGCTGAAGGAATACAACCTCGACAAGCCAGCCGACAGCAAGATTTTCGTGCGCATCGGGCTGCACATCGGGGATGTGATTGTGGACGGCGACGACCTTTATGGTGAGGGGGTGAATGTCGCCGCAAGGCTGCAGCCACTGGCTGACCCCGGCGGCGTCTGTATGTCGCAAGCCGTCTATCAAGCCGTCAAAGCCCACACGCCGATTGAAGCCGTGCACGTGGGCGAGGTGGAATTGAAGAATATTATTGAAAAATATGTGGTCTATAAGATACCACCGCTCTATGCCGTCGAAACCGGTTATGAGGAGGCTGAAGCGCCGGTTCGGCCGGCAACCGGACTGTTGCGCTTCAAGGTCAAGGAAGTGCGTCGCTGGCCTACTGTGGGACGCAGTAGATGGCTCTATATAATCAAATGGACAATCATTTTCTATATTGTACGCCTTGCCTCAGGCTTTTCCTTAACATTATTATTAACTCCATATTTTGCAAATCTTTCGGAAAAATATCAGATTATACAATTTTATAATATCTACGACCCCATTAGTTTTGTTAACAAACTTCGTCAACCTCGAGACCCGGTATCCGTCTTCATCCGCGAACAAATCACTGCAAACACCCGTCAGTTGATCGACGAATATGATGGTAAAAGTTCTGTTTCAATATTTTTGTTGCATAAAATTGTGAGGGACATATCAATTCTGATCATTCAAAGAACCCCATTTAATATTCCTGATTACTATGCCACCCATCCGGATGAGAAAGCCCGCTATGAAATGTGCTTATCTGCACCAGATTCTCAAATTGCTGCATTCAACCTTAATTTGTTATATAATTTTTACAGCCACGATTTGTGTAAAGATGAATCACTACGTTCGTATTATTTGCTAAGAATTGGTGATCTTTTTTCTTTTCCGCGGTCTCTTATAATGCTCATATTTACGATACTCTTTTTATATTTCATCCCTTCACCGACTAGTTCCAAAGCTGTGTTTACCGACACGCGCGATTTGGACCGCGCGTTGACTTTTATCACGAGTGAAATGCGTTTCCGTAGAAAGCGGATGGGGATTCGGGGTATCGAGTATCGCCGTTGGGGGATTTTTGGCTGGCTGTTCCGTAACCTGTGCGGACTGCGGGCAGTGGTGGATGGCAATGTGCTGCTGTTGACTGGCGGCAACATTGTTATTCACCGCGCGAAGCGCCTGTTGAACCTGCAACGTGAACCGGTACGACCCTAAAGACTGTTTGCTGAAAAACATTCTGGGGGGAAGGCAGTGGGGCGGATTTCCAATCCGCCGTGCTTAACATTCGAATGTCCATCAGTTGCGGATTGGAAATCCGCTCCACTGCCTTCCGTTGCCTATGGTCATTCAACAGACTTGAATTATACAACCATCAACATTGGAAGTCAAAATGGAGAAGTCGAACCACCAAACATTCCGGCGCTATGACGCACTATTCGCGGTAATGACATTTTTCTTCATAGCGTTTGTATCCTTCAATGCGGACGCTGCGACCGGGGACCCGTTTGATGATGGCTCTGTATTCTTGACAGTTGATGGACAAGGCTTGGGCGCTGCCTGTGCTGCTGACCTGACCGTAGGCGGCCTACCTCAGCGCGACCAGCCGCACATAAATATTGACCCCGACTCGCTCGTTAGCGAGCTGTTCACCGACATCGTCGGCTTTTCGGGGATGATGAGCCGCGACGATGGTCTGAATCAATATTTTAGTGTAATGTAATGTGACGGTATTGTTAAGAGTTTTTATTAAATTCGCGTTCTAATCTTGCGGCGTCGTAGGATTCGTCCAGGTATTTGTAAAAGTTCATATTGAGCCAGCGTTCGTTGACGCGGCGGCGGCAGATGCGGTGGATGTTGAGCAGGTTGCGGGTGGAGATGTTGTCGGTGGTGCTGTTTTTACCGCCGGAGCCGCAGGAGAGGGTGAAGGATGGCGCGAGGGCGGTGAACATTCCGCCTAGGGCGCCTTGGGTGGAGGGGGTGTTGACGAGGATGCGGGCGACATCGACATTGTCGGCGAAGTATTCGATGCGTTCAGGATTGTTGGAATAGATGACGGCGGTGTGTCCTACGCCGCCGAAGTTGGCGATTTCGACACAGCGTCCGATGGCGGCTTTAAAACTGCTTTCGATATAGAGGGCGAGGATGGGGGCGAGGATTTCGGCTGAGAGGGGATGTTCATAATCGACGGCATCCAGTTTGGCGATGAGGACGGTTGTGTCCGGCGGGATGGATATGTCAGCCATTTCAGCGATGCGGGAGACAGGCTGCCCGACGACGCGCGCCGCCATCGTTTTACGCTCAAAGTCGTAGGCGATTTTGCCAACTTTGTCGATTTCGTCAGGGGTGAGAAAGTAGGCTTTGGCTTTTTTAAATTCGCTTATGACTTGGACGGCGATTTTGCGGCGGACGATGATGGCTTGTTCGCTGGCGCAGATAGAACCGTTGTCGAAGGTTTTGGACATCATAATACTACGCACGGCGAAGGGTATGTCGGCGGTGACGCCGATATAAACCGGCACATTGCCGGCGCCGACGCCGAGGGTCGGCGTGCCGGAAGAATAACCGGCTTTGACGATATCGCCGGTGCCGGTAGCCAGGATTAGAGCCAAGCCGCGATGGCTCATAAGTTCCTTAGTCGAGGCGAGGTTGGGTTTGGCGAGCCATTGGATGCAGTGTTCCGGGGCGCCGGCGGCGAGTGCGGCGGCATAGCATATCCGGCAAGTTTCAGCCACGCAATCTTTGGCGGCGAAGGCTGAACTGACGATTAGCGGATTGCGGGTCTTAAGCGCGATGAGGATTTTGTAGATGGTAGTTGAGGTTGGGTTGATAACCGGCACGAGGGCTAGAATAGGACCGATAGGATGCGCCATTTCGATGATGCCGGATATTGGATCTTCGGAGATGATACCGACGGTTTTCTGGCGTTTGATGTGGTCATAAACAAGTTGGCTGGCGATGACATTTTTAATGACCTTATGCTGCCAGAGGCCGAGGTCGGTTTCAGCGGCAGCCAATTTGGCGAGGCGGATGCGGTTGTCGAGCGCGGCAAGATAGACGGCGCGGACGATTTTATCGGTTTGTATTTGGCCGAATTTGCTGAAATTAACCGCGGCTTGGCGGGCGCGCTGGATGATTTGGTCGGGCTGCATCGATGAAATGGCTTTAAAATTTGAAGGATTAGACGATTAAAAAAGCGATGGTATAAAATTTAATATAAAAATAGCGCGTTTGTCAATGGAAGTATTTAAATTATTTCCGATATGAAGATCCGCAAAAATCGAAGCCGAATGGATATGCGCCTGCGGGTGCATATATTCAGTTTATTCGTCGGCGCGATAATCGGCGTGAGCGCGGCGTTGTATTTGCAGCCAAGCGGGCGGATGGAGGTCGCGGATAAGCCAATATTTAAAGGCAAGACAGCGGTTTCGGTTGCGAGGGTGGTCGATGGCGACACGGTTATACTTTTACTCGAGGGGAAGGAGCATCGGGTGCGGCTGTTAGGTGTTGATACGCCGGAGTCAGTCAAGCCGGATACGCCGCCGGAGCCGGGGGGAGTAGAAGCCGGCCGTTTTTTAAAGAATCTACTGAATGGCGAGAAAGTGTATGTTGAATATGAAGCCGCTGGCAAGGCGAGCAAGGACAGATACGGGCGGGATTTGGCTTACTTGTATCGCGCGCCGGACGGATTGTTCGTCAATCAGGAGATTGTGCGGCAAGGTTATGGAAGAGTTTATCGGCAAGCCAAGTTCAAGTATCGGGATGAGTTCATAAGGTTGGAAGCAACTGCAAAGGCCGGGCAGAAGGGGATGTGGGCGGAGGGAGGGTAGAGTCTTGGGAGTGAAATATATAAATTTTTGCGGGAGGGAAAATATAGACAAGATGGACGTTTCGGATGAGAAAGCCGAACTACATCAGAAAACATGTCCGAAATTGAGAAACAAACGCATTCCTTCTCTACTGAATCCGATGTCTCCTCTGACGATAAAATCGCGCGTATAGTAACGCAGTCCGACGCCTGTATTCCAATACCAGACATTTAAATTTAAGCGGTTTAATTTCGGCGCGACCCGGCCGGCATCAGCGAAAAGGACACAACCGATTTTGGCTATAATTTTATTCGCAATTTTATCGGTTGACGCCGAACCCGACAGCCATAGCCCGACGGGCAGTCTGAATTCAAACGATGTCAAAGCGGAGGCTTGGTCTAAAAACCTGTCCAGTTTATAGCCTCGTAAAGTATTTCCGCCGCCAAGCGTTGCGAGTTCGTGATAGGGCGCTGTTCCGATGACCTGTTCAAGCGAAAGGCGCGCTGCCAGCCGGATGCCAAATATTATTTCTTTTAGCTTGACTAATTCTAATTTTACTTTCGAGAATTTCCAATTTCGGTTAGGTATTTCCGCATCTCCGGCGCTGCGGATGGTATTGTTGATAAATTTCGGGCTGTGTTCGAATTCCAATTCAATTTTTCGCCCTTTTTTCGGATTAATTTGGCTATCGCGATTGTCCCAGGTTAGGGCATAGGTGAAGGCAAACACTTTTGAAGAGCCGACGCCGGGTGTTGTATTTTGAATTGTGCCCCAGCCAGCGTCCCAGTCATAGACTGAATAGCAAGCCAGACGAATTCCTAATTTACCGGAGAGTTCCGTTGTTTTTGCCTTAGCAAGACTTAAATCGATCTTAAGGAATTCTTTCGGGAATTGATATTTATTATCAGCAGATTTATTGCCGATACCGAAGTAATTACTTTTAAGCAATTTGTCATATTCGATTGAGGCGTCAAAGGCGCAGGCGTATATAATGTTCTGCCGGAATTCGCGGTCGGGAATGGAAAATGACAGGACAAACCATTGTTCGCCTTTGTTGCTGCCGAATAGTATCAGGTCAAGAGATTCGTTTTTAAGGCGGGCATTTTTAAGCACGGCTTTTCCGCCGCAGCCAAAGCCGATATCGCTGTCGAACATCAGGATAGGAAATGCGCTGAAGGTTTTCGCAGGATTTGAAGTCGTTTCGGCGGCGAATAAGACATTGCAGGGATGTTCGTTCAGCCAGATGAAGAGGGCGAATAAAGGCAGGATTATACTTAGGCGGGAGTATATTCCGCTTCGAATGTTGCGCTTGATTTTCAAGGGAAATCTCATCCGGCTATGCCGAACAACATAAACTAAAAATACACCCCCCTTCATCCCACCGCGAGCGGGGGGAGAAAGCGAGTCTATTTTCTGAATAAGATGACATTTCGATTTATTAAAATGGATTGTAGTCAAGTTGATTTATGGCGTAATGTTTAGAGTTCAGATCTTCAGCCGGATAATTAGCACGTTAAAGCAGTGAACTCTAAACTCTTATATTTTGCTTATTTATTAAAGTAGATAGCAACGGTAACGAGGTTCATTTACATTTGGCTTGAATTTGAGATATTTGACACTTCTTGCTGCGCGGCGATAATTTCGCTGTAATTTTCGACAAATTTGGCGACTAAATTCGGATCGAAGTGTTTGGCTTTGCTCTGTTCGAGGATTTCCAAGGCTTGTTCATTACTAAGGGCTTTTTTGTATGGGCGTTGGCTAGTTAGAGCGTCGAAGACATCCGCAACAGCGCAAATTCTGCCTTGCAGGGGGATGGATTCGCCTTTTAGACCAAGGGGATAGCCGCTGCCGTCCCATTTTTCGTGGTGGGTAGTAGCGATGGCGTGTCCACACGGAGCAGGTCAGAGGATGAATTCTCGAGGATTCGTCCGCCGAATGCTGCGTGTTGGCGCATAATTTGCCATTCATCGGGATTGAGGCTGCTCGGCTTGCATAGAATAGTATCGGGGATACCCAGTTTCCCGACATCGTGAAGCGGGCTGGCGTGAAGAATGACTTCGACTTCATTGGGCAGGAGTCCACAGCCACGGGCAAGTATGGCTGAGTAACGGCTCATACGGCGGATATGGTTGGCGGTGTCTTCGTCTTTATATTCAGCCGCGACGGCAAGTCGGAAGATGGTTTCGAGGCTGGCTTCATAAGCCTTGCGTTTGGCTTCGACCATATCGTCGAGGGCGCGTCGCAGCGATTGAGTCCGCTGAGCGACTTTGACCTCCAAATCTGCATACTGGCGTTTAAGCGCATCTTGTGTTTCCTTTAACTTAAGCAGTGAGGCTACCCGCACGCGGAGTTCGGTGACATCGACTGGTTTAGTTAGAAATTCGTTTGCGCCGTATTCGATAGCCCGCAGCCGGATTTCCTTACCGCTCAATCCGGTGGCGATGACAATGGGTATGTCGCGGTAGAGCGGCGATTGTCGAATCTGTTTAGTAACTTCAAAGCCATCCATTCCGGGCATTTCGAGGTCGAGGATGACAAGGTCGATGTCTAACTCGATCTTAGCCAAGGCTTCGAAACCATCTTTAGCGAGTTCGGTCTCATAATCCCATGAATCCAGAACAGCATTTAAAAAATCAAGTATTGTTTTTTGGTCGTCAACAATAAGGATGCGTTTTTGAGATGCCATTTAATTCCCTTGCCGTTTGCAGTAATAGTTGTGGGAGTTGTTGCTGAAATTCAGACCGAGATCTATCCTGCTCGATACAGAGGAGAAGTTAAAGTCCAGTTGGGCAACAGCCTCTGTAAAGTCTGTATGATGATTTAAAAAGAAGCGTGAAATTTGCAAGGTGGACGCTCTTGTTCGTTGTTATTAAAGAGCGAATTATCAATATGTGAGAGCCTAACCTTGAGAAGGCATAAGCGCGC
>VGIO01000147.1 GCA_016867855.1 Calditrichota bacterium
GTCGCCATCACCTTCGTCGAAGAGTATTCCAACACCGCAATGTCCGGCGCCCTGTAAAAAGAAATCACCGCGCCGGTCGTCATCGCCGGCGTTGTCGATATGTATCCCGACGCCAAACAATCCGGCGCCTTGGGCATAAGCCCCGCTGCGATAAACATCATCTCCGGTGTGGTCGATTAGAATTCCGACGCCCATAAAACCGGCGCCGTGCGCCACAGCCAGACCTTGTGCGTCATAATAATCATTGCCGGACAAATCGATGACTAAACTGTACGGCTTGCCGAGTCCGCCTCCCAGCGCTCCCCCGAAACGGCCGCGATAAATGTCATCGCCGCCTAAATCGATAATGCCGGCAAAATTGCCGGTATATTTATTATTCCCCTTGCCGCCAACGACGAAGTCGCCGAATTCGGTAGATTGGAAATACAAGACATCGCCCTGGACACCGTTGACTTTGCCGATAGGCTCGCCTTGCAGTGGCGCATCCAATACGCCTTTAGCGACAATTTGAGCGGCCGGCGCAACGATTTTTGCGGCTTCCAGCAGCGCGCGCATATCGAGTTTCTTAATAATATCCAGCAGCCGGTCGGAATCCACCTTGCGGCTGGTATCGACCGGCAACCCGGCGGCGCGCTGCCAGGCGCCTTTGAGCGCCTGGTTCACGGAATCCGGTCCCTCGCTCCACAAGGCCGGCGCCGCCATCAATAAATCGTGCCGGTCAAGGC
Organism: Calditrichota bacterium; assembly: GCA_016867855.1. Classification (GTDB taxonomy): domain Bacteria; phylum Electryoneota; class AABM5-125-24; order Hatepunaeales; family Hatepunaeaceae; genus VGIO01. The sequence goes on from VGIO01000147.1 coordinate 726, forward strand.
TGTCCAATTCAGCGCTGAAGCGGCGCAGCAATGGCTCCGCGGCTTGAATTGATGCAATCCAAACGCCAAACGGCTCATCAGCCTCATAACTTAGATTTGGAACCTTAGGTAGTTTTATTTCCTTGCGGTTCGTTTGCAGTGTCACCTTTAACTGCTGGTCGATGAATTCCAATAACCGGCGCCAGTCGCCGGCAAAACTATCGACTACACCAGTCGTTGTGTCCACATAATCGGCAAAGGCAAGTGGCTGAAGCATATACTTTTCAACGACATCCAGCCGGAAGGTGTCATCGTCCACCCACATTTTATCAAAGCCTAATTCCGCAGGATTGAGTTTTAATAGTCGCAACGCGCTGTCAACTATTGCTCGGTCGAGCGAATCAAGCATCGGCACAGCAGCAGAAAGACTTGATATTATATTGAAATTGACTATAATCGCTACTGCAATTAAGGTGCGGTGAAAGAGTTTGTGGCAATTCATTGAGATTTCCTTTGATTTTGCTAGAATACATTTTACTTTACATAAAGCCGATTGGCAAGCCTTAAATATAATATTAGATTTTTTTTAAGAATTTTATAAATTTTGTATGAGGCGTGGAACTGTATTGCGCAAAGAGAGTTAAAATGATAAATTATAACTTTATTTATAAACATATTATCTGCAGCGAACTAAGTATTCGCGAGGCTTAAATGATAGAAATTTCCAACCTGACTAAAGTCTATGGCCAACAAGCCGCCATAGATGATATCTCTTTTAAGGTCGATACCGGGGAAATAGTGGGTTTTCTTGGACCTAATGGCGCCGGCAAGACCACCACGATGAAAATAATCACCTGCTTTATGCCGCCAACATCCGGCCGTGTTACAGTTGGCGGGCTGGATGTCGAGCAGCATTCGATGGATGTGAGGCGGATGATAGGTTACCTGCCGGAGCTAAATCCGCTTTACAGCGATATGAACGTCGTCGATTTTCTGCGCTATATTGCCGAGTTGCGCGAACTCGAGGAAGGACGTATCAATCTGCGCATCCGTGAGATGGTCGATATCTGCGGCTTGGGGGATGTTCTGCACAAGGACATCAGCCAATTGTCGAAAGGTTATCGCCAGCGCGTCGGACTGGCGCAAGCGATGATTCACGATCCTAAAATCCTCATTCTCGACGAACCGACCATCGGTCTCGATCCCAATCAGGTCGTTGATATACGTAACTTAATAAAGAAATTGGGGCGCGCCAAAACCGTCATCCTATCGACGCACATCTTGTCCGAAGTCCAAGCCACTTGCGACCGGGCAGTCATCATCAATCGCGGCAAGATTGTAGCCGACTCAACCTTAGCCGACCTCCAGCGCGATATCTCTGGCCGGCAGGTTATCGATGTCGAACTGCTCAATGTGAGCGGGGACATCACCGGCAGCTTAGGCGGCATCGCAGGCGTCGAAGAAGTGCGCGAAACATACCTCGACGGCAATGCCGGTCGTTCTTTCCGGCTGACGGTGCGCGGCGATATCGACCCACGGGCAGATATCTTCAAAAAGGCGGTCGATTCCGACTGGATTATTGTGGCTATGGCGCGCGAGAAGCGCAGCCTGGAAGATATCTTCCATCAATTGACAAAGACTGATTAATAGGCTTTGGGTTTTGGGATTTAGGCTTTAGGTTTTGGGATTTCTAAGATTGAGGCTTGGATCTAGGTTATGAGGATGGGCGTCTCTGCCCGTCCAGAAAAAATCGTGCTTGAGTTATGGCGGACGAGGGCTTCCGCCATCCTAAAGCCCAAAGCCCAAAGCCTAAAGCCTATGTGGCGGGCAGAGACGCCCGCCATACCGTTAATTTGAATTACTTGATCGAACCTTAACCTAATTGAGGGCTATGAAAAACATCTGGATAATATTTAAACGGGAGTTGCGCGCCTATTTCGACGCGCCGATTGCGTATGTTGTCATCACGGCGTTCTTGTTGGTGACCGGGTGGTTCTTTACGACCAACTTCTTCGTCGTGGCGCAAGCCGACCTGCGCGTTATCTTCGGCATCATCCCGTTCATATTTCTCTTCTTCACGCCGGCGATTACAATGCGCCTCATAAGTGAGGAGCGCAAGACCGGGACGATGGAGTTGTTAGTAACAATGCCCATCAGCGATGCGGCGGTCATTGTCGGTAAATATCTGGCGGCGCTGGCGCTGTTGTCGGCCTCTGTTCTGCCGACGATAATTTACGCCATCAGCGTGGCTATGCTTGGCGATATCGATGGCGGCGCGGCTATAGCCGGCTACCTTGGTCTAATCTTTATGGGCGCAGCCTATCTCGCCATCGGCACCTTCGGCTCGAGCCTCACCGACAGCCAGGTCATCGCGTTCATCGTTAGTTTCTTTCTGGTGTTCGTATTCTTTCTGCTCGATAAAATCCTATTTATTTTGCCGAACTGGCTGGTTACGCCAGTCGAATATCTCTCCATCGAGCGGCACTTTCAGAACATCTCGCGCGGCGTCATCGACTCGCGCGATGTCATCTATTATCTATCGATGATAGGCTTATTTCTATTCCTTGCCGCCCGTTCGCTTGCGGCGCGGCGCTGGCGATAGGAGGATAAAAGATGAAACTAAAACGAACCGATATTTTTTCGACGACAGCGGTCGCACTTATCATCGCCAACTTAATCCTGTTTAATCTCAATGCCAACCAGTTGTTTGGTCGGCTGGACCTGACTGAAAACAGGGTCTACACGCTTTCGCCGGTGACCAAGCAAATCCTGCGCGAACTGCCGGAAACGCTGACCATTAAGGCTTATTTCACGCGCAACCTGCCGGCGCCTTACAACAACATCTCGCGCTATGTCGAAGACCAGTTGGACGAAATGAAAGCCTATGCACGCGGCAAACTACGTTTCGAACTGCTCGACCCGGCCGATGAGGAAAAACTTAAGCAGGAAGCTGAGAAATTCCGCCTTGAACCGATTCAAGTCAACGAATTTAAAGCCGATAAGATGGAATTCAAACTGGCTTATCTTGGAATGGCGCTGATTTATCAAGACAAACAGGAAGTTATTCCCGCTATTCAATCGATGGAGAACCTCGAATACGAGATAGTCAGCAAAATCCGCCGCGTCACTTCAGCCAAAATTCCTACCGTCGGCTTTTTGGAAGGGCACGGCGAAAAACCACTGCGGCAGGATATGCTCTCCATCGACCGCGAACTGCGCAAACTCTATAATCTCAAGCCGGTCAACCTAGCCGGACGCTCGGATATCCCCGAGGATATTGACTTGCTGTGCATAGTCGGTCCGACACAGGACATTCCGGAGAAGGACCGCTTTGCTATCGACCAGTTTGTTATGCGCGGTGGCAAATTGATGCTGATGGTCAACCGCGTTAACACTGACCTGCAGCAAATGAGCGCTCAACGCGGCCCGTTGCGCTGGGACGCCTGGACTGATAACTATGGCTTCCGCATCAACGAAGACCTCGTGCTGGACAGACTGGCGCCTACTCTGCCCTTCCAGACGATGTCGCGCTGGGGCCGCCAGATCACGATGGTCGTCTATCCGTTCTTCCCGGAGGTTATTGCCTTCAATCGCGATAATGCCGCGCTGAAAGCTCTGCGCCAGGTCCGGCTTTACTTCCCAAGTTCCATCGATACAACGCCGGCGGCTGGTAAAGAAGATATCAAACTAACAACTCTGATGTGGTCGTCGGAGAAATCGACGACGCAAACGATGCAGTTCGACATCAATCCACTGACACAACGCGGCAAAATCGAATGGGACCACAGCCGGCTGCCGCTGGCCGTCTTAGTGCAAGGCAAGTTTAAGAGTTATTGGAAAGACAAGGATGCACCGCTCGGCGACGACAGCGCTAAGGTTACCGAAGATCCAGTCAAACCTGAATCGCCCGACACCCGCATCATAGTCATCGGCGACGCTAATCTCATCGCTGACCAATATCTCGTGCCGGGGCTGGACAATTTGACGATGGCGCTGAACCTCATCGATTGGCTGGTGCAGGACGAGCAACTAATTCAAATTCGCTCGCGGGAGGTCTCCAGCCGTCCGCTCGGCCAAGTTTCCGACATCACCCGCAACACCGTCAAATACGCCAATATGATTATACCTCCGGCTATCGTCATTATGTTCGGGCTAGTGCGCTGGCGCATCCGCAAGTCGGCGCGCAAAATTGCACTCACCGAAACGTCCTTTAAGAGCAAGGCAGGTGTGAAATGAAAAATCGCTTGATATACATCCTCGGCGGCGTCTTAATCGCCCAAATAATCATATTCGGACTTCTTTCCATCGACACGCACCGTGTGAAGGAAAAAGTCAGGTTTCTCTCGCAAGATACCAGCCAGGTCAATTATGTCAAAATTAGAAACAAGGATGGGATGGTTGTGTTGAACCGTGTCGGACAAAACTGGCGGATGACCGAGCCTTATAATTCGCCGGCGAATCCGAGTTATGTCAAAACTCTGCTGGAAAAACTGGCCGGATTGGAATTGGAGTCTTACATCACCAGCAACGAAGATAAATACAGCCAATATGAGATGACCGATACGACTGCGGCTTATGTCGAAGTCGGTAAAGAAGGCGGAACAATCGATAAGTTCTGGTGCGGAAAACCGTCGGACACATACACGCATACCTATATGCGACGGGACGGTTCGAAGGAAATCTGGCTGGTCAGCGGGACGCCGCGCTCGTCGCTCACCCGACGCCCCAAAGACTGGCGCGATAAAACTGTCCTGACGCTTGACCGGACTCTAGTGCAGCGCATTTTGTTGCGGCACCCGGCTGAGACTTATGAGTTAGTGCGGGAAATCGGCATCGAGAAGGATACTCTATCCGGACGACCCGACACTACCTGGCGCGTCAATCCACCCAAAGGCGCATCCTACAAGCCTGAGACTAATGTGATGAACCGTATCCTGAATACCATCTGCAAACTTAATTCCACCGACATTAAAGACGCCGGGCAAGACGAAATTCCAGCATTCGACCCGGTCGTCTTCGGTGTGGATGTATTTCTCGAAGGCAATCAGCGGCACAGCATCGACTTCATTCAAGACCCCAGCGACGATTCACGCTGGTTAGCACGTCTGGACGGCAACGCCCAGCAGGCTTTTGTCATCTATCAGAGTTCGGTAAAAAATCTAATGAAAAAGGATGACGAACTCAAAGGCGGCGAGAAATACGAAAATCCGCAAGAAAAGAAACGCAAATAGGCTATAGGTTTTGATGCTTGTCAAAAAACCTGCCTGTCAACCATCTGTATCGACAGCAGAACATTAAATAAAACGGGCGTATTCCTATACGCCCGTTTTGCGTTTCCTTAATAATGGCTTGCGAGAGTTTGAGAGATTTATTACATTAAGGATTAAAGAATTATCAGCAACTGTTTAACACAATTTATCGCGCTTCAAAAAGGTTGCTGAATCGACCTAAACAAAGACAGACTGGATGGAATCCAAACTTACGATGTCCGGCTTGCCGCCGGCGGTTTTAGAATTAGTGGATAAATTAGCCGGTTTCCCCAGCGTCGGACGCAAGTCGGCGCTGCGGATGGCGCTGCACATCCTGCGTTCGCCGCGCGAAATCGCGCAGGAACTATCCGCTGCGCTCTTAGCTGTCAAAGACCGCGTGGCGTACTGCCATACCTGCTGGACGCTGGCTGAGAGCGACCCCTGCCCTATTTGCGCCGACCCGCGCCGTGACCATTCGTTCATCTGTGTGGTCGAAGAGCCGGGCGATGTCATCGCTCTGGAAAAGACGAATATCTGGAAAGGTGTCTATCATGTGCTTGGCGGCGCTATTTCACCGCTGGATGGCGTTAGCCCCGACCAACTGCGCTTGGACGCCTTAGCCGGACGCATTCGTAACGGAGCAGTTCGGGAGGTATTAGTCGCGACTAATCCTACGGCTGAAGGCGAGACGACAGCGCTCTATATTGCCCGTATGTTGGAAGGCGCAAATGTCGCGGTTACCCGCATCGCGCGCGGTGTGCCGGTCGGCAGCGACCTCGAATTAGTAGATGACTCAACCCTCGCCCAAGCCCTCAAGGGTCGCTCCGCTATCGGCTAACCTTATTCATATTATTATCATTGTAATTGTCATTGTTATTATCATCAGCATCAGCATTAGCATTAGCATCAATATTGGTGTGTTGCGAGCGCTATACCGTTCTTGAAAGTCCAGAGGTGCCGGATAGTTGTCTTATCGGCAAGGATGGTCCGCGACCCTTCCCGGGTTGGACAGTGGTCGAAAGACGGGGACATTTCGACGGCAGCAATTATTATGACACCGGCGGCTGGTGGTATATTATGCTGGAGGATTCAGCCTTCAACGGCGCAGTGACCACGCAGGTCTATGTCAATCCAGATGCGGATTCGCCGGTCGATAAATGGCAACTATTCAAAGCCTTTCGCGTTAGTTGCCGCTTTTTATATATCGACGACCACCTGCGGCGACTCTGGGGCTGGACGTATGTAGTCTTTATTTATATGAATACATAAAGTCAGATGAATCGCCATCTTTCATTCATCTCTTGAAGAGAGCGTCTTATGCAGATACTCAAGTATTTGCGGAGGTTATGTCTGCCCTGTATAGTATTGTTATTTTTAGTGATATATGTTGATTACATCGCAGCGGGTTCAAATTTACCTATCGTGGTGCTTTTAGCCGCTGGTCTGGTCTGTGGTTTTATCGCTCCGCAAGGCAAATGGCGCTGGGCAATATTGGTCGGCGCCGGGATTCCCCTGACGCGGGTTATAGGGCATTGGCTTGCCTCGTCTCAACTGCCAGTCCACCAGTTGATTCCGCCGGTCGAAATATTGCGCAATCTGATTTTAGCCCTCTTGGCTAGTTATACCGGCATATTTCTCAGACAGAGGTTCTTCGAGCCTCAACCGAAAGAAGTTGAGCTCAGCCCTGCAATTTCAAGCAGTTCAACATCTGAACAATTAATAACCACGCTTAAACCGGTTGCATCAAAGCCATCGACAATCGTAAAAAAAGCGGTTAAACTGGAATCGACAGCCGAAAAAAAACCTATCGCGCCGGCGGTCGGCCCAGCGAAAGTTGAAATTTCACCCAAGATGATGGAAACCTCGACGCCAGCGCCCAAAGAACCTGTAGTTACTGATGAAAAGGGAGCATCGACTTCCACGCCTCAGCCCAAAGAGCCGCGCAGCCGCAGACTTAAGTCTTTAGAAGACTTCGAAGACCGCATCGGTTTGCGCCGCTGGAGATAGCCTGATGCGAGTTTTCAAATATCAGCCTGCCCAAGGCTGTTGTCAAAACACTTGACATCTATGACCAAAGACAACATCTCGACATCTTACGCCGCAACCTCGCCACCGAAGGCGACACCTTTCAGGAAGCGCGCGAAATGGCGCTCGACGCTATCAAAGGCTATGTCGAAACTTTGGCTGAACTCGGTCAGCCGATATAGGTTGATGCTGATGAATTTCAA
>VGIO01000148.1 GCA_016867855.1 Calditrichota bacterium
CACCTGCATCGAGTCCGTCACAAACACCCCCACCTCAAACCTGCCTCTATTCGGGAAAACCAGCCGAACTTCAGATGAATCTTCGTCCACTATGTCCACTTGGTCAACTTGCCACCGGTAGGACAGGCGGGGACGCCTGTCCTCCGGCTCGAACGGCGCCACGCCAAACGCCACCTCCTCCCCCGGCCGAATCGACACGACCTCGCCAGCCGGCCAATGAGCCCGGATAATGCCGCGCACTTCGACCTCCCAAGTTACGCTGTCCCTTGAGTCTCCCAAATACGCCAGCCCTTCGACAGCATAGCGTCCTTTCCGCTCAAACCTAATTGCCGCTGCTGAGTCCTGCCCGACCTCGGCGCGCCGGTTGTCATCCAGCCGGTCGATGAGCGTCCAGCGGTAGGCCGGGCGTCCCCGCCCGTCGTCGATATAGGCGACGCTGTCGATGGAGAAGGGCACGACCGTGTTGCGGCGGATGAGCAGATTCGATGAATCTGGAATATGTGAGAATATATACATTTCTCGGACATGTACTAACCATTGAATTGAATCGGCGAGTGATATATCGTTGACGACACACTTAATATTCCAATCGCCTAATTCTGTAAATTCAAATAAGTGAGCGGTATCGGTAGAGACTTCCTCGTTACCGATTGCCCATAAATAACTTAGAGAGTCGCCTTGAGAATCAACAGCCCGCACCCAAAATGTGATAGTATCGCTGAGTAAAGTCTCAAACTCAAATTCTTCCGGAAAATATTCCATTATTTCCGGCGGCGAAACATACGGCTCCAATTGGACTAGTACGCCTTGTATATGAGGCGCGATATTAGCATTAATCGCCCATCCGGCGATAGTTAAGAAACCATCCCTGTCTAAAACACAGGAATAATAACCGCCACGAATGAATATGTCTTCTGACCTCGACCAAACCGGTTCACCGCTCGGTTCGATATGCAAAATAAACGGGTGGCTCAAAATACCCTCGCCTACTAAAGTGCAACCATTGTTCAATGTCCTGGCGATACAGAATGGAATCTGAAGACCTTCATATTCATATATTCGGTCCCATACAGCATTTCCATTTAAACCTACGCGCACTACCCTAAAATCATCGACCGCTTGTCCATCCACAGTATAACTTGCATTACCGAAAAGCGAATAGCCATTCCCGGCCGAAACAAAAGACCTGCAAACGCCCGGACCAACATCAGATAAATAAGAACGCGACCAAATAATTTCACCACCTTCATTTACATTAGCAAAACTAAATCCACCATATCCTTCATTTGGGCGCTGTCCACCGGCAAAATAATAACCCTGTTCCGGATGCTCTCTAATAGCGCGAATTACGCTAATATCCTCAGGTTCAAATACAACATCCCATAAGATTTCTCCATTATCTCGAACCTTAACAGCATAACCCCTAATGGCATTTGGTCTTCCGACATATCCCCCGAAAAGATATTGACCGTCTTTAGTCTCAATAACTGCATAACAGGCGCCCGATTCGTTTTCAGGATATTGCCGCCACCAAATTAACTCACCTTCACTGGATATCTTCGAACCTATAAATCTGTAGTCGCCGCTATAAATTGAATATCCGCCAATTACAAAATCCTCTTGGTCGGTCTCAATAATGCTCATGCCATATTCGTTATAATTATCTATAAAGTCGAAAGTTTCCTCCCATCTCAGTCCACCCTCATTATCTGTTCGAACAATCCAGAGGTTTGTCCTTGCGGGATGTTGAGAAGTATCCGAATACACCCCACACATTACAAAACCTCGGTCGTTAGTAATGTATATATCATAAAACATATCAGTTCTTGGACCACCGTAATATCTCACCCAAGCAGGTTGGGGCTGCCCAAATATACACGTATATGATAATCCCACAAGCATAAGGACTATCAATTTTATTTTCATTTGTTTCATTTTATTCTCCTGATTTTAAGGGGGGCCGCCAATAGAAATTGACAGCCCCCCGGTTAGACTATTCGCCTGGCCACCAGTTGTGGACTTTCCAATTAAATTGATTCCATGTATCCGGTGGTTGATAAGGACTCTCATCAGGATTGACAGGTATCCAGCGCCAATCGGCAATGATTGCCTGCCAATGTTCAGCCTGTTCAGTTGTCAATTTATACCAACCATCGATTTGTGAGTCTGGAGGCTCCCAATCGGTCCACTCATTGTTACGCCAGAATCGAAACCATATAAAGTCGTCGATTTCAACTGGGTCTTCATTAACATCGTCAAACGCATACACTTTATAGGTTATCTCATCTGCATAAGCCTGTTTATGCAAAATATGCACTCCCGCCGCGATGACTACTGCCAGTAATAAAACGCTAAAGACGATAGTTGGAATTAGTCTGCGCTTCATTGTCGTATCCTAAAAAAGGTTAAGTTTAGAAAGTTATAACTGTTCACTCAATAGGGTGAACTCTGAACCGGCAAAAAGCGGTTGAACGGCGGCGCGCGACTTGCCTTCGGCGCGTAAAATCGATGGATTTGCTGTGGAATATTGGCAAAGAGCCTTATCAGACAAGGCTTTATGGGGTCGGCAGGCGGATATGGCAGGGATAGAGATGTTGCTTGCGGACGCCGCGGCGACACGGCAGCGTTCGTCCAGAAATGCCCAACGGGTGAAACTGGACAGGCTCCCCCCCCGTAAGGTTTTATTGATTTCGGAGAGTAAATTCACAGCCGTGAAAATCAGTTATTTAGGGGGCAGTTTATTGTAGTATTTAAAAGGGCGATGACAAGTATCGCCCGTACGGGCGATACTTGTCATCGCCCATAATTCAATTAAGAAAAATCACTATAATCTGCACACCTTAATAAATATCGAGGCACGAAGGATATTATGATTTTGAACTTACATCACTGTTAAAAGATACAATCCAAAATTCGGTTTATCAAGTCGCCGACAGGCGAAATTTGCGGTAAATTTCAATTTAGGATCTAGATGTCATCTTTCTTTAGCCAAACGAAAAATCAAAGTCCCCTTTATCCAGACAAGACGAGATACTTCCCCCTGCCTGCCCAGGGGGCAGCCTGACACTTGTAACAATGCGAAATAACTCTAATGCAATGTATAACATTTAACACACCACCCGGAACTACAAACTGTAAACTAAATAAACGGCACACTTTTAGCACTCAATAATTTTATGTGGATATGCACTTAAGTAAGGTTCATACTATATATTGTAGTTTTATGGTTTAAAAGTCTAATATGCCACAAGATATTGTGTATACCTTACACAAGTGCATATCCGCATAATTTTATTATATTCCATAAAAAAATTTGCGTCGATATAATGCAAATTTATTGATTTTATGCAAAATTCGCGATATATTACTATATCCTAATATATGTTTATCCCCCGCCATTTGGCATAATTTACTATTAGTCAGACCTTCGAGGCGCGCAAATTCTGTCCTGCGCGGCGCCGTCGTCAAGTCCACCCAATTTAAGGATACCGCAATGTTTGGACGACTCGGCTTTGTATTGGTCTTTTTATTTCTCAGCATAGGCGCGGTTTTCGCTGCTAACCGGTCGTGTAAATCAGTCGAAGTGAACCTAATTCGCGCCGATGCGAACAACATCGCCATCGCCTTCGCACTGCCCGAATGCGAGCCGGCTGCGGTGCAGGTCGGCGGCGAAACTTACCTTGACTACACTTTGCCCGAACAGGGCATTCTGACGGCGCGCGGCCGGCCGATCCTGCCGGTTGTGGCGCGCTTCGTCATCCTTCCTCCGGACCGCAATGTCGAATTAATCGTTCAGGCGGATGACCCTGTTGTTTTCTACCCTGAACGTCCGCTTCTATTAGGCGAAACGCTCGACTCAACCGCACAGTCGTGTGAATCGCTGTTCCCCGGCGCTTCCGACTTATTTCCGCCGCACTGCGCGGCCATTTCGCCGCCGGCGGTAATGCGCGGCGTCCGCCTGGCGCAGGTTACCGTCTATCCTTACCAATATAATCTCCGCACCGGCGAATTGCTGCATCGCAGCCGCATCGAAACACATCTGCAGCCGGTTGCCGGTCCGGTTGATAATCCGGTCGAACAACCTATTCGCCGCAACCGTAGCCGCATCTTTCAGCAATTCATCGCAAACTTAGCGCTCAACAGCGGAGGTATATTCCGCGACGACCCCGACCGCGACCGATTGCCGGATTACCTCGGACACTATCTGGTCGTCCTGCCGCGCAGTTTGGTGAACGCCAGCGCGCCGTTCATCGAATGGCGGCGCAAAGCCGGCTACAAGGTCGATATTTTAGCAATGTCGGATAACGACGCTCGCAATGCGAACACCGTCAAAGGCCAAATCCAAACCGCTTATAACGCTTATCTGCAAGCCGGTCAAGACCCCTTTGATTTGCTGATGCTCATCGGCGACCTGGATAGTTACAGCCGCGGGCCGGCGCCCGGGTCGGTGTTGACAGCGCCGCGCGGTTCGCCCAGCGACGGCTCGCCTTCGCACGCCGATTACGAATACGCATTACTTGAAGGCGGCAACATCGACCGTTTCGCCGATGTCGGCGTTGCCCGCTGGTGCGCTGGCTCAAACGACCTCATCGCCCTGTTCAACTTGCGTAATGAAGCCTATTCTGTCAATCCGCCGACGAACGATAACTGGTTCACGCGCGGGGCGGTCTATTCGCAGCGCTGGAGCGACACCTGGCACATCAGCCTGCACCTGGCCGTGCGCTGGGGCGCCGAGATGCTGCGCCAAGCCGGACTCGCCGATATTAGAACTTATGAAAATTTCAACAACGAAGACGGCAGCAATCTAATCGGCAACTTCTGTCAGCAGCAAATGAACGCCGGTATGAATGTGATGTTCGGCCGCTGCCAAAACCGCTCCTTCGGCTCAGGCATAACTCCATCCAACCGCACAATATTCCCCATCCTTGGCGAGTTGGGCGGGCATCACGAATCGGCATCTTGGTCGCTGCTGCGCAGCCCGACGGTTCAGCAGCCTTATGGACCGAGCGCCAGCATCACTTATGTCGGCATCTCCCAGACTGTTGCCGCCAATGTAACCTGGATGGAAATGACCAAAGGCTTGATGCTCGACCGGCTGCCGTTTGGCTGGGCGCGCCTGCAGGGTGTAGTCGCGCCGACGCTGTATATGCCAGGTTATCCGACCCAAACTTTTCAGACCGATGTCGTATTCTATGGCGACCCGGGTCTTACCGCCTGGATCGAAATGCCGCGCGTCGTCAACGCCAGCCTGCCCAATTTCGTCTCGACATTAACCCGACTAGTTGAAATTCGAGTTACTGAAAACAATGTTCCGGTCGGAGGCGCCAATGTCAATCTTTACTTCCCCGGCGCAATGCCGGCGTTCAATTCCGACCAGTATCCGGCTTACAACCGAATGTTCAACCTGCTGCGCCAGAGCGGCGCCGACGGCTGGGCGCGCTTCGTGCTTAATAACGATGCCCAGTTGACAGCCGGCACACAAATGTTCGTAACGGCTACCGGATTGGATATCAAACCTTACTTCGGCTCGGTTGCTATCAATGAGCCAAACAGCGCGGCTGTCCTGCTTCAAAGCCACACCTGGACGCAAGTTGAGGGTAACAACGATGATGTTCTCAACCCCGGCGAGCGGTTTCGTCTCGCCCTCACGGCGTGCAATGTCAGCCGCAATGTCGCTGCCCGTAATGTTATAGCCTCCATCGAAAGCGCTTCGCCGTTCATCGAAGTCGAAGAGAACGCTCAAATCCAATTCGGCAATATAGACATCGGCGGCAATCGCGTCGGCAATAATACTATTCAGGTTAATATTTCGCCGGTTTGTCCGGACGGCGTCAGCCGTCCGGCGCTGCGTCCGGAATTAACCATCCGCTTCCGCGCCGATGAAGGCGCTTGGACGACCGCGTTGCCCGTGGTCGTCGCCGCGCCGCACCTGGAATTCGAACGCGCCGTCGAAGGAATCATCATTAATGAACAGGTCACGCGCCTCACCCTGGATTTAAAGAATGTCGGCGCGGTTGGCTGCCCGCCGTTTGAGGCAGCGCTGACCAGTCTCGGCGACGGCATAAGCGTCCTGGATGGGCGCGGCGCCTTCCCGGCGGTAGCGCCCGGCCGAACCGTGCAACAGCAAGGACAACTTTTCACTTTAGTCGGCAACCGCGTGGCTGTCCCCGGCCGAATGGTTAAGATGTGCTTGGTAATGCGCGCCCAAGACGGTTGGATGGATACGACCTATTTCGATTTGCAAAATTCCGTGCCGAACCAATCGACGCCCCTCGGACCAGATGCTTATGGCTATCTCTGTTTCGACGACACCGACCAAGGCTGGGATATTTCGCCGGTCTATAACTGGGTCGAAATCGACGCCCGTGAAAATGAAGCGGATTTTCGCGGCAGTAATCTCAACTTCCGCGGACAATCACCGCAGAACATCGGCGAAGCCATAGTCATTGACCTCCCGTTCACAACTAATTTCTACGGTTGTCCTTACAGGCAGATAACCGTTACTACCAATGGCTATATCGTGATGGGCGCGCAGACCTCCATCGTAAGCGGCTATAACTACCCGCTCAACCGCGGCATCGGCGGCGGGATGGGAATGGTCGCGCCATTCTGGGATAACTTAACCTTAGGGCAGAACGGCCGGGTTTATGTGTTTTACGACGATGAACAAGCCCGCTATATAGTCCAATGGTCGCGTCTGCTGCACGCCGCCAACGGCAACCTTAACCTGACTTTTGAAGCCATACTATACGATGCTGAGGTCTGGATGACCGCTACCGGCGACCAGCCTATCCTGTTCCAATACAAGAGCGTCCGCGACGCCCTCGGCAGCGGCATTTATGATATTAACTTCGCTTCGGTCGGTATCTCTAGCCCGGACGGACGCTCCGGTATCAATTACTCTTTTAACGACCGCCGGCCTGCTGCCGCCGCGCCGCTCGCCAACCGCCGCGCCCTGCTCTTCTCCACTTCCGCGACCTTCCGCTTCGGTTTGCTCTTCGGCCGTGTCACCCGCTTCCCAACCGGCGAACCGATTGCCGATGCCATTATCCGCACCAGTTTTGGGCAGACCGGCATATCCGACCGAAATGGCGATTGGCGAATAGAACGTGCTATCGCTGTCGTGCCGTTCGACATCAGTTGCTTCGCCGAAGGCTATAACGACTGCACTTATGTCAACCTTGAAGTCGAAGAAAGCGGCGAATTTGAGATAAACTTCAATCTGCTCCATCCGGAAATAATCGCCTCGACGGATGAAATTTATGTTTCGATGGAAAGCGATGATTTTCTGAATGTTCCGCTATCGATAGCCAATCCCGGCAATGGTCTTCTGCGCTGGCGAGCCGCTAAAAGTCTTATCGGCGAGGCGAATGCCGAGCCTTGGACTCTGCGCCGCTCGATTCCTATCGGCAGATTAGTGAACGACAGCGGCATCGAAGGCGTCGTCTTCGCCAACGACCGCTTCTATGTCGCCGGCGCGGCTATAAACGGGCCTAATGATGGAACAAATCTGATTTATGTTCTAAGTCGGGATGGCGAACTGCTGGGCTTTTTTGAGCAGCCCGGCCTCGGTATGGGTTTTTCTGATCTGGCTTGGGATGGCGAATGGCTGTGGGGCGGCTCAGCCTCCGGCGACCGGCGCATTTATGCGATGACTATGGCCGGTCAATTGATGCGCGTCTTCGAAGGACCTTATAATCCAAACAACTGCCTGGCTTGGGACAGCGACCGCGAAATGCTTTGGGTGGGTAAAAGCGATATGCCGCTTATTGCCTACGACCGCAGCGGCATTCGACAGGGCAATCAATTGAACCGCCGCGGCTTGAATATGTATGGCGTCGATTATTATCCGAATGACCCGGATGGCTGCCCTCTTTATATTTATAACTCGCCAGGCCCTTCGCAGTTCTTCGTGCATAAGATGAATCCAGCCAACGGCGACACTCAGTTCGTCGCGCAACTCTTCCCGCCCAGCGGCGAACGTCCGCGCGGTAACTACTTAACAAGCGAATTCGATGTCTATTCCTGGGTAATGGTCAGCATCACGGATAATCAGACCGTCAACGGCGGCGACCGCATCGATATATGGCAGGTTGACACTTATAAAGAATGGTTCAATCTCAATTGCTATGAAGGTGTGTTGAATCCCG
>VGIO01000149.1 GCA_016867855.1 Calditrichota bacterium
TCAGAGTGAACCGCTTTAGCGTGTTCTCTTCAGGCTGAAGCTCTGAACTCTAAACTCTACACTCTGCATTTGGCAGGCGGAGACCTCCTGCCCCACTCCCCATCATCATCATCATCATCATCATCATCACCATCGTATCTCCTTGCTATGCCTTAAGATACTCCATTCCTGTGACGATGTGACGATTTTTCACATTTGTAACTATGTCCGCGAAAACCTTGATCGCAATAAGCCTCTTCGGCCCGCCAGCCGGTCAAATGCTTCACTTGCGTCAAAATTCCGGCTAAAGTGCGCCTGTCATAAGGATTGCCGTATAAAGCCTGGTCACCTATCGCCCAATTGTCGCGGGAAGTCGTAGCCACGCCCGCCTTGCAGCCAAACTCATCTGGATGTCGCGCACGACGCGTCCAAGACTTGAATTGACGGACGCGCGCATAGCGCGATTGCAGGGTCAATTCCTTTTACCTATGCGTTGATAAGTCTAGCGTAAAGCGACGCCAGCCTTGCGGGCGGCTTTGACCGGTCGTTCCCGCATCCGATTGAACAATTTGGCATCAGTGGGAAGGCGATGTTCTTCTCCTGCATAGTGGTATAAGAGCCGAATTATCTTCGAATACTTTCCAGTCGTTTTGGTGGGCAAGTCGGATGAGTTCGTGATTCATATCGATGATTTGTTCGAATTGCCACCGGAATAGTTTGGATGCCGTGAAGGTTTTCCTGGATTTCATTTACAAGTAAGAGATGTCTGTTGCGCGGTTTCTTTGCAATATAAACAATGCGGATCCGTATTCAAATACTTGATACTACTGAAATTTCACACTTTTTCAGAATCGACTAACTTAATCTTCTCACCGTCGAAGACGCCATAACTTCCCGTTCGAATCCAGTCGCCGATGGCGAGGAAGCCGCCGTTTGGATGTGGGACGAATTCGCTCTCGTGACGATGTCCCATCACAACGAAGTTATAACCTGCGTCTAATTTCTTCATTGCGAAGGCGCGGTAAGGTTCGGCGGAATGAATGATGCGATGGCTGAAGAATTCGCGCGATGTGGCGGAGAGTTTATAGGCGAGCCAGATGCCCAAGTCGGGATGCACGAGGCGGTAGAGCGATTCGGTCGGTTTCCAGCGCACTATCCGGCGCAGCAAACGGTAGCCATGGTCGGCTGGGGCGAGGCCGTCGCCGTGGATGATATAGAAGTGTTTGCCGGCGATGACTGCCTCAAATGGCTCGCGGAAGATAGTCAATCCGACCTCGGCGCGCAGAAACCTGCCGATGTGCCCATCGTGGTTGCCGCCTAAATAGACAACCTCGACTCCGTGCAACCTAAGTTCATACAACGCGGCAAGAATAGGAAATGCCGCTGAAGGGACCGAATGCCGCCATTCGAACCAGAAGTCAAACAGGTCGCCGACGATGATCAACGCTTTGAACTGTGGCGCTTCTTCCCGCAGAAAGCGCTCAACGCGTGGCTTCCAATGAGCCTGCCCAGGCTGATTTATCAGAGGAATATGGCAGTCGGCTAAAAAGAGTGTGGGATGCGGTAGATTGATGATAAAATACTAGTTCTTGAAATTATTTTCCTAAACGGAAGCCATTAGATGTGGGAGATACGCCGCAGATGCGTCATTTAAAGGCAACAGTTTTTACGAGTTTACGAAATTGCGCGCCGTCAACTCGTCGTAATCGGCAGCGACTTTGTCATAGTAAACGCAGTGAAGCATCTCGTCCCGTGTATTGTAGCCCGGCTTCTTGAAGTCTGGGATTTTGTTCTGGATTCCTGCCTGCGCAGGAATGACACCGAAGGAAGCCGTCTACCACGGCAGGTTGACGGCAGGCGACTCTCCCCCCCTTGCTCCCCCCCGCAAGCGGGGGGAGAAAGCGAGTCTATTTTCTGAGTATTGACGACTTATATCTTCGCGTATATCATCACTATCATCATCATCATCATCATCATCATCATCATCATCATCATCATCATATTTCTCTTCGCAACCGTTTCACGGGGATTCTAAGCATTTCGCGGTATTTAGCCACTGTGCGGCGGCGGATCTGGAAGCCTTCCTTGTTCAAAGTATCGGTCAATTCCTGGTCGGAAAGCGGGTCTTTTTTATTTTCGGCAGCAATTAACTCCTTGAGGCGGGCTTTGATGACGCGGTTGGAGACTTCGTCGCCTTCGTCGGTGTCCATTGCTTCGCTGAAGAAGTATTTTAATTCGAAGACGCCCCAGTCGGTCTGGACATACTTGCCGTTGGTGACGCGCGAGATGGTCGAAATATCCATTCCGATATCTTCAGCGATGTCGGCAAGTATCATCGGTTTCAGGAACAGGGGACCTTTTTTGAAGAATCCGCTTTGCCGTTCGATGATGGCGCGCATTGTGCGCAGCATCGTCGTGCGACGCTGGTGAATAGCATTGATGAACCAGCGTGCAGATTCGAGTTTGCGGGTTAGAAATTCGCGGACTTTTTTATCGGTCTGTTCCTGCGCTAAATACATCTCACGGTAGGCGGGATTGATGCGGAAATTGGGGATGTCGCCGTCGTTTAAAAAGACCTCGTATTTGCCGCCGACTTGAGTGACGACCAGGTCGGGAATGATATAATTCTGTTTCTCGTCAAAATAACCTTCGCCGGGTTTAGGATTTAACTTGGCGATGATTTCGAAACCGCTCTTAATTTCCTCTAAAGTAATCTGTAGTTTTTCTTGGATGATTTCATAGCGTTTGTTGATGAGGTCTTCCCAGCATTCGTTCAGCATCCGCTCGACAACCGGTGCGCGCGGTGTGCGATTCTGCAGTTGAACGAGCAGACATTCTTTGAGTGAGCGGGCGGCGATGCCGACCGGTTCGTAGGACATTATCTGTCGATGGACTTTTTCGATTATTTGAAGCGGCAGACCGGAGTTGGCGGCAATTTCGACGAGCGTATTGGCGGGCAGCCGGCCATCGCGGTCGATATTACCGATGATTTCCTCGCCGACGGCGCGTTCCTGCCGGGTTAGATTATCCAGCCGCAATTGTTCGAGCAGGTGGTCGGTCAATGTAGTTATGGCTGGCTGGGGCAGGTCAACATTTTCCTCGGCTGAAGGCAGTCGGGTTTGGATGCGATACTCCCAGTGCAATGAGTCGTTGAGAATTTCGTCCCAGTCAATTTCACGCGTCTTTTCGATTACGGAAGGCGCAGCCTCGACCTCAGTGTCGTCGTCGGACAGGACAGCCGAGGGACTCTCGTCGTCTTCGGACTGTTCGAGCGGCGTGTCATCTTCGCCTAAGTCGCCGGCTTCTTCGAGAAAGGGATTTTCCTCAAGTTCGGCTTTGACACGCATCTCGAGTTCGAGCAGCGGCAGTTGGATGAGTTCCGAGCGGAGGATTTGCTGCGGTTGAAGCGTCAACTCCTGCCGCATCCGCAGTTCTTGTCTTAAGCCCTGCATTAGTGATCAGGGCTTGATATTTTAATAGGGCGATTGGGCATTAACTTCGGAAAGAAGCGTTTAAGGTTGAATTATTTGGACTATATTGACATTATTACTGTATGGACTACTTATTAAGAGTGGACAAGGGCGTCCCAGACTGGCTGAAATATGCGACGGCATACTAAAATATAATACGAATTATCTGAGATTCTGATCAAGACCCGATGTTTTGGCTTTCTATAATCAGGGTTACCGGACCGTCGTTGATTAGTTCGACTTCCATTTTAGCGCCGAATAGACCGCTCCGGACGACGAAACCCTCGTTTTTTAGCAAGTCTATGAAGCGGTTGAATAACTGTTCGGCTTGCTCGGGGCGGGCGGCGTCTATGAAGGCCGGTCGGCGGCCCTTGCGAACATCGGCGTAGAGCGTGAACTGCGACACAGCCAGTATTTGTCCCTCCACGTTCGACAAGGGCAGGTTCATCTTTCCCTCGGCGTCTTCGAATAGTCTTAGACTGCCGATTTTGCGCGCTGTCCAGATAAGGTCGGTTTCTTTGTCGTCGTGTGTAAAACCGACGAGCAGCAGAAAGCCGCGTCCGATTGAACCGACAATATTGCCGGCGACTTTGACTGACGCGCAGGATACACGTTGTAAAATGACACGCATAAACCGGTATAACTAATGTCAAGCGACAGGGGATAACTCGGCTCTTCTCATTCGACACGCTGGCGACAATGAAGAGTTAGCAGCGAGAAGAGATTATTAATGGAGGCAAAATATAGTGTCTCTTCTCCCCTCGCTTGCGGGGGGATGAAAGGGGGATGTAATGACTATTTGATAACACCCCCCCTTACTCCCCCCCGCAAGCGGGGGGGAAAAGACAATCGCACAGCAAACTATATTCTGCTCCAGTTAATAGTTAACTTTAGCGAAATATCGACAGCCAGAAACGCTATTCCCCGATTTTATGAGCCTATGGCTATCCTATCGGCGCCCATCCATTCGCTCAAGCGCCCGATGGTTTCCCGTGACAATTGGATTTTATATTTGCCAATTTTAAGCCGCTTGGATTTGCCTGACGGCAGGGCGATATCGAAATAGACCGGGTTGTGGCCCGGATAGTCGGTGAAAAGTTTTTCGAGCCGCAGCATCAAAGGCTCAGTAATTTGCTCAGCGCTCAATTTTAAATCAACCGATTGTCCCCAGCGCTCGACGGCTTGGTCGATATCGAAAATCTCTTCGAGGCGGATTTTGGGATCTTCGTTGGAGTCCTGCCGTGAAATCCGTCCCATAAGGGCAATGATTCTATCGGTTTGAAGCATATCAATATATTTTTCATAAACGGTTGGAAATGCCAGGCACTCAATAGTTCCGGTTAAATCTTCGATATGCACGGTTGCCCAACGTTCGCCGCTCTTCGTTGCTTTTTTCTGCACGTTGGTGATAACGCCGTAGAGCCGGATGTGCTGCCCATCTTCGAAACTGTCTTTATCGCTAAGATGCCGTTTGACCAGCCCGTCGAGCGCTTGGACATAGCGGTCGAGCGGATGGCAGGAGATATAATAACCAAGCACGGTCTTTTCGCGCGACAGGAGGTCGGCGGTGCGCCATTCGTTGATGCGGTGGAGTTGCGGCAATGGCAGCGAGGCTTCGCTGTCCGCCGCGCCGCTGCTGAACAAACCGTTCTGTCCGCGTTCGCGCTCTTCCTGCGAGGCTTGGGCAAAAGCCATAGCGCCGGGAAGCGATGCCGCCAAAGTAGCGCGCGTTTCGCCGAAACAGTCGAAGGCGCCGGCGTCGATGAGGCTCTCAATGACCCTTTTGTTGATAGTGCGCAGGTCAACCGACGTCAAGAAATTAAACAAGGAGGTGAATTCGACGACGGCCTGACGGGAATGAAGGATGGCGTGAACGGCAGCGTCGCCGATATTGCGGATGGCGGCTAAGCCAAAACGGATGCCGCTGTTTTCAGCCGTGAAGGCAGCTTCGGAAAGATTGATATCCGGCGGCAGAATGCGGATACTCATAGCACGGCACTCAGCCATCAGGCGCATCACCTGTCCGGATTCATTACGACGGACAGTCAAACAGGCAGCGAGGTATTCGGCAGAGTAATGCGCCTTGAGGTAGGCGCATTGATAAGCGATGACGGCATAGCCGGCGGAATGGGCTTTGACGAAGCCGTAACCGGCGAAATGTTCGCAAGCCGCGAAAATCTCACCTACTGTTTTTTGGTCGATTTTATTTTTCAAGCAGCCGGCGACAAATTCCGGTTGCTGCGCAGCCATCAATTCGGGTATTTTCTTGCCCATCGCTTTGCGATAAAGGTCGGCTTTGCCGAGGCTATAGCCTGCTAAATCAGTGGCGATGCGAATCACCTGCTCTTGATAGACGATGACGCCATAGGTTTCCTTCAGGATAGGTTCAAGGCGCGGGTGCAGGTAAGTTACGGCTTTGCGTCCGTGGCGGCGGGCGATGAAATCGTCAATCATCTGCATTGGACCGGGTCTGAAGAGGGCGTTCATCGCGATGAGGTCTTCGAGTCGCTCAGGCTTCAGGCGCATCAAGTTGTCGCGCATTCCGGAAGATTCAAATTGGAACACGCTGGTCGTTTTGCCTTCGCCGAAAAGTTGAAATACCGCCGGGTCGTCAAAAGTCAAATTATCCAGGTCTAAGTTAATACCGCGCTTGGCGAGGGTTTTGATAGTGATGTCGATTTCCTGCAGCGTTTGCAAACCAAGGAAATCCATCTTCAGGAGTCCCAGTCCCTCCATCCAGTTCATATCGTATTGAGTGAATAAATCCGGGTCGTCGGTGTTCTTATAGACTGGGATGTAATCCAGCACCGGGCCTGGGCAGATGACGACGCCGGCAGCATGCACGGATGAGTGCCGCACTGCGCCTTCGATGATTTTGGCGTGGTCGAGCAGGGTTTTATAGCGCGGGTCGGACTTGACTAACTCGGCGATTTCGGGGACTTCTGATTCGGCTTTGTCAAGCGTAAAATCTTTGTATTCAGGAATAAGTTTGGCGATGCGGTCGCCTTCGGCGTAGGACATATTCAAGGCACGCGCCACATCCCGCACGGCTGAACGCGCCGCCATTTTGCCGAAGGTTGTAATGCGGCAGACGGCGTCGGAGCCATACTTCTCCCGCACATAATTAATGACCTCGGCTCGTCGGTCGTCGGCAAAATCGATATCGATGTCTGGCGGCGAAACACGCTCGGGATTGAGAAAGCGTTCAAAGATGAGTCCCCAGCGCAGCGGGTCGAGGTTGGTGATGCCCAGGCAGTAACTTACGATACTGCCAGCAGCCGAACCTCGCCCCGGACCGACTGGGATGTTATGTTCCTTAGCCCAGCGGACAAAATCCCAGACTATTAGAAAATAGTTGGCAAAGCCGGTCTGTTTGATGACCTTAAGTTCGCTTTCGAGGCGCTCACGGGCTTCCTGCGAAGGATTCTCTCCATAACGTCTTGAAAATCCTATACGGGTGAGGCGGTCGAGATACTGGTCGACGTCGAACTCTTTTTCCTCCGCTGTCGACTCGGCGTGGTCGGCAATAGAAAGCATATTAGTATCATCGCTGCCGACCGCGGCGGGACGGCAACAGGCTTCAGACGGAATAGTGAATATCGGGAAGTGGCGCATACCGAGTGGAATTTCGACATTGCATTTATCGGCGATTTCGAGGGTTGTAGCGAGGGCTTGGGGGAAGTCATAGAACAGGGCGCGCATCTCGCCGGGCGTCTTTAAGTAGAATTCATCGGAGTCGAAGCGCATCCGGTTGACATCGTCAACTTTGGCTTGGGTGCCGACGCAGAGCAGGATATCGTGGGCTTTGGAATGCTCACGCTTGAGGTAGTGGGCGTCGTTAGTAACGACGGTCTTTATGTTCAAATCCTGCGCCAGTTGCGCCAGATGCGGGATGAGGATTTCATCTTCTTTCAAGTTATGCCGCATCAATTCGATATAGAAATCATCGCTGAAAAGGTTCTTATAGAAGAGCGCGGCTTGACGCGCGCCGTCGAGGTCGCGGTTCAGTATGAGTTGGGGAATTTCGCCCTGCTGGCAGGATGACAAGCATATCAGGTCCTGGGCATACTGCGCCAGCAGTTGCTTGTCGATGCGGGGTTTATAATAGAAACCGCTGATGTAACCTTCGCTGCATAGGCGGTAGAGGTTTTTATAGCCGGCGAGGGATTTGGCGAAAAGGACTTGATGGTAGCGCATTTCACCGGCTTTGCCGGGCTTCTTTTCAAAGCGGGAGCCCGGCGCGAGGTAGAGTTCGCAGCCGATGACCGGTTTTAGTCCGGCGTCGCGGGCTTTAGTATAGAAATCCAGCACGCCGAACATATTGCCGTGGTCGGTAATGCCAACGGCCGGCGCGCCTTGATGCGCAGCCGTCTCGACTAAATGCGGTATGCGGCACGCCCCGTCCAGCAGGCTGTAGTCGGTGTGATTATGTAGATGGACGAACAAGATTTTTAATATGAAATTAAAACATATTATAATTACTGACTAAGGAATCGTCATTCCGCTGCGCGTGCAACCGAATATGAAACTACACCCCCCTTCATCCCCCCGCAAGCGGGGGGAGAGGGAACGCTTTCATCCCCCCGCAAGCGGGGGGAGAGAGAACACTATATTCTGATCCCATTAATAGTCCAGATTGTCCATAACCTTCAATTCATAATATTAATCTTTTC
>VGIO01000150.1 GCA_016867855.1 Calditrichota bacterium
CGTCGCCCAGGGTTTGTCCGGCGGGGATGTTGGCGCGCAGTGTCCAGGGGTCGGCGCGGGCTTGTTCGGGGAAGAGGCGTTCGGCGGTCCAGGTCAGTGTGCCGTTGCCGGGGTTGCGGATGGCGAGTGTGGTTCGCAGGACATCGTCGGTAGGCACGGCGAACTCCAGCCGCGCCGGCCGCGGCTCGCAAACCGAATGCAGCAGGGCGAAGTTGCGCTCGACTTCGGCGTCCGGGCGGACTTCGAGCGACTCGGTCAGAATTGGCAGGTAGTCCAGCGCCGTAACGCACAGCCGGTAGTTGTAAGCCGGCAGGTCGGCAAACTCGTAGCGGCCGTCTTCGTCGGTTGTGCGCTCAAGCGCATAATCGGCTTGCATTTTGACCAGCGCGCCTTCGACCGGGCGGGCGTTGGCAGCGTCGGTAACCCGACCAGAGAGATGACCGACGCCTTGGACGACGGTGATAGTTACCGGTATGTCGAGCGCCAGCATATTGCGGGCATTGGTGGTCAAAGCGACAATACGGGCATAGTCGCCTGCGTTTAATTCTTGTGTATTGACCGTAAAAACAATATCCTCCAACTCACCGACGCGGATGCGTCCTGCAAGCGGTTCAATAGTCAACCAGCGCGGTGCGCCGCCTCGGTCTGTAAATTGATATTCGAGAATATGCCACTCGTCATCCTCCTCACTGACATTTCGCAAAGTTAAATTTAGTCGGGCTTCGCGACCTTGTGCGACCGGTGGGAAGTGGATTTCCTCGGCGCTGATTTCAGCCAATCCACCGTAGATTGGGGCGTCGGAGTTCACCCAGCGCGGGTCGCTGGCTTCCTGTGCATCACTGGCCCCTAATCTTCCGTGATTGGCGGTCGGTGAGAGGTCTGTAATACGCTGTCCCTGCCCTTCGTCGAAGTTCCAGTAGCCGACTAAACCTTGTTCCCGACCCGAAAGCCGCACATTCATCGAGCGGCGAATATCGACTGCGTTGCGGGAGATGTTCCATACCCGCACTTCATCGATGATCCCATTATATTTATCCAATGCCACATTTGGGAAATTTCCCAATTGCCCGATGGATAAGTCGGTATCGTAGCCGGTTATGGCTCCGCGGGCTTCCAATTGAGCGACCTGTTCGCCATTAAGGAAGACGCGAACAAACTCACCGTCATAGGTCGCCGCCAGATGGCTCCATTGCCCTAATTGCAGGAGGTCATTTTGGGAGTTAGCGCCTCGGGAGACGCCATCGATAGTAAATGAGACACCAACATTCCCGCTGAGGCCGCGCGTCAAATTCCACTGATAATGCGGCGCTTGATGCACAATGTATGGCTTGTTGACGATGGCATCCCAGCGGTCTTGCGCAATACACTGCGCCGGTTTAAACCATACTTCCACGGTTATCCGCGGACAATTGAGAGCATTGTGTCGCGGGATGAGCGCGTAAGTTGTCTGCCCGTTGAACTCCAACGCTGTTCCGGCTTGAGCGTAAAGCACGCCGGTCATTCCAGCGATTAATAGAAAGGTTGACAATAACCGAAATAACATTTCAACTCCGCAGATTAGTTTAGGTAAAATGATTAACACTATAAAATAGCAAATTTGAGTGCCGATTTCAAATTTCGTTAAAAAAATGGCAGCAATTATTGTAATAACCGATTATTCAAGTTATAATGATTTGTTTAGAAAAACACTTATATTAAAATATTTCAAATTATAACGGAGAAAATCAATTGCGGAACATTATCGCTATTTTCATAGCCTTGACTTTCATCGGCTGCAAGGGCAACGCGCAAGACAAGGTGAAACTCGAAACACAGGTCGATAAGGTTAGTTATTCCATCGGGATGGACATCGGACGCTCGTTCAAGATGCAGTCCATCGACATCAATTCGGCCGCTCTCATACAAGGGATTAAAGATGGAATAGGCGGCGAACAGGCGCTTTTGACCGACGCGGAAATGCGCGAAACAATGGAGAAATTTCAGGAGGAGATGATGAGCAAGATGGCTGCCGCCGACCAGCCCAAAGCCGATCAAAATCAAAAGGACGGCGATGCCTTTTTGGCAGAAAATTCCAAACGGCCCGGGATTGTTACGCTACCGAGCGGACTGCAATATGAGGTGCTTAAAGAAGGAACCGGCGCCAGTCCGACCGCCAGCGATTTAGTGACGGTTCACTATCGCGGAACGCTCATCGACGGCAAGGAGTTCGACTCTTCATATAAGCGCGGCGAAACGGCGACCTTCCCGGTTAACGGCGTCATCGCTGGTTGGACCGAAGCGCTGCAACTTATGAAGGAAGGCGCCAAGTGGAAGCTATTTATTCCGCCAAATCTTGCTTACGGAGCGCGCGGCGCCGGGCCGGACATCGGTCCCAATGCTACGCTCATCTTCGAAGTCGAGTTGATAAATGTGAAGAAGCAGTAAAAGCCGTGCTAATCATAGCGGACGATGGCGGACTAGACTGTCTGAAAATGCCTGTTTCCGCTGCCGATCCGCCGTGGATGGCAGCGCATCTATCGGAATTATAATGTTCTGCCGTCGACTACGGCGAGTCGAGGGCGGGGAAAATAGCATTTTCAGACAGTCTGGTCCGCCTTGTCATCTAAAATAGTGCATTAGTCCCAAATTCCAAATTCCAAATTCCAAATTCTGAACGGTCGTCGTCTCCTTGTAGCCTATCATCCATCGTTTCTCGAACACGACGCCGGGCCTGGGCATCCGGAGTGTCCAGAGCGGGTCGAGGCGGCGCTGGCAGCATTGGAGGCTGCGTTGTTGGCAGACTGCATAATGCAGGTCGAGGCGCGCCAGGCTGAAGCGGCAGAAATTGCGCTGGTGCATAATCCGCGCTATATCGAGGCGATGCGGCGGCTCTGCGCGGCTGGCGGGCAGTATATGCCGCAGATGGAGGCTACCGTCGGACCGGCGTCTTGGGATGCCGCATTGCGCGCCGCCGGCGCCGGACTAACATTAGCCGACCTCATAATGCAGAGTGCGAAGTGTGAAATGTGGAGTAAAGAATATGAAAAGAATCTTAATTCCAAATTCAAAATTCCAAATCCCAAACTCGGCTTTGCGCCGACCCGTCCTCCCGGTCATCACGCGCTAACCGACCGGCCGATGGGGTTTTGCATCTTTAACAACATCGCTATACTTGCAAAATACTTGCAAATTCGTTATAATTTAGCGAGGCTGGCGATCATCGATTTCGATGTCCATCACGGCAACGGAACGGAAGCAGTATTCTGGGGAGATCCGTCGGTTTTTTATGTAAGTCTGCACCGTGATAACCTATTTCCATATAACAAGGGGCGCGGCGATGATTGTGGAGCGGGCGCCGGCGTTGGATTTACTTTGAATATCCCGCTGCCTGCGGGAGTGGGCGATGATATTTATTTAAAAGCCTTTGACACCCAAGTCGTGCCACGTGTGAACGATTTCGCGCCGCAGTTTATGCTTGTTTCAGCCGGCTTTGACGCGCACATTTCGGATCCGTTGGGCGGGATGCGCTTGACAACCGGAGGCTTTCGCGCTATCGGTGAAAGGATTAGACAGATGGCTGAACATAGCGCCGAAGGGCGCATAATATCGCTGCTGGAAGGCGGCTATCACTTGGATGGCTTGCGGCGGGCGATTATGGCTTATCTTGGGGCGCTGATTTGATGATATACAATCTGAATGACGGGATTAATCCCGCTATACAAGCAAGACTAAATTATTTATGGACTATATTCGCTTAAAAAATCTTGTTTTTCATAATTACCACGGATTAAGACCGGATGAGGCAGTGCAGGGGCAGCGGTTTGAAGTCGATGTCGAAGTCGGTTGCGATCTGCAATCGGCCGGGCTGAGCGATAATCTTGCCGAGACTATAGACTACGAGTGGATTTATCAGATTACAGCAGAGATTATGAGCGGCGCGCGACGTTATTTATTGGAAGCCCTGGCACAGTCCATTGCTGACCGGATTATCGGCGCGTATCCCTCCGTTCAAGTGCGGGTAACAGTGCGCAAACCCAATGCTCTGCTGCTGGGAATTCACGCCGGCGCCGAGGTCGAAGTCAACCGTAGTGCATAATGAGGCTGTCTATGGAGCGGCATAAGGCTAATACTCAGAGCGAATCTGTCTATATATGTCTCGGAAGCAACCTCGGCGACCGCTATTTTAATATAATTTTCGGTCTAGAGCGGCTGCGCAATCTGTCATTGGACGGACAAATCACCTCAAGTCCGATTTACGAGACCCGGCCTTGGGGTCCGGTCGAACAAGGACCTTTTCTCAATTGCGCTGTCTGTATTTATACCAATCTTGCGCCGCTGGCGGTGCATAAGAAACTATTATCTATTGAACGGGAAGCCGGCCGTCAACCGGGACGAGAACGTTGGGGACCGCGCGAGTTGGATATGGACATTCTTCTGTTCGGCGAGCGGGTTGTCAATTCGCTGCAACTTACCATTCCACATCCGCGTCTGACGCAGCGTCGTTTCGCCCTCGTTCCCCTGTGCGACCTCATTCCCGACCGATATATTCCAGTGAAAAACCTAACCGTCCACGAGGCTTTGGACAAATGCCTCGATGACAGCTGGGTGAGACTATTTAATCTTAAGGAATCCAAATGAGTTTGCCGTCCGGCAGCATTATCTCGATTGAAGGAGGCATCGGCGTCGGCAAGACTTCACTGGCGCGCATTTTAGCTGAGGAATTAGACGCTGAACTCATCCTTGAAGAACCGGCTGCCAATCCGTTTCTGATGGATTTTTATCGCGATCCACGCCGCTGGGGCTTGCAGACCCAAATCACCTTTCTGCTTTCGCGTCATCGCCAGATGGCCGACCTGCGGCAAAGGTCGCTGTTCAACCGCACCATCATTGCGGATTATCTATTCGACAAAGACCGCATCTTTGCCGCGCTCAATCTCGAAGACCGTGAATTCGCTTTATATCAAAATCTGGCGGAAGCCTTGGCCGGCGATATCCCCGAACCCGACCTGGTCGTCTATCTGCAAGCCCCGCCAGAAAGGCTGCTCACTAACATTCGCATCCGCGATCTTGAATACGAGCGCTCGCTAAATATCGATTATCTACAGAGTCTTTGCGAAACTTACAACCGCTTTTTCATCCATTGGGACCGGTCGCCGCTGCTGATTGTCAACGCTGCGCGCATCGATTTCGTAAAAAACGAAACTCATCGCGCGCGGTTGATTGCCGCCGTGCGCGAAGCCCGCGCCGGCACTGTCTATGTCAACCCGGAAGAATGATGATGATGGTGATGAAATAAAATTCACAAATTCTGTGAGTTATTGCAAAGGTGATGATAAATCCAGAAAACTCGGACCATAGCAAGGCGGACGCCCTCGTCCGCCGAAAACCAAGCATAGAATGCGGCGGATGAGGGCGTCCACCTTGCCATCAGTTAATAAATCCAACACTTTTACAATTATCTCGTTTGGTAATATTTTTGCGTATAACTTATGAGGAATCTCTCTTTCACCCAAGCCTTAAAAAGCGTTCGTCATACGACCAATAAAAGTATGTCTGCTCGACTGTTAAAAATAGCCGTCATCGCTTTCGTCTGCCTAGTATCGGCGCAATCGACTACGGCTGATTCACCCCGGCCATATTGGATTTTTTTCATCGATAAAGGCATTGCCTCTCCGTCGGACCTTACAAATAAAATAACGACTTGGGAGCGAACAATTACATTACGGAGTCTGGCGCGTCGGGCAAAATGTGAGACCGGGGCAGTCAGCGAGCGCGACTTGCCGCCGGCGGCTGAATATGTATCAGGTGTCGAAGCGCTAGCCGGGCATAAAATACGGCACATTTCACGCTGGTTGAATGCCGCCAGCGTTGACTTAACCGCCGCGCAGGTTGAGCAAATTCGCCATCAGCCTTATGTCCGCAGGGTCGAACCGGTAGCGCGCTTTAGTCCGCCAATCCCTGAACCTGAAGTCGAGATACCGCCGCCTTTAGAACCGCGGCGCGATGATTTTTACGATTACGGCAATGGACTGCGGCAGGCGGCTTTTTTGAATGTTCCTTATTTGCATAATTGGGGCTGGCGCGGACGCGGCGTCTTAATAGGTATGTGCGACGCCGGATTCGACAATTTGGAACATAATTGTTTCCGACATATAGATATCGTTGCCGCGCACGATTTTGTGAACGGCGACGACGATGTTGACGATGGTGAGGATCGCGGCCGCGGCGATCACGGCACAAAGACGCTGTCGATTATCGGCGGTCTCGACCAGGGGCGACTGGTCGGCATCGCCCCGGAGGCTTCCTATATATTGGCAAAAACCGAAAATACCGAGTGGGAGCGTCAAATAGAGGAAGACCATTGGGTCGCAGCGGTGGAATGGATGGATGAATTAGGCGTCGATGTGGTATCGTCCTCGCTGGGCTACGGTGAATGGTATGATTATGAGGAACTCGACGGTCGGCACGGTGTGACGACGCTTGCTGCCGACCGCGCGGCTGAGGTGGGGATCGTGATAGTGAATTCCATCGGCAACTCGGGAATGAATGACTACCCCAACGATAAAATGGGGACGCCGGCCGATGGTCTTATGGTTTTCAGCATCGGCGGGACGAACCGCGACAGCGCTTTGGCAGCGTTTTCGTCTCACGGACCGACTTACGATGGGCGCATCAAGCCGGATTTTACTACTTACGCCAACGGGACGATATTCGCTTCGTCGCGCAATCAAAATGGTTACGGCGCCGGGTTGGGGACATCCTTTTCCTGCCCGGCAATCGCCGGACTTTGCGCGCTGCTCATTCAAAGCAATCCCTATTTGACGCCGGTTACACTACGCGAAGCCCTGCGGAACGCCTCCCATAACCGCGACGAACCTGACACGCTGCTCGGCTGGGGCATTCCCGATGGTCGAGCGGCGTTGGAATTAGTTCGACCATCGCAGGTCAGGCTGGCTATTCCCCTGCGTCAGGGTTGGAATACGATTTCCGCCAATATTCAGATAGCGCCGACCGATATCTTCACGGAATTTTTTAGAGATCTAGTTCAACGTCGAAATCTTTCCCTTGTCAAAGACGGGCAGGGGAGGTTCTACGCGCCGGAGGCGTTTTTCAACAATATTCCTTACTGGGATTATCTTGCCGGCTATCAGGTGCGCGTCCTGCGTCCGGATACCTTATGGCTCGAAGGCCGGTTGGCGCATTATACCCAGCCTATAGCTCTGCATGCTGGCTGGCAGATTGTGTCCTATTTGCCGGATTTTCAGATGCCGGTCAAAGATGCCTGCCAAATCTTAGTCGATGCGGGCGCTCTACATATCATCAAAGACGCCCACGGTCGTTTCTATCTGCCAGCCTGGGACTTCGCCAATCTAAATACACTGCAGCCAGGGCAGGGTTATCACATTCGACTGCATCGGGATGCAGCGCTTGTTTATCCCCGCCGGCGCAATTAAATGAGTGGTTGAGTTATGATAATTCACAGCGGATAAAGCGGATAAAAGTTTCAAGGCTATCCGTTTCATCCGTTCTATCCGTTGTGATTTCTTCTACCTCATTAAAACCACCTTCCTGGCAATTGTATTATGTTCCGTCTTCAATCTGAATATATATATCCCCGCCGGCAAGTCGCGGCCTTCCACGGCGATGGAATGCCTCCCCGCCTCCAGCCAACCATCGACCGGCTTCCGCACTAACCTCCCGTTAATATCGAACATCTGTAACTTAACATCGCCAGTCTGCTCAAGTTCAAACCTTACTTCTGTCAGCGAGTTGAACGGATTAGGCGCAATATCGAATTTGGAATTTGGAATTTGGAATTTGGAGTGAACAATCCAATCGGGCATTGCAACATTAACTGTCCAACGCTGGCTGTCGGTCTCGGCAAGTTCCCAATGCAGGCTGTCAACTTGAACCGAATCCACCACAAACACTCCGACCTCAAACCTGCCTCTATTCGGGAAAACCAGCCGAACTTCAGATGAATCTTCGTCTACTAGGTCCACTTGGTCCACTTGCCACCGGTAGGACAGGCAGGGACGCCTGTCCTCCGGCTCGAATGGCGCTACGCCAAACGCCACCTCCGCCCCCGGTCGAATCGAC
>VGIO01000151.1 GCA_016867855.1 Calditrichota bacterium
GATAGAACCGGTGTTCGGCTCGGCAAATGAAACTGAAAAATGCAGGAATAAAATGAATAAGATATTGTGAGACTTTTTCACCGGTCGTTTGAATTATGGATTGATTTTTAACACTCTAGTGTTCACTTGCATTAATGGCTTCCAGTATGTCGGACAGGAGGACAGGCGTCCCTGCCTGTCCCGAGAGATATGGCTGTAAAATGGACAGGCGTCCCTGCCTGTCCCGAGAGATATGGCTGCAAAGTGGCAGGCAGGGACGCCTGTCCTCCTGTCTATCTATAACGCCAGTTTCTTTTGCAACGAGGCACTAGCACAATCGATTATATACTATTATTCTATACGTTGGACATCTTATGAATATCATTTAACCAAAACTACTTTTGCCGTTCTATGCAGCCTTCCCGCCTGCAAGCGGCAGAAATAAACGCCTGCGGGCAGATTAGGGTCGCTCCAGACCTGGCGATAGACGCCGGCCGGCTTGAAACTCCGCTCAATCAGCGCGGCTTCACGGCAGTTTAAATTGAGAATTTTCAGACTCACTTCCGTCGCAGTAGGCAGCGAGTAAACGATGGTAATCGACTTGTTGAACGGATTCGGCGCGAGATTAAGCGCTAAATCCGATAAAATCGCACTTTCCTCTCGCGAAATTCCCCATTCCGTATGTCCCCTCCCAAATAGAAAGACTTCGAGCCGGTTGTCTTGATAGATGACTTCCATTTGGGTGAAATACTCGCCATTCGCCCGCGGCGTGAAGTAGAGCGGAAGTGTGAGCGAGTCGCGAGAACGGATGATTACTGTATCTAATCGCTGCCATTGGAATTCAGAGGCTCGCGAAGGGGGAATAGATACAACTGCATCGACGAAACTCCGGTTGCGCAATATTAAATCCCTTCGAATACTGAAATTAATATTCGCATCGCCGAAATCAACCGTATCAGACGAAGTTTCTACCAATGGACCTCGAAAGCCCTCGCCGCGCAGTTCGACCTGCAATTCCTCAATTTGATAAATAATGCGCATCAAACCTGTTATCATTGTGGCCAACTGAGGCTGGAATTGAACATCGACGTGCAATGTATCTCCAAAGGCAAGGACAGTATCATTAACAGCGCTCCAGCGGTAAGCCGCGCCTTGCGGAGACAAAATAGACACTCGGGCATCTTCATCGCCGACGCTGGCAATCCATACATTGCACGTTACGATATCGCGCACTAATACGCGTCCAAAGTCCAAAGTATCTGGACAGACAATCAGCATCGGTCGACCAAAGCCGGTTCCTACTGCCGGGAGAATCGCCGCGCCGAGTTGATACTCAGCCGCTAAAGCCGTGTTGTAGGAAATCGGGAGAATGGGCAGGAACGAGACTTGAACTTGCAGCGAGTCGCCGACCGGCAAAATGCGCCGCGGCACAGCATCCCACCTAAAGACGCCGCCGGGTGAACCAGCGATGTTGCACAGAGCGTCGGTGTCGCCGCGGCTATAAAGTTTCACCGCTAATATTCGCAGCGAGTCAATGTGCAACCGGCCGAAATGCAAGGTGTCCGACTCCCATTCCAGTCGTGGTCCGACCGCATTAGGCGTCCTGGCGATAATGACGACCTGAGCCGTTCCGCCATCCGAATCGAACCGCAGCGTATCGCTCCAAAACCCTTCCGCAGGCGGGCGGCAGATGACCGTTATGGTCAGAGTGTCGCCGGGTTCGGGCAACACCTCTCGCGTCAGCCGCGGCGGTTCGCATTCGAAAGCCTCGCCGACAGCGAATTCATAAGAAATAAACTCAAAATTCGCCAGACCACTGTTCAATATAAACAGATTCTGCGATTCCTCATCCTCCACTATACCAAAATCCAAGCGCGGTGGGCTGACCTCTAAGAACGGCGCCATTCGACCACCGGAGATAGTGAAAGCCGGACCTATAACTTCGATAGTCTCGTTTCCGACCGTCAATCGATAGCGAAGGCGGCAGTCACGCGACAGGACATTCGGCACGCGCCATTGGCAGCGACCACGATTGGGATAGTCTGCCACAACCGGCGTCCAGGGACCGTTTTCACCGCGCGTCGAGAAGTCGATATCAATGCGTCCGGGGCCATTTTCCGGGACGGCGCTAATCCAATCGATGAAACGCGCCGCTCCGACGTGCAGCATTCGATTAGCGCGTGGTTCGACCGCCCGAATGCGCAACTGCTGAGGCTCGCTGGTTTCGAGCAGCAGGTTAAGGTTATTGATGTCGTTCATAATTCCGACACGGACATTGACCAGCGCCACTATATCGGGAAGTCCGTTGTGGTCAACATCGCCGCCGGCGCGCAACGCGTTACAGCGAATGTAGTTATTGAAGGCTATCTGGGCGTCGCGCACCCAGCGCGGGTCACCCTGCGGACGTTGCAGCCAGACCTCTATGCCGCCCGGCGCCGAGGCAGCGATGTCCAACCAGCCGTCGCCATCCATATCGCACAGGTCGAGCATATAGTAATAGTTGGCTTGGCGCGGCAACCCGCTGCCCAGACTTACCCAGCGCCGGTTGTCCGCGTCGAACTTATAAACCTCCATCCCATATTGCGAATTGCAGAAGGCGATATCGTCGGCGCCGTCGCCGTCCACATCACCGACATCGCCGCCCTGCAAGTAGCCGAAAAAGGGCTGCTCCGGCAGCCCGTCCAGCGGCGGTTGTTCCCAATTTCCCCGTCCGTCGCCAAAGAAGAGTGAATGGTTGTGCAGCGCAGCCGCGACATCGAGGTTGCCGTCGTTGTTCAAGTCGCAGAAATTGATGTGCATATCGGAGTTGTTGCGGCCGAAAAAGTAATGCACATCGCGCCAGCTTCCATCGCCGTTGTTACGGTAGATGTGCATTCCAGTGCCGGAGCCGAATGAATTAGCAGCGATGTCGAGCAGACCATCGTTGTCGAAATCACCAAAATCGGCGCCGAACATTCCATACCAGTCGTCGCCTTGCCGAGCGACAGCCAGTCCGTCGTCCCAGGGCCGCCAATTTCGCCCTGAGCCATCGCCCAACGCGACCTCTATCATCTGATTGCCGAAGTCGCTCTGTTGGTTGTAGGGATGGTGCATCGCATAACCGGCGTCCCAGCGACCGTCGTTGTTGGCATCTCCGACGGCGATGCCGCCGTAACCGAAATTACCGTCCATAACGATAGTCCACTGCACGCCCTGCCCGCCGTTGAAGAAGGTCATTATACCTTGTTCGCGGGCGTTGATGTTCGGTGAGCCGTGGTCGCCGATGGACACAAAATCCACCCAGCCGTTGTCATCGATGTCGGCGAATTCGAACTCGGTGCGGCCGCCTTCAAATGTGACCTGGTTATTCCAATTATTCACCAACCGGTATTGCAAGGCATAGGTAGTCAAGGACAAACCGGTGGTGAAAATGATGATAATCGATAAATGATAAAGTTTGAATTTGTGCATTTTAACCTCCGATGACTTGAAATTTCAAAATGGACAATGATGATGATGATAAGCCTAAAGTCTAAAGCCTAAAGCCTAAAGCCCAAAGCCTACCTATCATAAATATAATGTAAAAGAAGTCTTCCGACTTGCTCCAGGCTTTCTGGCGCGCATTTGTCGGGCGTGTCAGCGAGCGTATGCCAGTATGGATAGTCGAAATCGATAATGTCCACCGCCGGCAGGCCGGCTCTCAGCAGCGGCAGATGGTCGTCTTCGACTGCGGGGCCCGGTTGTTCCACAAATGCCGGCAAGCCGAGATTAGCCGCCAGCGTCCACAGCCTTTGGCACAACTGCGGCGCCTCCATCCGGCTGAACAATTCCATCGGAAACGATAAATCTACATCGCCGACCATATCGAGGAGAATCGCTTCCGCCGGAGGCTCGGGTATCTGATGCGCCGCCCAATAGCGCGAGCCGAGGGCGTATTCTTCGCTCTGTCCTATGCGGCCCATATCTTCGCCGTCAAAAAGCACGATTAAAATCGGCAGCGGCGGACTCTGCGCGCCTATTAACCGGCTTATCTCCAACAGCACTGCCACGCCGGATGCGCCGTCGTTGGCGCCCAATATCGGCTTCACGCGGTCTTCCAGCTTTGCTTCATAGTCGGCAATCGGGCGGGTGTCCCAATGCGCGCATAACATTAACGGCTTGCCTACAGCGCCGTCGAAGCGGGCTATGATATTCGTCAGTTTGACTTGGACACCGGAGAGCGGATGGCGCATCTTAAAATGCTGCTCCAAAACCTCCCCTCCCGCGGCGCGCAGTTGTTCAACCAGCCAGAACCGGCAGCGCTTATGCCCTTCCAAACCCGGCGCTCTCGGGCCGAATGAGCATTGCGTTATTAAATCCAAATAGGCACGCTCGGCATCGAAGATTGGGACTTGAGAATAGATCTCGACAGCGAATACGGTTATTATGAATATCAAAGCCCGTGCATAGGCGCGGGCTTTGGCAATCGACCTATTTGGAACGCGCCGCGCCACTTACCAGCCGAGGGTGAGGCCGACGCGCGGCGAAGAATCGATATCGTGCATCAATAGCGAGTAGCCGAACTTGACCTGCTTTATAGGACCTACGAATTCCATAGCCAAATCGAGTCCCATCCCGAAGGTTACCCAGCGGTTGCGGTCGGCGCCAGCCATATCCTGCGCCATCCCGATGCGGGCTTTGAAGGCTTTCCAGAAAGTAAATTCCGTGCCGATGGTCAGCCGGTCATTGGTATCAGCATAGAGTCCGGGTTTGTATTCCGCTGAAAAGGCAGCGACATCCAGCGTGTAGGCAAATCCGAACACAATGGCGCGGGTCAAGCCTTCCGTGTAACTGCCTGACGACGGCTGCGAGCCTTCGATTTCACGCTTCCAATTGAGGGTGTTAAGTAGGTCGCGCATCACCAGCGCGGCGGACGCTTCGTCGGAGAGACGCCACTGCAGCGCTAAATCAACGCCGAAGCCGGAGGCCGTGCCTTGCACGCGGTCAGGACCGCCTTCGGTGTCGCGTCCATAGTCGACGGAGAGGATCTTCAGCGCCGCGCCAGCGTTCAATGCGAGCGGGCTGCCGAATTCCTCCAGCGGCACGCCAAAGCCCAAACCGATGGTCGTCTCATTATAAACTTCATCACCGGAGTCGATGACGAAAGCGCCGGCGCCAATGCCTTTATAGACATCCGGCGCGGCTATCGCAAGATAATTATAAGCGATTAGGTTGAACTGGCGCACATAAGAGAAGCCAGCCAAGTAATCTTCAACTTCAGCCAACATCGCCGGGTTCCAGCGCGCGCCGTTTTCATCCGCTGCCAAGGCGCTGTATGCGCCGCCCATACCCAGCGGACGCAAGCCCAGCCCAATATCCGCAAAAGCGCCGGCGCGGCCGGATAAATCAGCCGCATTCAGCGATGCGGCGGGATTAAAAGCCATTAACGCAACGGTAAAGACGCACGCTGAAAATTCTGCTCGCTTCATTGCGATTTTCCTGATAAGAATTTGAATGCGATATTTAAAATTTCAATGTCAAGCGTCGAATATCTGACGCAGCAGGTAAAATTAGTCGTATGACTGTCTCACTTCACAAGCGCGGCGGCGCCGACCTGCTTGGCTTCACCGGACGGATCTTCAGCCGTTACAACGACGATATAGCGACCGTTGCGCGCCATTCGGTGATCGTTTGTCAGTCCGTCCCAAATTATCTCCTGCCCGCTGCCGCGCTTGTATTCGCCCTTGGCTAACGGCCTGTTTTCCAATAGGCTGCGGATTAACTCCCCCACAATGTTATAGATTTTCACCGACACAAGCGGTGTTTCGGCAGCGTTGCTGGACAGGATGAATTCGACCGACATTCCATTGGAAGCCGACGGTGAAAACGGATTAGGCCTAAAGGCAAGATGGTGGATGCCGAGTTCCTGACTCGAATTCAGTATCACATACAAGCCGATGAGCTGGTTCAAATCGACTAAAACTGCAGCGCTGTCGGCGCTAAATACGGCGGTTGTGTCCAATATCCATTCCAGTCTGGCTTCGTCCCAAATACCGACCTGCGGCTTGGGAACGAAAATCCCCGGCGGTATCGGCAGTTGAAAACGAAAGCGCGGACCGACTTCGGGTTCGACATCGGCGTTGAGTTCATAGCCTTGCGAAGCCGTCTCATATTTAGTCGATAGACGCATAACCGGCGGCAACGCCGATTTCACTATACTAATTTTAGCCACTCTGCCTTGACGGTAAGCGCCTGGCGGGATGGTCACGGCGAATCCCTCGCCGTCCTCGAAGGTGATGCTGTCAGCGCCGCCGCCAGTGATTTTGCCTTGGATTGAGAGACCGCGCTTGGAATGGTCCGGGCTGTCTTCGTTAAAACCGGCGCTGACACCGGTCAAACTTTCCAGCGCGGTAATGCGGGCGCGGCCGATGCGGTGTGGGAAAGTTCGATACCAGGTTTCCATACTATAAGGAACAGATCTAAACGAACCTAATATGGACGGCATCGATTGCCAGGTAGGCAGAATAGCCATCAGCGACCCACCAGTATCTATAGCCGTAACGGTGAACTTAACCGAATCGCCGGCGATGACAATTTCCTGAACGCTGCCGGTCAAATTCAATTCCCGCAGCGGTATCAGGCTGTTCGTCCAGGCAAAGGATGTCGTATCCCGAATTGCTATGACATTGTGTCCAATCGTTTGCGAGACGGTAACGCCGATGCGCGTTGGCCCGACCTCCTCCGGTGTATAAGTTGCGGTCGTGGAGTCTTGAGAGTCAACGACGAGCAAGCCTAAACCTGTGCCTGATTCCCACCACTGATAAACGCCTTCGGTCTGCATCCGCTGTGTGAGGTCGTTATTGGCGTTATCGAGTGGGATGATATGCATCTTAATCGGCACGCCGAGGCGCGGCGGCAAGGCTGATTGGGTGCGCGAGAAGACCAGTCTGTCAAGGACGCCAATGGCAGTGATAGTTATATCCTGCGCTGTTTCAGGTCCGCCGAAGAGGAAGCCGTCGGTCGTCGTTATCTGCAAATAGTAAGTTACCGTTCCGCTGCGGAATTGCGCTGGAATATATTCGAAATAGGTGACAGTTGCGTCGGCGCCAGTTGTCCCCTCGGTTCCGACGTTGCGCAAGCCGCGCGTCGGCGCTGCGGGCATTCCGCCGCCGGCCCGGTGCAGCGGCTTGGATTTGAACTCCAGACTGCCGATATCGCGCCAGAACAATCCGGCGTCGGCTACCGATATAGTCGAAGGGACATTAACTGCCACGCGCGCGCTGTCATCGAGATTGAACGGCGGCGGTGGACTAAAAGCCCAGCCGAGATGCCAGACGACTTCTCGGGTCTGATTCAAGCCTAAAGTTATTTCAACCGGCGATGGCGGCAGAAAGCCCAGCAGCGCCTGCGGCACGACATTATACCGCCCCGGCGCCAGCCAGTTATCGGTTTGGGCCCGACCATCTACATCCGAGAAAAATTGGGCGTTATAAGGGACATCGACGCCGTATATCCAAATTCGTCGCCCGACAATCGGCCGCTCGTTGGCGTCCAGTAATCTCGTCCGGATAACACCCGCCGGAAAGATGAGATTTCTGGACACTATAGCGTCGATGGTTAGTATGAAAGTGTCGGATATCGCTTCGCCGCGGTTCTCAACCAACGCCCGCAGACGGTAAGGCGATGGCGCATCGACCTCTGTGAACGCGAACTTTCCGCTGTCGTTGGTCGTCTTCGTCAACCGCACGCCGGTCTCCAGGTTGCGTAGATAGACAGTCGCATTCTTAACTGCCTCAGCTTGATGATAAACATAGCCCTGAACGTTCGCTGTCCCGCGTATTGGCGCGAATAAGAAATCGACATCGATAAAGGCGCTGTCCGTCTCCAGCGTGAAAATCCGATTAGCCGGGATGACACGATAAGCCGCTGTGGAGGGTGATACTCTGTAGGTCCGCGGCGTCAGCCCGCCAAACTGGTATTCGCCCCAGCGGTTAGTGCGGATAGTGTCCAGAAGCCGCGAGTTTGCGTTGTCGTAGAGTCT
>VGIO01000152.1 GCA_016867855.1 Calditrichota bacterium
CAACTCACGCCCCTCATCCACCTCACGATTGCCAATTTCAGCCAACTCCGGCGGACGATTGACATTATTAACCGTTATCACTATCCTCTCTTCGTCCGACAAATTCGGCGTCCCATCATCTGTAACTCTAAAAGTCACCGCATAATTACCCGCTTGACCATAATCCGGCGTCCAACGGAAGACATTCCCCGCCAGCGATGAACCAGCCGGCGGATCAACTACACTGAAAGTCAATCCATCATCATCCGGATCGAACGCCGATAACTCTATAAGCAACTCTCGTCCCTCATCCACCTCACGATTGCCAATGCCGGCTAACACCGGCGGACGATTGATATCTCCAACCGTTATCACTATCGTCTCTTCGTCCGATAAGTTAGGAGTCCCATCGTCTGTAACTCTAAAAGTCACCGCATAATTACCTGCTTGATCATAACTCGGCGTCCAACGGAAGACATTCCCCGCCAACATTGAACCTGCCGGCAAGTCAACCCCACTGAAAGTCAATCCATCATCATCCGGATCGGATGCCGTTAACTCTATAAGCAATTCGCTGCTCTCATCCACCTCACGATTGCCTATGCCGGCTAACACCGGCGGACGATTGATATCTCCAACCGTTATCACTATCGTATCTTCGTCCGATAAGTTCGGCGTCCCATCGTCTGTAACTCTAAAAGTCACCGCATAATTACCTGCTTGACCATAATCAGGCGTCCAATGAAATACATTACCCGCCAACGCTGAACCCGCCGGCAAGTCAAACCCGCTGAAGGTCAATTCGTCATCATCCGGATCAAACGCCGATAACTCGATGAGCAACTCGCTGCCCTCATCCACCTCACGATTGCCTATACCGGCTAACACCGGCGGCCGATTTTGTTGAATTGTATTAAGATTGGGAATAATGAAAATGGCATTGACCGAATATTGGCCTGTTACCGGCTGCCCAAACTGATTCAAATATCGGTCTGGCGCAGCAGGTATTTCTCGCTGCGCCGAAGCGTCCCAGATACGAAAAGCGAAGACTTCATTGGCTCGAAAGCCGTCTGTTTCCTGCGTCCATTCATCATCGCCATAAGGAATGACCTGAATTGCTATTTGGCCTTGCGCCACACGGCTGCCGCCAGCGCAAAGCCCGTCTGGCGTAAAAACGCCGATTTCATCGTTAGCCACTAATCGCTCGCCAGCGATAAACGCATTTTGCACTAATATTGAAGCGCTCTCGCCGGTGATTCTGAATTGAAAATGCAACTGTTCTGGAGGCTGAACATTGCGAACAGTGATAGTTATCGTTTCCTCATCAAATAATGCCGGCTGCCCGTTATCGGTCACGCGAAAAGTAACTTCATACACACCGGCTTGGTCATAAGTCGGCTGCCAGTGAAAGCGACCCGCTTCGAGTATCGCGCCTTCTGGCAAATTAAACGCTGAATAAGTTACTGCATCGCCGTCCGGGTCATTGGCTGACAAATCAAATTCCAAAACCGAGCCTTCATCGACCTCTTTATTGCCAATCCCCGCCAACACCGGCGGTCGATTGACATTCGCAACAGTGATAATTACAACCTCTTCATCACTCAGATTCGGTGAACCATTATCTGTTACTCTGAAAGTCATCTGATATTCCCCAGATTGAGAGTAATTCGGTGTCCAAGCAAATCGGTTGATATTTAAAAAAGCGCCATCTGGAAGATTTTCAGCGCTATAGGATAATTGGTCGCCGTCCGGGTCATCGGCTGACAAATCGAATTCCAAAACCGCGCCTTCATTGACCTCTCTGTTACCGATTTGAGCTAACTCCGGCGCCCGATTGACATTCTCCACGGTTATAACCGCTGTTTTTTCGTCTGATAGATTCGGCTCGCCATCGTCAGTCGCCATAAAGCGGATAGTCCATTCGCCAGACTGGTCGTAACTCGGCGTCCAACTGAAAACAGCGCCATCTAAACCTGCGCCTTCAGGCGCGTCAGTCATTGAATAATACAAATTATCATTATCCGGGTCTGACGCTGATAATTGAATAGTCAATAGTTGACCTTCGCGAACTGATTGTGGTTGAATAGACTGTAAAACCGGCGCTCTATTAACATTTCGGACGGTTATCACGACGGTTTCCTCATCGAAAGCCGGCGGCGCCCCATCGTCCGTTACCCGAAAAGTAACGCTATGCTCACCAGACTGGTCGTAACTCGGCGTCCAGGTGAATTGGTCATCTTGCAGCGATGCGCCGGCCGGTAGATTTTGAGCGCTGAATGTTAGAGCATTGTTATCCGGATCCGAGGCTTGTAGTGTGATATTTAAAGTCGCGCCTTCATCGACCAACTGCGGTCCAATCTCTGCCAGAACCGGCGGTCGGTTAGGACTGATGGCATTAAGATTAGGAACAATAAAAACGGCATTGACCGAATATCGGCCTATTACCGGCTGTCCAAACTGATTTAAATATCGGTCTGGTGTTGCGGGCGACTCCACCTGCGCTGAAGCGTCCCAGATACGAAAAGCGAAGACTTCATTGGCTCGAAAGCCGTCTATTTCCTGCGTCCATTCATCATCGCCATAAGGAATGACCTGAATTGCTATTTGGCCTTGAGCCACACGGCTGCCGCCAGCGCAAAGCCCGCCCGGTGTAAAAACGCCGATTTCATCGTTGACCACAAGTCTTGTGCCGTCGATAAAGGCATTTTGCACTAAAATAGAGGCGTTCTCGCCGGTGATTCTGAATTGAAAATGTTGGGCATAGCCTGCACTGACGATTAATAACAGGCTGATGACGGTTGTTTTGAGCAGTTTCATTGGAATACCGTTTATTTAATAATGATGATTTTGTGGGAATCAGAGCGCAAACCATCGCTCAATTTACAGATATAGACGCCGGAAGCGAGGCTTTGCGCTGAAAAATGATATGTATATCGCCCGGCCGGCCGGAGTTCATCCACTAAGGTTTGGAGCCGGCGGCCGGAGATAGCGTAAATTTTAAGCGATATATGCGCTTCTTTGTCGAGATGATACTGAATAGCAGTCGAAGAGTTAAAAGGATTCGGATGAGCCGCAAGAATTCCAAATTGAAGCGGAATTTCAACCGTTCCGAAGGACACTATTGTAATCCCGTCAATGCTATAGACCGGCGCACCCTGGATAAACTCGGGTTGGACTGCTGTTTCGGCGACGCCATCCCAGAGACGGAAAACGAGCGGCTCTTCAGGCTTGGCGCCTTCGATAACATCAGAAGTCGATATATCGTCCCCCCAAAGCGGAGTTCCCCAAGGACCTTGATTATCTAACACTACCCCGCCGATACACCGTTCGCCTGCAAAGACGCCTAATTCACAATTCCGAGCCGTATTCGATATACCACGCACCAATAGCGACATATTCGCTCCGGTCCCCGCAGGTGGATGGTAGAATTTCAAAGTAGATGGTATAAAACGAGACGAGCCAGTTGCAGCGTCATTGCACGGCGCAACATTCCAGATAAAATCGACCTGGTCGTCAACTTTGACCTGATAACCCTTAGTCGGCGCCAGCGGCGGCAGACCATTGAAAAAGATGCCCAACTGCGGCAGATTTAGAAGGAAATTGCCTATATCGTCTTTGGCGATGATTAAAGTTCCCGTGCCTTCATCGCGCCCAGGCATTCCCTGCCGCTCACCTATAATATTAGCGAACGCAACTTCCGCATCTAAGGTATCGTTTGGATAATACGCGACGAGGCTCCAGCCGTTCCGTAACGGTATAGGCTGCTGTTCGTTCACGCGCCCGGTGCCGCTGAATACTAATGTATCTGTATTATTGACTTTTAACTGGTATGCTTGCTCGGTATACCATTGGGGAATACCATTCCAACCCCACACCGGTAAGTAAAAACGTCCATCCTGGTCTTTAACAATAACTAAATTGCGGTCCGCTACAATGTTTGCCATTATCCGCGGTATATCGACCTCTTCGAGACCGACTAAATTTGTCGAGACCATCTGCCAGTTGCCGCGCAAGTGGCAAT
Organism: Calditrichota bacterium; assembly: GCA_016867855.1. Lineage (GTDB taxonomy): Bacteria > Electryoneota > AABM5-125-24 > Hatepunaeales > Hatepunaeaceae > VGIO01. The sequence continues at coordinate 4,001 of VGIO01000152.1, forward strand.
GCTGTTCACGGCGGCCTTCAGCACGCACATCGACCACCGAAATTCCATCGAGCGTAAATTCCTCCGGCCCCATCACATAAGTGGCTTCAGCCCGCAGGGGAGTATTAGACGAATGGTCCCATATATAGAATCTAATGTTTTGTCCCGGACGGAAACCATCGATCGCCTGCGTCGCATCATCGTCCGGGCGGGCAATTATACCTATCTGTGGTTGTTGCAACCAGCCAAGATGCATAAAACCGATCCAAACGCTGGCGCCCACACAAAGTCCATTTGGCGTTAAAACCGCGACTTCATCGCCGATTTCAAGCGATTGTTCATTTATAGTCGCCGAACGAACTAAAATCGAATGTGTCTCACGGCGGTTATTATAGACCGGCGTATAGTTCGTCGTGGGCACTGTCGCTACAAAGGTCGCGCCAGCGCTGATGCTGACACTGGCATAATAATTAGTCCTAAAGGTCCGAGGCTGCCCCTCCACAAGAAAGTTAGGTCGGGCTAAATATTCAATTCCACTAGCCGCATCCAGAACGCGTAAATGAATCGACTCGCCTTCCAGGAAGCCCTCTACAACATCCTCAGTAAATGGATTGTCGCCCGCAGCAAATAACTGCATCGGCTCGCCCTCCCAGCGAACAAATCCCACACAACTGCTGTCAGGACGGAAGATGCCTATCCAGCTGCGCGCCGCCAATGGTCCTGAACGACCAAAGACCGGATAAACTGTTACCGAACCGATATTTAGCACATACGGCCAGTCGTTAGGCTCAGGCGCTTCCCACGGCGAACCGCCAATGTTGAAAGTTACCGTTGCTTGAATCGAAATATGACCGTCCGACAATGTGAATTGCGCCGTATGCTCGCCGGCATCGTTTATACCCGGCGTCCAACGAAATACGCCGCTGCCATCGTGATTATCAGTAAATCTCGCCCCTTGTGGAATGTTCGCGGTAATCGTAAGATAATCACCGTCGATATCTTCCCCGGAAATTATGAATTCAATTTCTTCACCGACTTCGGTTACTACCCGCTGCGGAACTGATGTCCAGACCGGCGGGTCGTTCACCGGTCGAACGGTGATAGTAAAGGCGAGTTGCGCAATTGCATCGCGCCGTAACGGATTGGCTACCGGCTGACTTATATTCGTCGAACTCGACCCACCGCCAAGTATGACTCTAACTGGGAATTGTTGAGTGAACACAGCGGAAGACGGCTCAGATATATCTCCTTGTCTATCATTGACTTCCCGCAGACTCCTCACTGGGCCGGCGTCCTGTCCGTTGCGCCCATCATCAGCCCGAACTGTAATATCAGCCTCCCCGTTCCAGTTGAGCGTGCCATCGATAGTTAAAAAGCCCGACTCATCAATGCCCGGAATGATCTGCTCGGCGCTGCTAATAACACTAAACATCAGGCTGTCGCCGTCAGCATCGTAAAAAACCGTATCCAAATCCGCAATGATTAAAGGTCCAAAATCCTCGTCCACAACAATGTCCGGTATCGGACGACGCGCCACCGGCGGACGGTTCTCTACCTCTTGAGACACTCCGACGCCCTGCAGCGCCACGCGGACGGTGTCCTCGTCAGGGTCGTTGGAGACGATGGTAAGAGCGCCGATGAAAGTCCCGGTATCCTGAGGAGCAAAGGTTACATCGACGCTGAAGCTGGAATCCGGAGCAAGATTAAAAGCGCCGATAAAAGCCGTGCTGAACGGCGCCCCGGAAGCAGTAAGCGAAGATACATTGAGAACTGCCGCGCCAGTATTGCTAATTATAAATTGCTGACCGCGTTGCACACCTAATACTAATTCTCCAAAATCAATGCTCAACGGTGATACTACGATATTCGGTAGATCGCCTAAAATTGCTGAAATATTGAAGACATACAAACCATTTTCCACTCCTGCAATATATGCAAAATTGCCAATAACTTCTAAATACCGAATATTGATGTTATCAAACCGTGCAAGTCTGGCAGGTTGAGTTAAGTCTGAAATGTCATAAATCCAGAACCCGTATTGAAATGAAGTAAATAAGTGAAATCCAATTAATTTCGCATCAAATGGTGCGAAAGGTGGATATTCGGGGGAAATGGAACTTAAATGTCTGATATTGTCTGGGTTTGAAATATCAAATATCTCTATACTGTATCCTTCATCGGTTAAAAAGGCGCATTCACCTTCTACACTTACGCTTAACGCTCTATGGATGTTGAAATGAGATAATTCTTGAATATCATAAGGGTCGGATACATCCAACACTAAAAAGCCTTGAACACCATTCGCAAGATAGGCAATTCCATCCGCCACATCGACCACCAATGCCTCACCGTGACTATTATAACGGATGATTTCATTTGGCTGAGCTGGATTGGTGATGTCGACTAATATTAAGCCAAACCCGTATTGTGTTAAATAAGCTACATTACCAACAACTCTAACCCATCTTAAGTCAAGACCGCTACCCCATAAGCCTACCTGGCAAGGCTGAGATGGATTTGAAATATCCACAACCCTTAAACCCGCCATATTAGTTACAACATAAGCATAGTTGCCTACAACATCGACAGTCGTTACATAATTTGGAAAGCCAATGCTAGATAATTCATGTGGTTGGCAGCGATTTTGAATATTGTAAATTCTAAGCCCTCCATACAAATCAGCCAAACAAAGAATGTTACCTTCAATATCTAATTGGTATGAACTACCTGGTGTATCAAATATACCCTCTAAACCTATCAAACCAGCTCTCCCAGTCAATTGAACCTGAATAAACTGCTCGTCCAAATCGTTAGACACTATCGTCAGTGAATCCAAGAATACTCCCGAACGGTCGGTGATGAATATAACCTCGACGAAGTGACTATCCAATGGCGCTATATCAAATCCATCGTCGATTTCAACCGCAAAGGCGTTGGTATGGGTAATTAAATTCGATATGCTTAAAACGCCATCTCCAGTATTGCGAATTAAGATATCGCGTGCCCGCCGCTCGTTAATGCGCGCCTGCCCAAAATCGAGACCGGTCGGTTCGACCACAATCTCCGGCTGCGGCAATGCCCACTCGGACACATCAAAGATATATAGCCCCTCCGCTCCATCCGCCACATACGCCAGTCCGTTCTCAACCGTAATCCCCAGCGCCGGCGCCGGCAGAATATAGAAACCCTCTTCGACCGGCTGCGACGGATCGCGCACATCGACCATCCGTAAGCCGCCGCTGGAATCGGCTATAAACGCATAATACCGCTCCTTGAATACGCTACAGGCATAACCGGGGGTGTCAAAACGACCCACTAAAGTAGGTTGCGCTGGATTAGAGATATTCACGATAGAGAGTCCTGCCGCGCCATCGGCGATGTAAGCGTAATTGCCCACAATATGAACTGATTGAGCGTCGCCTGGAGTGTCGTAAAAGCCGACTTCGACTGGCGTGCTAAGATTGATACAATCTATGACTCTTAATCCGCGCTTCCGTGCGCTAAATAGGCATATCTACCCACTATATAAACATCCTTCGCAAACCCAGAAACATTTGGATTATAATAAAATCCAATACGATATGGATTATCTAAATTTCTGGCGTCATAAATTCTTAATCCCCGATTCCAGTCCGCTACATATATTATCTCATCCTGAACAAACAAACCACGACATTGACCGCTCGCAGTAGCAATACTATAACCAACAGCATCCTGCGGATTAGTCGGGTCGCTTATATCCAATATGTAAAGCCCCTCGTCAAGGTCCGATATGTATGCATAATTGCCTTCTACCTGCACATCCCGCGCCCGTCCGTTAGTAATAAATTCCGCTGCCCCAATCGGTTGTGAAGCGTCCGCAACATCCACAACCTGAACGCCTCCCGAATCAGCCGCAATATAAGCATAGCCTTCAGCAACGCTCACATTGTAAGCCGACCCAGGCGTCTGAATGCGTCCGACGCGTGCAAAA